>NZ_JBGCBZ010000003.1:0-407679 GCF_041262585.1 Planotetraspora sp. GP83 | reverse complement strand
GGCCCGCCCGCCTCCGGCATGGGTGGCCACCCCCCCCCCCCCCCCCACCCCCCCCCCCCCCCCCCCCCCCCCCCCCCCCCCCCCCCGGGGGGGGGGGGGGGGGGGGGGTTTCCCCCCCCCCCCCCGCGACGTTTTCGCGTTCACCCGCCGGACGGATTTTTGCCGGGAGAGGGCTTCTCCCAGGCTCGGACCCAGCGTGATCAGGGAATAACCCAGAGAAACCGATCAGGCGGGGGGAGACCGACGTGCGAGCTGGTGCAGGGGCGCTGGCCCTTCTCATGGCGACGGGATGTTCCGCCACGTCGACGGACCAGGACGGCGACGGGCCCGGGGCCAAGGCGGCGATCACCATCACCCCGATGGACGGGGCGCGGGAGCTGCCTCCGGAACTGCCCATCACGGTCGGCGCCGCCGGCGGGGCACTCAAGAGTGTCACCGTAAGGGCCGGAGGGCAGCCTGTGACGGGCATTTACAGCGCCGACCACACCCAGTGGCGGAGCGAGCGCCCGATGGCTCCTGGCGTCTCCTACAGCGTCACGGCCGTGGCCGCCGCCCCCGGCGGAGGGACCGTCCAGAGGTCCAGCGCGTTCACCACGAAGAGGGGCACCACGACCTTCGGGATCGAGACGCTGCTGCCCAGCAAGCAGGACACCGGCCTCACCGTGGGCGTGGGTATGCCGATCATGCTCACGTTCGACAAGAAGATCACCGACCGTGTCTCGGTCGAGCGCAACCTGTTCGTCCAGGCGTCCCAGCCCGTCGAGGGGGCCTGGCACTGGTACGACGACCGTAACGTCGTCTTCCGGCCGAAGGCCTACTGGCCGCCCTACACCAAGGTCCGGTTCACGGCCCGCCTCTCGGGCGTCCGCGGCGCCGAGGGGATGTACGGCAAGCAGGACTACGTCCGCGACTTCACGATCGGGCGGTCCCAGATCAGCCTGGCCGACACCCAGACCCACTACATGAAGATCAGGCGCGACGGGAAGGTCATCCAGAACTTCCCGATCAGCGCCGGCATGGGCGGCGTCTGGAGGCACTACACGACCAGCGGCGTCCATCTAGCGATGTCCCGCGAGGACGTCACCGTGATGACGTCTCCCGACGCCGGCCCCGGCGACGCGGGGTACTACCAGACGACCGTCTACGACACCGTCCGGATCTCGAACAGCGGTGAATACGTCCACGGGGCCCCGTGGTCGGTGGGGGACCAGGGCAACTCCAATGTCAGCCACGGCTGCATCAACGTCAGCCCGTCGAACGCGAAGTGGTTCCTCAAGAACACCCTGATCGGCGACCCCGTCATCGTCAGGGGCACGCCGCGGAAGCTCGAGCCGACCAACGGCTGGGGCCACTGGCAGGAGTCGTGGGGCGACTGGCTGAAGTGGAGCCGTCTCCGCGGCGACGTCGCCCAGCCCCTCCTGTAGGCGCGGGCGCGCTGTAGGCCCTCAAATAGGCGCTCAAAAGCGAAGCGGCCCGGGCGGGGGAGAGATCCCGTCCGGGCCGCTTCCGCGTGCGTTGCCGGCTCAGTGGAGCTGCTTGTGCTCCCCGGCGCCGGAACCGACGGCGGCGTGCTCGTCTTCGTGGCCGTGATCCCCGTCATGAGGATGGCCGTCCCCGTCGAGCGGGACGCGGTCCGTGCCGTACGCCTCGCTCATCTTGGCCCGGAGCCGGCCGAGCGCGGTGCGGGCGGACTTGGGCGGGATGCCCTCGCCGTCCACCCCGCTCTCGATGACCGGGATCAGCTCCTTGCCGCGGATGTGGTCGGCGATGTCCTGCGCGGCCGGGGTGTGGACCTCGATGTACTCGCCGTTCGGCATCCGCTTGATGACGCCCGACTCCACGCCGTGGGACAGCACCTCGGCGTCCTTGCGCTGGAGGCCGATGCAGATCCGGTAGGCGATGTAGTAGGCGATCGCCGGGCCAATGAAGATCGCGAATCGGCCGAAGATCGTCGTCTCGTACAGGCTGATCTTGAAGTTGGCCGAGATCTCGTCGTTCGCGCCCAGCAGCCACAGGATGCCGTAGAACGCGATCCCCGAGATGCCGATCGCGGTCCGGTGCGGGTTGTTCCGCGGCCGGTCGGCGATGTGGTGCTCCCGGCGGTCGCCGGTGACCCACTGCTCGGCGAACGGATAGAGCGCGAGGCCCGTCATGATGATGCCCATCGGCACCAGCGCCGGGATCAGCACGCTCAGCGCGACCGTGTGGCCCCAGAAATTGATCTCCCAGGAAGGCATCAGGCGGAGCGCGCCCTCCAGGAAGCCCATGTAGAAGTCGGGCTGCGACCCGGCCGAGATGTCCGCCGGCGTGTAGGGACCGAACAGCCAGATCGGGTTGATCTGGGCGAAGGTTCCGAGCAGCGCGATCACGGCGAACGTGAACAGGAAGAACGCGCCCGCCTTGGCCATGAAGGCCGGGTAGAACGGCGCGCCCACCACGTTCGTCTCGGCGCGGCCCGTGCCCGGCATCTGCGTGTGCTTCTGCACCCACATGAGGATCATGTGGGCGGAGATGAGCGCCAGCAGGATGCCCGGGATCAGCAGGATGTGGATCGTGAAGAACCGCGAGATCACGTCGTGGCCGGGGTACTCGCCGCCGAACAGGAAGAACGTGATGTAGGTTCCGACGATCGGGATGGCCATCATGACGCCCTCGGTGATCCGCAGACCGGCGCCGGAGAGCAGGTCGTCGGGGAGGGAGTAGCCGGTGAGGCCCTCCAGCAGCGCCAGCGTGAGCAGGCCGACGCCGATGAGCCAGTTCAGCTCACGCGGCTTGCGGTACGCGCCGGTGAAGAACACGCGCAGCATGTGGACCGTCATGCCGGCGACGAACAGCAGCGCCGCCCAGTGGTGGATCTGCCGGATCAGCAGACCGCCCCGCACGTCGAAGCTGATGTTCAGGGCGGAGGCGTACGCCTCGGACATCCTCACGCCGACCAGCGGCTGGTAGGAGCCCGCGTAGGCGACCTCGCCCATGCTGGGCTTGAACCAGAGCGTCAGGAACGTGCCGGTCAGCAGCAGGATGATGAACGAGTAGAGCGCGATCTCACCCAGCAGGAACGACCAGTGGTCCGGGAAGACCTTCCTCAGGTTGCGCTTGAGGAAGGTCCCCGCGCCGAGGCGGTCGTCGAGGAAGGTGGATGTGTCCGCGATGGCCTTGGGAGGAGTGTTCATCAGGCCTTCTTCTCCCTTGCTTCCGCCTCGGCGTCCCCGCGCTCCCAGAAGCTGGGGCCCACGGGGACGTTGAAGTCGGACTTGGCGACGAGGTAGCCCTCGCCGTCGATCCCGATGGGGAGCTGCGGCAGCGGCCGCGCGGCGGGGCCGAAGATGACCTTCGCTCCGTCGGCCGCGTCGAACGTCGACTGGTGGCACGGGCAGAGGATGTGGTGCGTCGTCTGCTCGTACAGCGCGGCGGGGCAGCCCACGTGAGTGCAGATCTTGGAGTACGCGACGATGCCGTCGTGCGTCCAGTTCAGGTTCGTGCCGGACTTGATCTCCTCCGGGCGGAACTTGAGGAGGATCAGTGTGGCCTTGGCCAGCGCGTTCAGGTCCTCCTCGTAGCCTTCCGGCACGACCGAGAGGATGCCGCCGGGCGAGTTGAAGTCGGCGGCGCGGATCGGCTGGCCCGTGCCCTCGACGACGAGGCGGCGTGGCTTGCCGTCCTTGGTCGGGACGCCCCACACCGTGTGCCTGAGCGAGGTGCCGGGCAGCGGGCCGAGGTCCTTCAGCAGCACCAGCGGGGCCAGGCCCAGCGGCGCGGCGGCCAGCAGGAGCGTACGGCGCAGCAGCTTGTGCTTGACGAAGCCGCTCTCGTTGGCGCCCTCCAGGAACGTCTCCTTGACGTACTCCCGGGTGGCGGAGTCGGAGGCCATCGGGTGGCGCTCCTGCACGAGGTAGTACTTCGGCATGATCCGCCGCACCCACAGCGTTATGCCGCTCGCGAGCGACAGCAGGGCGATGCTGAGCGTGCCGCCCAGCGCGTAGTTGGAGACGGCGGTCTTGTCGATCGTGCCGACCTGGAAGGCGACGTAGGAGGCGATGAACGCCGCGCCCGCCAGGAAGGTGATCGTGAACAGCAGCGCGACGAGCCTCTCGGCCCTGCGGGCGCTCGCCGGGTCCTGGTAGACGACCCCGGGCACACCCTTGACCTCGTGGACGTCCTCGTCGCCGAGGAACGCGGCTCCGGCCCCGCGGCGGTTGTCGTCACCGAGGATGGGGCCGTTGGAGGAGGGTGTGCCGATGACGCGCGCCGGGACGCGGCTCTCCGGCTGATCGATGTGGTTATCTGTCATGCCTTCGCCCGTCGCTTCTTCGCGGTGATCCAGATGGCGGCGAGGATGAGGAGACTGATGCCCGCGATCCACGCTACAAGACCCTCGGTCACGGGGCCGATCCGGCCGAGGCCCGAGCCACCCGGGTCGGTCTGCTGCCGGACGTGGACGATGTAGGCGATCATGTCCCGCTTCTTCTCGGGCGTGATCGTCGAGTCGTTGAAGACCGGCATCGCCTGCGGGCCCGTGATCATGGCCTCGTAGATCTGCGTCGGCGTCGCCTCGTTCAGCGGCGGGGCGTACTTGCCGTAGGTCAGCGCGCCGCCCGCGCCGACGAAGTTGTGGCACTGGATGCAGTTCGCGCGGAACAGCTCGCCACCCTTGGCCGGGTCACCCTTGGCGACTTCCACCTGCTCGGCGCTCGGGACCGTCGGGCCGCCGCCCAGGGACTGGACGTAGGCGGCCAGGTCCCTGATCGCCTCAGGGTTCACCCAGTCGGCGAGCGGCTTGCGGGGGGCCTGCGGGCCCGCGTCCGCGGCCGGCATGCGGCCGGAGCTGACCTGGAAGTCCACGGCCGCCGCGCCGACGCCCACGAGAGTGGGGGCCTTGCCGCTGCCCTCGGCGTTCAAGCCGTGGCAGCTCGCGCAGTGGGCCACGAACAGGCTCTTGCCCTGCGCCACGTCGTCGGCCTTGCCGGACGCGATCGCCGCGTCCGCGCTGCTGCCGTTCGGCGCGGCGACGGCGTATCCCCCGCCGAGCAGGCCCAGGGCGAGCGCCACGACGGCGAATCGCGCGAGGGGATGGCGCCGTCGGGCGGTGATGGAGTTCACCGAAATTCCCGTTCCGATCATTTGATGATGTAGATGGTCGCGAAAAGGCCGATCCAGACCACGTCGACGAAGTGCCAGTAGTAGGACACGACGATCGCGCTGGTCTGCTGCTCATAGGTCAAGCGCTTCGCGGCGTACGTACGTCCCAGGATGAACAGGAACGCGATCAGACCACCGGTCACGTGCATGCCGTGGAAGCCCGTGGTCAGGTAGAACACCGAGTCGTACGGGGAGTGCGAAAGGACGTGGTGCTCCTTCGCCAGGTTCCCGTACTCCCAGAGCTGCCCGCCCACGAAGAAGGCGCCCATGAGGAAGCTAACGATGTACCAGAACCGGAGCTTCCCGACCTGGCCCTTTTCCACTGCCCACACGCCCAGCTGGCACGTCACACTCGACAGGACCAGAACGGTCGTGTTGAAGGTCGCGAACGGGACGTTGAGGTCCGCCTCGGGCCACGGACCGTGCTCCGTGAGGGTGACCGACCGGATGGTGAAGTACATCGCGAACAGCGCCGCGAAGAACATGAGCTCAGAGGACAACCACACGATGGTCCCGACCTGAACCAGGTTGGGCCGGGTGGACCCGTGCGGTCTCGTCGTCGTAGTAATTGCGGATGCTGTCGCCACGGGCAGCATTATTGCGGCTCTCCAGGTCGGGTCGCCCCACGACCCCCCGTTAGGGCTCCATCCGGCCACCAAAACGGGCACACCGCAGCATTCACCCCGGGGCTGCGCGCCTGGCGCTCGCGCCGGTAGCATCACGATGACCATACCCCGCGATTCGACAGTGAGCGTGAAATGAGGGTTCTCGTCTACAGCGACGACGCAGGCACCCGTGAGAAGGTGCGGCTGGCCATCGGGCGGCGCCCCGCCGCGGACGTGCCCCTCGCCGACATCGTCGAGTGCGCGACGCAGCCGGCGGTGATCAAGCTGCTCGACGCCGGTGACATCGACGTCGCCATCCTGGACGGCGAAGCCGTCCCGGCAGGAGGCATGGGGATCAGCAGACAGGCCAAGGACGAGGTCCACAACTGCCCGCCGATCCTGCTGCTCATCGCGCGCCGCGACGACCGCTGGCTCGCCAACTGGTCCCGTGCCGACGCCGTGGTCGCCCAGCCGCTCGACCCGGTCGTCCTCGCCGAGGCGGTCGCCGACCTGATGCGCCGCCGCCTCAGCGTCTCCGGGACCGGTGTCCCAGCCCATGTACCACCCCAGAACCACTGACTCCGACCTCTGTAGCCGACACTCGACTCCACGTCCCTGACACCGCGGAGCCCACCATGGACACGCGCACGACCTGGCCCTCGCTGCTGAACGCACTGCTCTCCGGCGAACACCTGACGTCCGGCGAGGCGTCGTGGGCCATGGGCGAGATCATGTCCGGTGCGGCGACGCCGTCGCAGATCACGGCCTTCGTGGTCGCGCTGCGGGCGAAGGGCGAGACGGTGGCCGAGGTGACCGGCCTGGCCCGGACCATGCTCGACATCGCGACCCCGCTGTCGGTGGAGGGGCCGGTCGTCGACATCGTCGGCACGGGCGGAGACCGGGCGCACACCGTCAACGTGTCCACCATGGCCGCGATCGTCGCGGCGGCCGCCGGGGCCCGGGTGGTCAAGCACGGCAACCGGGCCGCCTCGTCCCTGTGCGGCGCGGCGGACGTGCTGGAGCACCTCGGCGTCGCCCTCGACCTGGCCCCGGAGGCGACGGCCCGGGTCGCGGTGGAGGCGGGCATCGCCTTCTGCTTCGCGCCGGTCTACCACCCCGCCCTGCGGTTCGCCGGCCCGACCCGCAAGGAGATCGGGGTTCCGACGATCTTCAACTTCCTCGGGCCGCTGACCAACCCGGCGCGGCCGTCCGCCCAGGCGATCGGCGTCTACGACGCGCGGATGCTGCCCGTGGTCGCCGGCGTCTTCGCCGAGCGCGGCGTGTCCGCTCTCGTGTTCCGGGGCGAGGACGGCCTCGACGAGCTGTCGACGGTGGCTCCCTCCACGGTTTTCGTCGTCCGCGAGGGCACCGCGACGCAGACGACGTTGGACCCGGCCGATATCGGGATCCCGCGCTCGCGGCCGGACGACCTGCGCGGCGGCGACGTGGTGTTCAACGCGGCAGCCGTACACGACCTGGTGCGGGGGAAGGCGGGCCCGGTGCGCGACGCGGTGCTGCTGAACGCCGCCGCCGCCCTGGTCGCCCTCGACGGCCCCGGCGACGATCTCGTCTCCGAGATCGGTACGGCCTTCGCCCGCGCGGTGGACGCCGTCGACTCCGGCAAGGCGGCCGAGACGCTCGACCGGTGGGTCGAGGTCAGCAGGTCCTACAAGTCATAGAAGGAAGCCGGGGAGAGCTCGGAATAACTGGGAGGACCGGTGAGGGCGGCGTCCGCGCAGCCCGGGGAGGCGGGCGTTCGCGCCCGCTGGGGAGGACATCGGTCCGCCCGTGGACGGATCCGGCGTCCTCCTGCGAGGGGACGCCTCGGGCGCGGCGGGAGACGTACCGTGCCCGCATGACAGCCCGCGTGACGCGCCTCTTGCTGCTCCTGGCCCGTTTTGTGACCGTCCGGCGCGCCCGTGTGCCGGATCGCCCCTCCCACGGTGATCCGGTGGCGACGGAACGGCTGCGCATCGCGTCTGAGCTGCATGACGTCGTGGCCCATGACCTGAGCGTGATGACCCTCGGCGTGGGGGCGGGCCGTGTGATCATGGACAAGGACCCGGAACGGGCCCGGCAGACGTTCCGCGAGGCGGAGGAGTCGGGCCGCCAGGTGCTCACAGACCTGAAGCGGATGGTGGCCCTGCTCCGCGTGGACGGCATGGCACGGGCGCCGCAGCCCCGCCTCGACGAGATGGACCGCCTCCTCGACGGCTTCAGGGCCGGCGGCCTTGTCGTCTCGTTCGCCGAGGAGGGGACCAGGGGCACGGGATCCACGCTTGAGCTGTCGGCCTACCGGATTGTCGAGGAGGCCCTCGGCAACGCCGTCCGGTACGGGAGGGCCCGCGAGGCGTCGGTCACGCTCCGGTGGTTCCCCGCCATCCTGGAGGTCGTCGTGCAGGACGACGGCCTGCCGCGCGACCGGCTGGTCGGCACATGGGAGCGGGCGGCGCTCTTCGGCGGGTCGGTGTCGGCGCACGCGCGGCCGGGAGGGTTCGAGGTGCGCGTCCGGCTCATCCGCCCGAGCTGACCGTGTGACGCCTGTGACGCCGAGCTCTCCTCTGTGACCGCTGTGACGCCGCACGACTGTGATCTCTTGTTTTGGTGCGTGTGACGCCTATGACTCACGTGGCGGCGTCGTTCCGGCCCGACGATGTGACTGGTGCTGGAGGTGTGGCTCCGGCCCGGCCGTACGGCACCCGCTTGCCCGCGCGATCGCCGACCCTCGCGGCCCGCTCAGTCGGACTCGTCGAGGCCGATCGAGAAGGCCGCCTCGAGATCGTG
The DNA here is from genome assembly GCF_041262585.1 of Planotetraspora sp. GP83. NCBI lineage: Bacteria > Bacillati > Actinomycetota > Actinomycetes > Streptosporangiales > Streptosporangiaceae > Planotetraspora > Planotetraspora sp. GP83. Next base: position 399,151 of record NZ_JBGCBZ010000003.1, on the reverse strand, counting down.
CCGCGAGTACGTCCGGAAGGCGATGTGCGTCTCCGTGTGGTTGACACCGGGCACCTTGTTGAGGCGGCCGGGGACGACCTCGGCGATCTCCTCGTAGCGCTGGACCCGCACCATGGCCAGCAGGTCGAACTCCCCGGTGATCGAGTAGACCTCGCTGACGCCGTCGAGCTCGGCGATCGTCTGCGCGACCTCGGGAATCCGATCGACATCCGCCTTGATGTGCACGATCGCGGTGACCATTCGCGTCCTCTCCTGCCCTGTCGCCACTACGCCTTCCGCCCTCTGACATTAGTGCCCTCCTGTCATTCTCTGTCCCGTCGCGTCGCCCGTCGGCACCTTCAGCGCGCCACCCCGGACACCGCTCCTCGCGGGCGGATCTCGCCGATCGGGGCGCCGTGTCATCGCAGCGGTCTTCCCTCACGGGGCTGGCGGGTCCGCAGGCCCTGGTAGGCCCGGTCGATCCGCTCTCGCAGGCGGCCCGCGCCGTACGCCGGGAGGCTCCACCCGCCGTGGGCCGCGCCCTCGATCTGGACCAGGCGGACGCCGGGGGACTCCAGCCAGCGCAGGACGCACTCGGTCTCCTCCGCGCTGGCGGCCGGGGTGGGGCCCGGGCCCGGCGTGACCGTCTCGGCCGTGGCCACCAGGGCATCCACGTAGGGCGTCGGGTGCGCGCCTCGCGGCATCACCCCGGCGGCGGCGAGCCTGCCGTACCGGATGACGTGGATGTCCCAGCCGCCGTCGAACGCGGGGCTCGCGGCCACCATGTGCGGGATGGCCGTGAGGGATCTCAGCCGCTGCATGCGGGCCGCCGCCCTGACGTAGGCCGCGAGCCGGTCCCGGTCGACGGCGGCCTCCTCGTACCGCTGCTCGGCCGACAGGCGCAGCATGCGCGCCTCCATCGCGGAGAAGACGACCTCGGCGTCGCGCTCCATGGCGTGCCTGGCACTGTGGACGTGCCGCGCGTAGCCCTCCTCGGTCTCCCTGCCCTCGCAGGGGGCCCCGCAGCGGCCCAGCTCGGCCAGCGTGCAGGCGCTCCGCCTGATCCTGGGGGAGAGGCGCTCGGTGCACTGCCGCAGCGGCAGCGCCTCGTGCATGGCCGTCCTGGCGTCGTCGGCCGTGCGGCTGCTGCCGAAAGGGCCGAGATAGGTCGCGCCGTCGTCCTTGACCTCCCGGACGACGCTGAGCCGGGGGAACGGCTCGTCGGTCAGCTTGAGCCAGACGGCCCGCTCGGGGAACCGCGACCGCTTGTTGTAGCGCGGTTTCGCCGAGCCGATCATCCGCAGCTCGCGGATCTCGGCCTCCAGGCCGGTGGCGCACACGATCGTGCGCACCCGCTCGGCGATGCCGACCATCTCGCGGATGCGGGAGCGGGTCTCGCTCGCCGTGAAGTAGCTCCGGACGCGGTTGCGCAGGTTGGAGCTCTTCCCGATGTAGAGCGCCTCGCCCTTGGCGTCCTCGAAGAGGTAGACCCCGGGCGCGCTGGGGACACCCTCGGCGAGGTGGCGCTTGCGCTGCTGCTCGGGCGTCGGCGCCCGGACGAAGCTCCGCAGCTCCTCAAGGGTCTGCACGCCGAGTGAGCCGACCCGTCCGATCAGGCCGTGCAGGACGTCGACGGTGGCCTTGGCGTCGGCCAGCGCCCGGTGGCAGGGCTCCGTGGCGCTGCGGAAGATCCTCGCCAGCGTGCCGAGCTTGCAGTTGGGCGTCTCGTCGCGGGTGAGCACCCGCCGGGCCAGGTCGGCGGTGTCGACCACGGGATTGGCGGGCGGAGGGTAGCCGTTCACCGCGCAGGCCGCCTTGATGAAGGCCAGGTCGAACGGCGCGTTGTGCGCGACCAGGGCCGCCCCCTGGATGAACTCCAGGAAGCTCGGAAGGACCTCGGGGAACCTCGGCGCGGCGACCACCATCGCGTCGGTGATGCCGGTGAGGACGGAGATGAACGGCGGGATCGGGCCGCCCGGATCGACCAAGGTCGCGAACTCGCCCAGGACCTCGCCCCCGCGCACCTTCACCGCGCCGATCTCGGTGATCGCGTGCTCGTGGGCCGATCCCCCCGTCGTCTCCAGGTCGAAGACCACGAACGTCACGTCCCGCAGGGGAGTGCCGAGCTCGTCCAGCGTGCCCTGTACCGCGTCCACGGCCAAGACCATAGAGATCCCGACCGACATTTGCGCCGCCGGGCTCTCCCGGGCCCCGCGCCGGCCGCCCTGACCCGCGCCCTCCGGCCGCCCTGACCCGCGCCGCGGGCGCGAGGCCCGTGCGCAGGCACGGGCGTCGCGCGCCGCCTGATTCATACAGGCCGATTCAGGCCGGGGGATCAGCGGGCGGTGCGGCGGGCGGCGATGGCGTCGAAGCCCGGGATGCGGCTCGAGATCGTGTCGCCCGTGAAGTCGCCCACCCAGCCGTCGTCGTCATGGAAGAAGCGGATGGCGGTGAAGTCCGGCTCGGTGCCCATGTCGAACCAGTGGGTGGTGTTCTTCGGAACGCTGAGCAGGTCTCCGGCCTCGCACAGCACCGCGTGGACCTTGCCCCCGGCGTGCAGGTAGAAGATCCCGGAGCCGTCGACGAAGAAGCGGACCTCGTCGTCGTCGTGCGTGTGCTCGTTCAGGAACTTCTGCCGGGCGGCCGCCGCCTTCTCGGGCCACTCGGGGCTGTCGTCGGGGTGAAGCTGGGCGACGTCGACGAAGGTGTAGCCCTCCTCAGCGACGACGCGGGCGACCTCATCGCGGTAGGCCTCCAGGATGCGCTCCTGGCCGGCTCCGGCCTCCAGGCCCTCCACGACATCCCAGTGCCGCAGCCGTACGTCGATCTCCTTCAGCGCGGCCGCGATCTCGTTCGCGTCCTCGGTCTCCAGGAGGGTCTGGGGAACCTCGCCATCGGTGTAGACGGTCAGAAAAGTCATGTCCTGATTGTGCGCCGTCCGCACTCTTATCGGCAATTCCGATCATACTAGTCTGAAAAGTGGACATTAATCCCTTAGGTGCCTATCATCCCCATGTGATCCACGCAAGACTCTTCGGTGCCGTCCTCGGCGCGCTGGTGCTCGCCGGCTGCTCCCAGGGAAGTCCTACAACCACCACCGGCGCTTCCAGCAGCAACGCCGCCACCACCGCTCCTTCTTCCGCTTCCGCGTCCAGCCCAGCGGCGGCCGTTCCGGCCAAGTTCGCCGGCGGCGGGGTCAAGATATCCCTCGTCAGGCAGCTCTCCTCGGGCGACTACTTCGAGCAGTGGCTCGCCGGGGCCCAGGCTGAGGCCAAGGCGCTGAACGTGACCCTCGACGTCTCCAGCGGCGACGGGAACAACGACAAGCAGGCGCTCAACCTGGAGCAGGCCATCGGCCAGAAGCCCGACGCGATCATCGTCGACCACGGGTTCGCCGAGACCGTGCAGCCCACGATCAAGAAGGCCGTGGCCGCGGGGATCCCGCTCGTCGCCTACGACGTCGACCCCGGCTCGCCGGAGGCCGTGGCGCTGACCCAGGACGACCACCAGATCGCCGGGCAGGCCCTGGACGCGCTCAAGGCCGACACCGGAGGCAAGGCGGACGTCGTCTACGTGTACGTCGCGGGCTTCGCCCCGCTGGACCGCCGCAACGAGACGTGGACGCAGTTCAAGAAGGACAACCCGGGCGTCAAGCAGGTGGCCCAGATCGGCGTCGTCAACAACTCCACCGCCGCCGCCGTGGCCGACCAGGCCAAGGCCGCGCTGACCGCGAACCCCGGCGTGAAGGCGGTCTTCGCGCCGTACGACGAGTTCGCCAAGGGCGCGACACTCGCGATCAAGGAGCTCGGCCTGCAGGACAAGGTCAAGGTCTACGGCGCGGACGTCTCCACCGCCGACATCGGCGTCATGACGGAGCCTCGCAGCCCCTGGGTCGCCACGTCCGCCGCCGACGCGTCGAACGTCGGGCGCATCGCGGTGCGCGCGGCCGCGCTCCTGGTCGCCGGTCAGCCGGTGGACCACGCGCTCAAGGTGCCCCCGGCGCTCATCACGCAGAAGCAGCTCCACGACGGCGGCATCGCCAGCGTCCAGCAGCTCACCCAGGCCGTCCCGGCCCTCCAGACCCCCGACGTGGCACGGGTGCCCTGGGTCGCTCCATGAGCGAGGCCGCCGAGCCGGTGGTGTCGGTCTCGGGGCTGTCCAAGAGGTACGGCGTGACCTGGGCGTTGCACGACGTGACGCTCGACATCCGTCCCGGCGAGATCGTCGGACTGATCGGGACCAACGGCGCGGGCAAGTCCACGCTGATCAAGGTGCTGTCCGGCGCGACCCCGGCCACCTCGGGCACGGTCACACTCGCCGGGCGGGCGTTCCAGCCGGGCGGGCCTCTCGACGCGATCGCGGCGGGCGTGCAGACCGTGCACCAGAACATCGACGACGGAGTGGTCTTCGGGACGACAGTGGCCGAGAACCTCACCCTCGACTCGCTGAGCCGCCGCGGCTCGGGCTGGTTCACCACCCGGGCGCGGACCAGAGCCGAGGCCCGGGAGATCGCCGCCACCGTACGGCTGGCCGCCCCGCTCGACGCCCCGGTGGAGACGCTGTCCGCCAGCGAGCGCCAGCGGATCGTCATCGCCCGCGCGGTGTCGAGGCGGCCCCGGCTGCTCATCCTCGACGAGCCGACCTCGACGCTCTCGTCCGTGGAGGCGGACCTGCTCCTGGACACGGTCAGGGAGATGGCCGCCGCCGGGGTGGCCGTGCTGTACGTCTCGCATCGGCTGGCCGAGATCGAGGACCTCTGCCGGCGGGTGGTCGTCCTCCGCGACGGCCGGGTGCGGCGGACGCTCGCCGCGCCCTTCGACCGCAGGGCCGTCGTCGAGGCGATGCTCGGAGACGCGTGGGAAGCCCTGGACCAAGGCGCGGACCAAGGCGCGGACCAAGCCCGGAACCAAGGCATGGACCAAAGCCTGGACCAAAGCCTGGACCAAGGCATGGACCAAAGCCTGGACCAGGGCCGGGGAGACGCCGCCGCGCCGAAGCGGGACCTGCCGCGGGTCCCCGCGGTTCCGGTGGCCCCCGTGGTTCCAGTAGCCCCGGTGCTCGCGGCGGCCGGGATTCGGACCAGGCCGGACGGCGAGCCGTTCGGCTTCGAGGTCCGCGCGGGCGAGATCGTCGGCGTGACCGGCCTCGTCGGCTCGGGCAAGACCGAGCTGCTCGAACAGCTCTACGGCGCCCGCCCGCTGTCGTCGGGCGAGCTGCGCCTGGGCGGCCTGCCGTACCGGCCGCGTGACCCGCACGCGGCGGTGGCGGCGGGGGTCGCGTTCGCCGCGGAGGAGCGCTCGGCCCAGGCGATCGTGCCCGGCTGGTCGGTCCGCGCGCACGTCACGCTCCCCAGGCTGCGGCACCACAACCGCGCGGGGCTGCTGTCCCGCCGTTCCGAGAGCGGCTCGGCCGCGACCGTGGTCGAGCGGTTCGGCGTGCGCGGGCCCGGCGGCCCGGCCCCGGTCGAGGCCCCGATGGAGACCCTTTCCGGCGGCAACCAGCAGAAGGTCGTCGTGGGCCGATGGCTGGAGGCGTCGCCCGCGCTGCTGCTCCTCGACGAGCCGTTCCGCGGCGTGGACGTGGGGGCGCGGGCCGACATCGGCCGCACACTCGCCGAGCACGCGGCGGAGGTCGCGGTGATCGTCGCGTCGTCGGACCCCCAGGAACTGCTCGGGCTGGCCGACCGGATCCTGGTCCTCCATGAGGGAGACCTGGCAGGGGCGATCCCCGCCGCCGACGCGACCGCCGCACGTCTGGCGGCCCTCATGTCGGGCGCGTCCGGAGCGCCGGGGGCGGCGGCATGACTGCCCGCACGGTAGCCCTCGTCCAGCGTTACGGGCTCGTCGTGGTCCTGGTCGCGATGCTCGCCGTCTTCTCCCTGGTCGCCCCGGCCTTCGGCACGTACGGCAACGCCCTCATCGTGCTCCAGTCGGTCGCCGTCGTCGGCGTGGTGGCGCTCGGCGTGACCGTCTCGATGACCACGGGCGGGTTCGACCTGTCGGCCGGGGCGTGCGTCGGCTTCGTCGTGATGGTGACGGCGCTCACCATGGTCAGGTTCAACCTGACCGGCGGCACGGCGATCGTCGCCGGCCTGATCGCCGGTCTGGTCGTGGCCGGGATCAACGTGCTGCTGACCGTGGTGGCGAAGGTCCCCGACCTGGTGGCCACCCTCGGGACCATGTTCCTGTTCCAGGGGCTCGCGCTCATCGTCACGTCCGGCCAGTCGGTGTCGGCCGGGATGACGATCGGCGGGTCGCCCGCCCCGGGCCGGTACACCGAGGGGTTCGTCTGGCTCGGCGGCGGCACGGTCGGGTCCGTGCCGGTGCCCGTCATCGTGTTCGCCGTGCTGGCCGCGGCCGTGTTCGTGTTCCTCAACCACACCCGCTGGGGCCGCGCGCTCTACGCCATCGGCGGGAACGCCGAGGCGGCCAGGCTGGCGGGCATCCGCGTCGGCCGCTACCGGGCCATGGCGTACGTGATCTCCGGGCTGTGCGCCTCCGTCGGCGGCATCCTGCTGTCCGCCAGGCTGGGCCGGGGCGACGTCGGCGCCGGTGATCCGTACCTGCTGCAGAGCGTCGCGGCGGCCCTCATCGGCTTCGCCGTGCTCGGGGCCAACCGGCCCAACGCGCTGGGCACCGTCGTGGGCGCCCTGTTCATCGGAGTGATGATCAACGGCCTCACGATGCTCAACGCGCCCTACTACACGCAGACCTTCGTCCAGGGAGCGCTGCTCGTGGGCTCCCTCGTGGTGAGCTACACCGGACGACGTGAAAGGAAGACGACGTGACGACCACGGTCGACGCCGGCCAGTCCTATGAGCTTCTCTCGGCCGAGACCGTCCCGGCCTACATCGCCGGACGGGCGGCGCTGCGCCGCCTGATCGACCCGGCCGCGATCACTCAGGTGCGCGAGGTCGGCGACGGGAACATGAACCTCGTGTTCGTCGTGGAGGCCGCGACGGGGCGGGGGCTGGTGCTCAAGCAGGCTCTGCCGTACGTGCGGGTCGATCCGACCTGGCCGATCACGCCCGAGCGGAACGGGTACGAGGCGCGGGCGCTGCGTGCGCACAACTCGGTGGCGCCCGGTCTGGTGCCCGCGTTCTACGACGCCGACGAGGCCCGGCACGTGGTGGCCATGGAGGACCTGTCGGACCATCGGGTGTGGCGCGGCGCGCTCAACGAGGGTCTGCGCCACGAGGGAGTGGCCGCCGGCCTGGGCAGATACGTCGCTCGTGTGGCGTTCGGCACGTCGGTCTTCGGGCTCGGGGCCAAGGCGCACAAGGCCGCGCTCGCCGCGTCGGTCAACCCGGAGCTCTGCGAGATCACCGAGGACCTCGTCTTCACCGAGCCGTACATCCGGCACGAGCACAACCGGATCCTCCCGGCCAACGAGGCCGACGTGGCGGCCTACGCCGGTGACCCCGAGGTCCGCACGGCCATCGGCGCGGCGAAGCTGGCCTTCATGACGCACGCCGAGGCGCTGATCCACGGGGACCTGCACACCGGATCCGTCCTCGTCCGCGCCGAGACGCCGGAGATCCCGGCCTCCACCAGGGCCTTCGACATCGAGTTCGCCTTCTACGGCCCCGTCGGCTTCGACATCGGCGCGCTGTGGGGCAACTACCTGCTCGCCGCCGCCCGTGGATTCGCGCTCGGCGACGAGGCCCACGCCGCATGGGTGCTCGGACGGGCGGAGGAGACCTGGCGGGCCTTCCGAGAGGAGTTCACGGCGCTGTGGCCGGATCGCGCCGACCCCCGCGTCTTCGGCGACGGCGTGCTGGAGGGCTACCTCGCCAAGGTGTACGGCGACGCCGTCGCGGCCGGCGCCGCCAAGGCGGCCCGCAGGGTGATCGGCTTCTCCCGGGTCGCCGACATCGAGACGCTGCCCGAGGAGGAGCGGGTCCGGGCGATCCGGGGCGTGCTCCGGGCCGCCCGGCTGCTCCTGGTTGAGGGGGTCAGCGTGGAGAGGGCCGCCGTCACGGACCCCGCCGCCCTGTTCGACCGCGCCGGCGAGATCCTCAGCGACGCCACCTGAAGAGCCGCGTCGCCGTGATCATGCAGGGTTTCCCGAGAAGCTCGGGGACGTGCTGTCCCGGATCGTGATCATGCACGGATTCCGCCGCATACGGTTTGATCAGCGCTGACACTGTTTTGATCATGCGATGTCCGTCCGGCGGGCGCGTCCTCGTCATGCATGATCACGCTGTGCGAAGCGCCAGGCAGGGCGGCGTGTGCGGGAACACGTGCATGATCACGCTGCGGGAAGCGGCAGGCGGGGGGTGCGTGCGGGAACCTGTGCATGATCACGCCGGGGGGGGGTCAGCCGATGGCGAGGGCGTAGGACAGGAGCCACTCGACGCACTCGGTGACGTGCCGCGCCCGCGTGAGGTCGGCCCCCCAGGCGTACATGCCGTGGGAGGCGACGATCACGGCGGGCGTGCGCGGGTCGTAGGCCGCCTCGAACCAGTCGCCCAGCTCGGCCATGTCCTGGCTGTTGCGGATCACCGGGATGACGACCTCGTCGTCGTGGGCCAGGCGGCCGATGCCCTTCAGCGTCTCGACGTCGCGCAGGCGCACTCCGCCGGGCCAGCGGTGGCCCGCCACCACGGCGCTCAGCGCGTGGACGTGGACGACCCCGCCGGCGCCGGTCAGCGCGGCCACGCGGGCGTGCAGCCCGGCCTCGGCGGAGGGGACCAGTGGGGGGACGCCCTCGACGGCCACCGGATCCCCCGTGGGGCCGACGACGGCGACGTCCGTGGCGGTCAGCTCGCCCTTGTCCAGGCCGCTGGCGGTCACGGCGAGCCGCAGCGGGTCGCGGGAGACCACCTCGGACAGGTTGCCGGACGTGCCGCGCATCCAGCCGAAGCCGGTGAACCGCGCCGACTCGACGGCCAGCCGTCCGCCGGCCTCGTAGACGCGCCCGGCGGTGAGCGCTTCCGTCATGCCGGTCATGAGACCTTGACCTCCTCGAACGACGCGACGACGGGATGGGAGCCGAAGCCGGCGTGCTCGCTCGGCTCCCCGGGGCGGCGCAGCCCCGTCGTGTGCCAGCCCGCCGCCGCGGCGGCGTCCAGCTCGGCGGGCACATCGGACAGGAAGAGCAGCCGGTCGCCCGGCTCGCCCAGGGCCTCCGCGATGCGGGCGTAGGACGCCGCCTCGCGCTTGGGGCCGGCGTTGACCGTGTCGAAGTGCTGCTCCACCAGGGCGGAGAGGTCTCCCGCGCCGGTGTGCCTGAACCAGGGGCGCTGGCTGGCGACCGACCCGGACGAGAACACGGCGAGCCGCCGCCCGGACTCGTGCCACTCCCGCAGGGCGGGCGGGACGTCGGGGAAGAAGTGCGCGGTGAGCTCGCCCGCCGCGAACCCGGCCGCCCAGATCTGGCCCTGCAGGGTCTTCAGTGGCGTCGCCTTGACGTCGCCGTCCATCCACTCGTGCAGGGCCTTCACGACGTCGGCGGTCGTGGCCCCCTCGGGCAGCCCGGCCTGCCGCCGCGTGTCCGCCACCGCGGCGCGGACCTCGGGGTCGTCCGGATGGCCGTCGATCCACGAGCCCAGCCGGGGCCGGGCGTAGGCGTAGAGCCCGACGTGGACCGACTCGGTGGAGCTGGTCGTGCCCTCGATGTCCAGCACGATCCAGGAAATCTGTGTCATCGGGTCAATACCTCCACGAAGTCGGCGACGAAGCGGCTGGCGTCCACGGCCGTGATCACCCGTGTGCCGGGCGCGGGCTCGTACGGGAAGGAGGGCGGCAGGCCGTCCACGGTCCGCATCAGGCGGGCCCGCGACAGGAAGCCGTCGCTGACCACGTTGACCGGCCCGTCCGTCCACGCGGTCGCGAAACCGGGATCGAGGAGGATCCCGGCCGCCAGCGGGTCGTGCAGCGGGATGATCCGGCGGCCCCACTCGTTCTGGTAGAAGTCCAGGTACGCCTCGAGGATCTCGCTCGCGAACCGCGCCCGCGGGGTGCCGGTCGCGCGGAGGGCCGCGATGGCCCGCTCGTCCAGGATCGTCCCGGCGGTGACGTTGACGCCGACCATGACCAGCTCCCGGCGCGGCGCGGAGAAGACGGCCCGCGCGGCCACCGGGTCGTTGTTGATGTTGGCGTCGATCATCAGCAGCGTGCCCGGCTCGGCGTACGGCCCGGAGCCGCCCATCAGCACGACGGAGCGGTATTTGGTGAACAGGTCCGGGTCGATGCGCAGCGCGAGCCCCAGGTTGGTCAGCGGGCCGAGCGCCAGCAGGTCGAGCTCTCCGGGCTGCTCGTTCGCCAGCCGTACGAGCAGCTCCGCCCCCGTCTCGCCGGTCACCTCGGGGAGCGGGCGGTCGTAGCCGCGGTCGCCCAGGCCGTCCTTGCCGTGGACGTAACCGGCGATGTGCGCGGCCCCGGCCAGCGGCTCGGCCGCGCCACGGGCGATCGGGACGTCCAGCTCCAGCAGCCGGGTGACGTAGCCGATGTTGCGCGTGGCGTCCTCCTCCACGCAGTTGCCGAACACCGAGGCGACGGCGACGATCTCGGCGTCGGGACGGCCCGCGAGATACAGCAGGGTGTGGGCGTCGTCGATGCCGGTGTCGGTGTCCACGACGACGCGGCGGACCTGGCTCATGAACTCTCCTCAACGAAATGCTGTGACACGTGCTCCGGCCGGAAGGCGCCGCGCTCGGTGACGATCCGGGTCACCAGCCCCGGTGGGGTGGCGTCGAAGGCGGGGTAGTAGCCGGTGGTTCCCTCGGCCGCGCTGCGGGTCCCGAGGACGTGCAGGACCTCGTCGCCGTCGCGGTGCTCGATCACCACGTCGCCGATGACCGGCGCGAGGGGGTCGGGCGCCTGGACCAGCGCGTAGAAGGGAAGGTCGAAGGCGCGGGCGGCCAGCGCGACGCCGAGCGTGCCCACCTTGTTGACGACGTGGCCGTCCATCGTCACCCGGTCGGCGGCGGTCAGCGCCACGTCGGCGAGCCCGTCGGCCATCGCCGCCGCCACCATGCCGTCGGTGATGACGGTCGGCCGGTAGCCCATCTCCACGAGCGTCGCGGCGGTCAGCCGCGCCCCCTGGAGATAGGGGCGGGTCTCGGTGCAGACGAACTCCAGCCGCTTGCCCGCCTCCTGGGCGGCCTCGACCGTCGCGATCAGGTAGGCGTCCGCCCAGCAGTGGGTGAGCACCTTGGCGCCGTCGTCCAGCAGCGCCGCGGCGTGCCGGCCGAGGGCGGCGCTGCGCGCCCAGTAGGCGGCGTCGTGCTCGGCCCCCGCCGCCGTGACGGCCTCGACCAGCTCGTCCCCGGACGCCTCCGGCAGCGGGCCGTCCACGGTGGCCGCCAGGATGGCCTGTACGGCGTCGCGGATGTGGTTGTTGGTCGGGCGGGTGGCGACCAGCCGCCTGCCGGACGCCCGCAGCCGCTCGGCGGCGCGGCCCGGGGGCTCGTTCCTGGCCTCCCGGGCGGCGAGCGTCATGCCGGCCGTCGTCGCGAACAGCGGGCCCGAGCTCTGGGTGACCATCTGCTCGATCGCCACGGCGACGTCCTCGCTCGTGGCGCAGTGCACCCACCGGCGCTCGAACGGGTAGACCCGCCGGTCGAGGATCTCCACGCCGCCGCCGGAGAGCCGGACGGAGTCGGCCAGCGCCGGGCGCCGGGTTCTCGTGCTCATGTGAACTCCAATCGGGCCGAGCGCCGCCTGCCCGCCGCGCCGGCGAGGACCAGGGCGAGCAGGGTGATCACGTAGGGCGCGGCGTCGGCGAGCTGCTGCGGCAGGCCCACGCCCTGGAGCCGGAAGCCGAGGGCCTCGGCCACGCCGAACAGGAGGCAGGCGCCGAGCACGCGGTACGGCCGGACGCCGCCCAGCATGACCGCCACCACGGCGACCCAGCCGCGGCCCGCGCTCATCCCCTCGCTGAACAATGTCACGTTCCCGAGTGCGAGCTGGGCCCCGGCCAGCCCGCACAGGGCGCCCGCCACGAGCACGACCCCGTGGCGGTACGGCCCGACCTTGAGGCCCAGCGACTCCGCCGCCTCGGGGTGCTGCCCGATCCCGCGCAGCCGCAGCCCGGAGCGGGTGCGCTTCAGCCACCAGGCCGCCGCGACGACCAGGACGAACGCCACCGGCACCAGTGGAGACTGCGGCCCCAGGGCCGGGCCGATGACGGGGATCCTCCCGAGGCCCAGGGCCGCGAGGGTCGGCAGGCCGCGCAGGTCCGGGGAGGTGTAGGTGCCGCCGCTGCCGAGGATCTGGCGCATCAGGAACGACGTCAGGCCGAGCGCCAGCAGGTTGAGGCCGACCGCCACCACGACCGGGTCGGCGCGGAAGGTCACCGCGGAGATCGACAGGACGGCCGAATACAGCGCCGTCGCCGCCACGCCTCCCGCGACGCCCCACCACGCGTTGCCCGTCAGGTGGCTGACGACTACGGCGTTGAAGGCGCCGAACAGGAGCTGGCCCTCCAGCGCCATGTTGAAGACGCCCGACACCGAGCAGAGCAGCCCGCCGAGGGCCGCCAGGACGACGGGCGCCGTGGCGGTCAGGACGGACGCGACGAAGGTCCATTCCAGGATGTTCACGACTCCGCCTCCGTAATCTGGGCCGCCCGCCTCACCTGGCTCATCTGGGCCGGCTCCGTGCCCGGCGCTCCGGCCTCCACCGGCTCCGAGGCGTGCGCCGTGGTCGCGGGCCGCCCCGCGACCCGTCGCCGGCGTTTTCCGGTGCGGTGCCGTACGGTCGCGAGGACCGCGACGATCACGATGATCAGCCCCTGCATGATCTGGGTGAGCTGGCTGGGCACGCCCGCGTCACGTTCCATGCCCTGCCCGCCCACCTGCAGGATCGTCATCAAGGCCACGGTGAACGGGACCACAATCGGCCGCCCGGTCGCCAGCAGCACCGCCGCGATGGCGGTGAAGGTGTATCCGGGGGCGGTCAGCGCGCCGTCGACGAAGCGGAACGGCGGGCCGAGCACGATCAGCCCGCCCACCAGGCCCGCGAACGCGCCGCCGCCCGCCAGCGTGGCGATCGCCAGCCGGTCCACCGGGACGCCGCCGTAGCGGGCGAACTCCCGGTTGGCGCCCGTCGCCCGGATCTCGTAGCCGAGAACCGTCCGTCCGTCGACGTACAGCCAGGCCGCCGTCAGCAGAAGGATCAGCGGCAGGCCGAGGGTGACGTAGCCGCTCTCCCCGGCCGACGGCAGGTGCGCGCCGTCCGGGATGAGGGGAGTCTGCGCGATGCCGGTGCCGGGTTCGGCGAGCGGGAAGCGGACGAGGTAGGACGCGAGCGCCACCGCCGGGGTGCTGATGAGCAGCGTGGTCACGATGGCCGGGAGCCCCAGCCGCGTCCGCAGCGGCGCGGAGACCCCCGCCACCAGCGCCCCGGTGAGCGTCGCGGCGGCGAGCGGCACGATCACCGCGATCCCGGCCGGGAGCGGCACGCGCAGCGCCAGCGCCGCCGCGACCACCCCGCCGAGCGCCATCTGACCGTCGCCGCCCAGGTTGAACTCTCCCGTGCGAAGGGGGATCGCGAACGCCAGCGCCATGCCCAGGGTCGGGACGAAGGAGGCGATCGTGTACTCCAGGTTGCCGTCGGCGACCGCGCCCCTGATCAGGGCCGGGTAAGCCCGCGCCGGATCGACCCCCACGAGCAGCATGACGAGCGTCGTCAGCGCCAGCGCCCCGGCGATCGCGAGCACGGCGGTGCCGCTCCTGTCCACGACGGCGCCCAGAAGGCGGTTTCCCGGGCGGCTCGCGTCCTGGTTCGCGTCCTGGTTCGTGTCCCGGCTCACGACCCGGCTCGTGTTCTGGCTCGTGTTCTGGTTCGTGTCCCGGGTCATGACTCGGCTCCCGTCATGGCGGCCCCGAGTCGCTCGTCGCCGGCCTCGTCGCCCGGGATCTCGGCGACCACCCGGCCCTCGTACATGACCAGGACGCGGTCGGCCAGCGCGCGCAGTTCACTGAGCTCGCTCGACTGGAGCAGCACGGCCTGTCCCCGGTCGCGCGCTTCGAGCAGCAGCGCGTGGATCTGCTCCTGCGCGCCGACGTCCACGCCCTGGGTCGGCTCCTCGACCACGATCACCGGCGTCCGCCGGGACAGCTCGCGGGCGAGCACCGCCTTCTGCGCGTTGCCTCCGGAGAGCGTCGAGATCGGCTCACCCACGGACGCGGCCCGGATGGAGAACCGCTCGACCAGCGCCTTCGCGCGATCCCGGACCGCGCGGCCGGACATGCCGATCCTGCCGCGCAGCTCCGGCGCCCGATGATCGCCCATGGCGAGGTTCTCCGCCAGCGACATCGCAGGAGCGGTTCCCCGGCCGTGCCGGTCTTCGGGGACGTAGGCGATCCCCGGCTCCCTGCCTCGCCGTACGGGCTCGCCGGACAGCAGCACCTCGCCCGAGTCGCCCGGCCCGAGCGGGCGCAGGCCCGTCACGGTGTCGGCGAGCTCCCGCTGGCCGCTGCCCGCGACGCCCGCGAAGCCGACGATCTCGCCGGGCCGCACGCCGAAGGAGACCCCGGAGAGCCGCGCTACGCCGTCACGGTCGCTGACCGTCAGGTCCCGCACCTCCAGCGCGTACGGCTCGGCCGCCGGATCCGAAGCGGGGTGCGACGAGGTTCGCGAAGGGGCGCCCGACGAGGAGCGGGGCGTGCCGAGGGAGCGGCCGATCATGGCGACGACCAGCTCGTCCGCCGTCGTCTCCGCGGTCGTGAACACGCCCGTGACCCGGCCGCGGCGCAGGACCGTCACCCGGTCGCTCGCCGACAGCACCTCGCTGAGCTTGTGCGTCACGAGCACGACCGACACCCCGGTCTCCGTGACCGTGCGGAGCACGTCGAACAGGCGGGCCGCCTCGCCCGGGGTCAGCACCGCCGTGGGCTCGTCGAGGATGAGGACCTCGGCCTCGCGGTAGAGCGCCTTGAGGATCTCCACCCGCTGGCGCACCCCGACGGGCAGCCGCCCGACCTGGGCCGAGGGGTCGGCCCGCAGGCCGTAGAGCTCCCCGAGCCGGTCGACCTCGCGCCGGGCGGCCGCCAGGTCGAGAACGCCGCGGCGGGCCGGCTCGGCGCCGATCACGACGTTCTCGGCCACCGTCAGCTCGGGGAACAGCCGGAAACGCTGGTGGACCATGCCGAGCCCGTGGGCGATGGCGTCGGCGGGGGAGCGCAGGCGGATCCGCGACCCGTTCCTGAGGACGTGACCGGCGTCCGGCCGGTGCATGCCGTACAGGATGGACATGAGCGTGGACTTGCCGGCCCCGTTCTCGCCGACCACCGCGTGGATCTCGCCTCGCGCGATCGCGAGGTCGATCCCGTCGTTCGCCACGACGGGACCGAACCTCTTGGTGACGCCGACGAGCTCGGCCGCCGGGGCGGCATCGCTGCCGGTCGGCATGCCTAGCCCGCCAGCGGGTCGGCGACGGCGACCTTGCCCGCGACGATGTCGTCGCGCACCTGCTTGACCTTGGCGATCACCTCGGGGCTGGAGGCCACGGTGCACTGCGAGGACGCCACGTCGCCGTCCAGCGCGTTGACGCCGACGCCGCCCTCGGCCAGGCCGTACACCTTGGTGCCTCCGGTCTTGCCCGCCGCGATGTCCTTGATCGCGGCCGACTCGGCAACGTCGACGTGCTTGATGACGTTGTCGATGATGTTCCCGGGGCTCTGGGCGCACTGGTTGACGTCGACGCCGAAGGACTTCGCCCCGGCCGCCGCCACGGCCTCGAACACGCCCTGGTTGCCGCCCGACGCGGACGCCGCGACGACGTCCGTGCCTCGCCCGATCAGCGTCTGGGTCTGCGACTTGGCCCGCGCGGGGTCGCTGAAGGGGTTGCTGCCACCCACGTACAGCGGGGTGCCGGCGGTCTTGGGGTTGACCGACTTGGCGCCGGCGAAGAACGGCTCGATCCACCGGTGCATGAAGGGCGTGTCGAGGGGGGCCACCACGCCGATCTGGCCGCTCTTGGAGAGCAGTCCGGCCTCGACCCCGGCGAGGTAGGCCGCCTCGTGCTCCTTGAAGGAGACGCAGGTCAGGTTGGGGGCCTGCGTCTTGGCGCAGGAGTCCACCTGGAGGAACTGCAGGTCAGGGTGCTGCTTCGGGACGGTGCTGAAGACGTCGTCGAACGAGAAGCTGATGCCCACGATGATCGTCGGCTTCGCGCGGACCGCCGCGTCGAGGTTCTGCGCGATGCTGTTCGGGTCCTTGCTCTCGTAGAGCTTGAACGAGGCGCCGATCTCCTTCGCCGCCGCCTCCGCGCCCTTGACGCCGAGTTGCAGGAAGCTGTTCGCGCCGACGGGGTTCGGGCTGATCAGGATGACCGACTTGCTGGGCGCGGACGACCCGGCCTCGGTGCTGGAACTCGTGCCGCATGCGGCGAGCACCAGGGCGAGCGCCGCGCCGGTAGAAGCGAAGAGGCCGGTTTTCAGGGTGGTTCGCATGTTATGTCGTCTTGTTCCTTCAGTGCCACCGTCCGGGGGGATATGCCCGGCTCAACACCGCGCAGCATATAGACATATTTCCTACCCGGACAACGTGGATTAGCCGGACGCCCTCTCCGACCACTCGCGGCGGAGCATCGCGTAGATCAGCTCATCGCCCCATTCGCCCTTGAACAGCTCGTTCTCCACCAGGTGGGCCTCGCGCCGCATGCCGAGGCGCTCCATGAGCCTGGCCGAGGCGGTGTTGCGCGCGTCGCAGCGGCCGAATATCCGGTGCAGCCCCAGGCCGTCGAACCCGAGCCTGAGGATCTCCCGCGCGGCCTCCGTGGCCAGCCCGCGGCCCTGGTGGCCGGGATGGAAGACGAACCCGATCTCCCCTTGGCGGTGCTCCCGGCTCCGCCAGAAAAGGCTCAGGTCCCCGATCAGGGCGCCGCTCTCCCGCAGTTCGGCGGCGACGCTCAGCGCCCGCCCCTCCTGCCGGAGCTCCGAGCCGCCGATCTTCTCCTCCAGCACGGCCCTCGTCTCCTCGCGGCTGTGCGGCTCCCAGTAGAGGTAGCGGGTCACCTCGGGGAGAGAGCGGAAGGAATGCAGGTCATCGAGGTCGCCGGGGGCGAAGGGTCGGAGCAGCAGCCGGGGGGTTTCGATGGGGTAAGGAGGCTTGAGCATCCGGAAAGCGTATGTTCGTGCCCGCGAGGGAGGCCAACGGTTATCGCGGAGCCCGCGGATGGGGAGATCGCGAAGGCGACTTTCCCAGGGGCGCGGCAGCCGTACCCTTAGATGAAGGACAAGTACAAGGAGCGACTGGATGAGTTCAGCCGGAGAGGGCCTGTCTCGTCCGTTGCCCGAGCAGGTCCGGTTACATGTCGTGGAGCTCGCGGCGCAGGTGCTGGGCTCGATGCCCGCGGCCACGGTTCCGCCGCCGCTGCGGGGAATCGCGAGGTTCGACCCGCGCAAGCGCGCCCGCCTCGGCAGCGCGCCGATCGCCGCCCAGCTGGAGAGCGACAAGGAGTTCCGCGAGCTGGTGGCCGAGGCGATCCAGACGGCCTGGCCCGAGCTGGTGGCCGGCCTCGCCGAGGGCACGGTGCCACCGGCGGCCGAGCCGGTGCTGGTCGCCGCCGCCGCCTACCTGACGCGCCCGCCGGGCTGGCCGGACCTGGTGGAGCAGGCGCGGGCGGACCTGGAGCAGGCGGCCTCCATCGGCACCCAGCGGGAGCAGGCGGAGACGCGGCTGCGCGAGCAGCTCGCGGCCCAGCGCGCCGCCGCGAAAGAAGAGGTGGACCGGGTCCGCGAGCAGCTGAGGGCCGCGCGCGCGGAGAACTCGGACCTGCGGCGGAAGCTGCACGACGCCCGCGAGCGGGTCAAGGCCGCCGAGGCGAGGGCGGCCGAGCTGGAGGCGGAGACCGCGGAGACCCGGGCCAAGGTCGCTGGCGCGAACGGCGCGGCCGAGACCGAGGTCCGCAGGCTCAAGGAGCGCCTCGCCGACGCCGAGCGCCAGCTGGAGGCGAGCCGCCGGGCGGCCCGCGAGGGGCGCAGCGTGGAGGACGCCCGCATCCGCGTCCTCATGGACGCCCTCCAGGACTCGGCGGCCGGGCTGCGCAAGGAGCTCGCCCTCCCCACGACGATCAGCAGGCCGGCCGACTACGTGACGGCGGTGACGCCGGGCGCCCCCAGCGTCGGCGCGGTCCCCGCGCGGGCGCTCGCCAACGACGATCCTCAACTGCTCGACCAGCTGCTCGCGATCCCGCATCTCCACTTGATCATCGACGGGTACAACGTCACCAAGACGGGCTATCCGTCGCTCACTCTGGCCGACCAGCGTGCCCGGCTCCTCACGGGCCTCGGCGGCCTCGCCGTACAGGCCCGGGTGGAGGTGACCTGCGTCTTCGACGGCGCCGAGCTGAACGGGCCGGTCCAGGTGTCGGCGCCGCGCGGGGTCCGGGTGATGTTCAGCGCGCCGGGGGAGATCGCCGACGACCTGATCCGGCAACTGGTGCGCGCCGAGCCCGCGGGGAGGCAGATCGCCGTCGTGTCCTCCGATCGGGAGGTCGCCGAGTCCGTGCGGAGGATGGGCGCCCGGCCGGTCCCCTCGACGCTGCTGCTCCGCCGCCTCGGCCGCAGCTGATTACGGTACGACTGATTACGGTACGGCCCGTACCCCTTGCGCTCAGTCATGAATGCCGTGAATACCTGCGAATAGGTTGAAGCTTCATGATCGCCTGAGTAGAGTCGCGCCGCGGGTTTCGGACTATTCCCAGGGGGCCTGAGTGCGAGGGCGTGTACCGGTGGCCGCTGGACTGGCCACCGCGTTTCTGTTGCTGCCGATCGCGGGCGCGCAGGCCGATCCCAAGCCCACAGTCGCACAGGTCAAGGCCAAGCTGCACAAGCTGAACACCCAGGCCGACCAGCTCGTCGACCGCTACAACGCGGCCAACGAGAAGTGGAAGAAGGCCAAGAAGCAGTACGGCGCGCTCAACGACGACTACAAGCAGCGGTACGGCAAGGTCGAAGCGCTCCGGGAGGGCCTCGTCTCGATCGCCGTGAACAGCTACCAGACCGGCGACTTCGGGTCGTGGGGCGGCGTGTTCTACAGCACGACCCCGGAGACGACGCTCAGCGGCCTCGCCGCGCTCGACCAGGTCTCCCTGGCGCGGACGACGCAGCTCCAGGAGTACGAGAACGCCATCAAGGGCCTCAAGCAGCGGCGGGACCAGAAGAAGACGGTGTTCGACCAGGCCGCGAAGGTCAAGGCCGACCTGGCGGAGCAGAAGGACCAGGTCGAGAAGCTCGTCAAGCAGCAGACGCGGCTGCTGCGCGATCTCGGGGTCTTCAACGCCGGCAATCCGAACAGCCCCGGCGTCGTCTACAACGGCCCGGCGTCGGGCAACGCGCGGGCGGCTCTGGAGTTCGCCTACAAGCAGGTCGGCAAGCCGTACCGGTACGGCGGGACCGGTCCGGGCTCGTGGGACTGCTCGGGGCTCGTCCAGGCTTCCTGGAACGCGGGCGGAGTCAGCCTGCCCCGGACGAGCTATGAGCAGTGGGCGTGGGGCGCGAGCCGCCGGGTGTCGCTCGACGAACTGCAGCCCGGTGATCTGCTCTGGCACGCCGGTTACGGACACGTGGGCCTGTACGCGGGTGACGGCAAGGTCGTCCACGCCCCTCAGACGGGGGACGTAGTGAAGATTGTCACACTCTCCGAGTACAACGCCGTGGGCGCCGTCCGCCCCTAAGATCATTAACTGCCGTGACTCATGTGACTAATGTGACGGCCTTCAGGTTGTGTTGCGCGAATTGTGAGCAGCATCACATTTTGGGAAATTCCGTATGGGTATGCTGCGGTTTTCTCTTTACCTCCGACCTCATTCGATCTTCATTCATGGTCCGCGCTTTGCCTGAAGCGGGAATCGCTAGGTAGCTTCTGGCCCGCGGCGAGCACGCCATGCCCGTCGGAAGTTCGGCCACCCGGCCGATTTCCCACCGAAAAATCCACGTGTCGCCGTCGTCGTCAACAGCCATCCCCCCGAGGGATCTCTGTGGCGGCGGTGACCTTGCCGAGTCCGTGCAGTCAGGAGGCACGGAGCCGGGGAACCATTCGACCTTCCATGAAGGTCCGGGGTGAATCGGCGCTCACAGCGCCGTAGGGCGACTTCCCCGCCCGAATCCGTCAGCTAACCCGGTAGGCGCAAGCGGAAGACCATAGGAGAGATCCTGTCTACCACCCCCGCACGTCTGTCCCGTATTGCCCGCCTCTCCCTGGGGGGCGTCGCGCTGACCGCTTCAGTCGGAGCCATCTCCGTACCTCCCGCGTCGGCCGACACGGTGGCAGTCACGGTCACCAAGGTGGCCACGGCGACGTCCGCGAAGACCGTCTCCACCCGGTCGACGTCGAAGAAGGCGTCGGCCAAGAGGTCCAAGAAGAAGATGAAGCTGAGCAAGGCCGCACGCCAGCAGGCCAGGGCTCGGCGGGCCGTCAGGGCCGCCAAAAGGCACATCGGCGACCCGTACCGGTGGGGAGCCACCGGCCCGCGGGCGTTCGACTGCTCGGGCCTCGTCCAGTTCGCCTGGCGCAAGGCCGGCGTCAGGCTGCCCCGTACGACATGGTCCATGCGGAGCGCCGTCCGGAAGAAGATCTCCTGGGGCCACCTCAAGCCTGGTGACCTCATCTTCACAAGCGGCGGTGGCCACGTCGGCATCTACGTGGGGCACGGCAAGATGATCCACTCGCCGCACACCGGCGCGCGGGTACGGATCGACAGGCTGGACTCCTACCGCAGGCGCACCTTCGCCGGAGCCGTTCGCCCCGGCACCTGACGGAGACCGGTTTCCCCCTCGGGGACGCCGGGCTGTGAAAGGGCCGCCCCACGATCGTTGATCGTGGGGCGGCCTCTTTCGTCGTTCCTACCTCCGCAGGCGGTCGGCGACGTGCTCGGCGGGCCTGCCGAGCACCCGCTCCAGGTCGTCGCTCTGACGTTCCAGCGCTCCCATGCGAACCTGCGTGTTGAGCCAGCTCATCGGCCCCGGCCCGGCGTCCGGCACCTCCCGGTAGGTCAGGCCGAGCGTGCGGGCAAGCTCCGGGTAGCTCCACAGCGGTCCGGTGAAGTCGTAGGCGCGGCCCAGGTGCCCGTCGCCGGTCAGCACGTTGGCGGCGGCCTCGGCCAGGTCGGAGCGGAAGGCGGTGTTGAGCCCCCGCCCGCCGGTGCTGCTGGTCAGCTCTCCGCCGGAGACACGCGGGAGGAACGCCTCGCTGTAGTAAGGGTGGCGCAGCATCGTGTACGGCAGGCCGCTGTCGAGGATGGCCTTCTCAGTGGCGTGGTGGGCCTCGGTGACGCCCGTCGGAGTGGTGTCGGCGCCCAGGAAGCTGGTGTAGGCGATGGCCCCGACCCGTACGTCCTTGGCGGCGGCGACGGCGGCCAGGTGCTGGGAGATCCTGCGCGCCGGGTCGAGCTCCGGGGAGGAGATGAGCAGGAGCCGGGCGGCCCCGTCGAACGCCTCCCGCAGGCTCGCCGGGTCGTCGTAGTCGCCCCGCCTCACCTGGACTCCTTCGGGGGCGCGGGCGGGGTCGCGGACGGCGGCGACCACGTCGCCCCTGGTGCGCAGGCGGTCGACGACCAGGCGGCCGAGCGCGCCGGACGCGGCCGAGATAACGATCATTAAGGCTCCTTTGAAGATCGCTCCTAGTCAACTCCCGGCGGAACGGCCGCCGCCACTGATTTTCCGCCGGGAGCCGAGCGGTGACGCGCGACCCGAGCCCCGCCTTCCGGCGGAGGCGGATGTCAATACGATGCTCGGCATGCGTGCTCTCGGCCGGGGGGCGGCGGCTGCGCCGCTGTGCGGGTTGTTGTGCGGGCTGCTGTGCGCGCTCACCGGGGCCGGGCCGCCCGATCGGCTGCTGCCGGAGGCGCGGGCGATCATCCGGGAGCACCCCGGGATGTGGGCCCAGGCGTCCGTCGCCAGGGGAGAGCACACGATCGTCGTGGGAGGACCCCGTCGCCTGGTCGCCGATCTGTCCGTGCTGGCCGACCGCGCGAGCCGTACGGTCGCCCGGGTCTGGGGCCCGGTGGACGCGGTGGTCCTCGTGCCCGGGACGGCGGAGCAGGCGGCGGCGCTGGCCGCGCCCGCGCGAGTGGAGGGCCTGGCGGCGCTCGCCGGGGTGGGCCGGGTCATCATCGAGCCGGACGGGTTCGCCCGGCTGACCCGGACCGGCCGCCAGGTCGTGCTCACCCACGAGCTGGTCCACGTCGCCACCGGAGCGGCGCTCACCGGCGACTTGCCCGCGTGGCTCGTGGAGGGCTTCGCCGACTACGTGGGCTACCTCGGCAGCGGGCTTCCGGCGCGGACCGTCGCCGCCGAGCTCGCCGCCGAGGTGCGGGCCGGCTCCGCGCCGCGCGAGCTGCCGGAGCGCGCGGATTTCCGGGCCGGGTCGGCACGGCTGGCACAGGCGTACGAGGAGGCGTGGCTGGCCTGCCGGTACATCGCCGGGCGCTTCGGCGAGCGGAAGCTGGTGGAGCTCTACCGCGCCGCCCTGCGCTACCAAGACACCCTGCGCTACCAAGACACCCTGCGCCACCACGACACGGGCCGGCAGGAAGACCGGGCGGGGATCGCCCCAGCCCTGCGGGAGACGCTGGGCATGACCCAGGCGGAGCTGACCCGGGACTGGCTGGCATCCCTTCCCGAGCAGCTGGGCATCCCCACCGCCCCCCTTCCCCGTGATCATGCACGGATTCCCGCATCCGGTCCGTGACCAGCCGATCCTTCATGCGTGATCATGCACGGACTCCCCGCTATCCCGCGAAAGCGGAACGGCCACCGCGTGGAGCTGCCACCATGCGGATTGCGACCTTGTCTTCGCATGATCACGCGAGCGAATGGCCCTGGTGGTGCGGGACGCCGGGGAATCCGTGCATGATCACGCGCGGGGGATGGGCCGGTCGCGGACCGGAAACGGGAATGCGTGCATGATCACGGGGAAGGGGTGCGGGGATGGGGAGGACGCTGATCGTCACCAATGACTTTCCGCCTCGGGCCGGGGGGATCCAGGCGTTCGTCCATGGGCTGGCCTCGCGGCGGCCGCCGGAGTCCGTGACGGTCTACGCCCCCCGGTGGGCGGGGTGCGACGCCTTCGACGCGCGGCAGCCGTACGAGGTGGTCAGGCATCCCGGCACGCTCATGCTGCCCACACGGCGGGTCGCCCGGACGGCGGCGGCGCTGGCGGGAAACTGCGACACCGTGGTCTTCGGCGCGGCGGCCCCGCTGGGCCTGCTCGCGCCGGCCGTACGGGCCGCCGGCCCCAGCCGCGTCGTGATGCTGACCCACGGGCACGAGGCGTCCTGGGCGCGGCTCCCGCTCGCCCGCGACCTGCTCCGCCGCATCGGCGAGGGGGCCGACGTGGTGACCTACCTCGGCGGCTACACGCGCCGCAGGCTCGCGCCGGTGATCCCCGAGTCCAAGCTCGTACGGCTGGCGCCCGGCGTGGACACCTCGGTCTTCCACCCGGGGGCGGGCGGTGACGGCATCCGCAAGTCGCTGGGCCTGGAGGGGCGGCCGGTCGTCGTCTGCGTCTCCCGGCTGGTGCCCCGCAAGGGCCAGGACATGCTGGTCCGCGCCTGGCCGGCGGTGCTCCGGCACGTCCCCGGCGCGGCGCTGCTGCTGGTCGGCGGCGGCCCGTCCCGCCAGGCGCTCGAACGGGCGGCCGCACGGCACGGCGTGAGGGAGTCGGTCGTGTTCACCGGCTCGGTGCCGTGGACCGCCCTGCCCGCCTACTACGACGCGGGGGACGTGTTCGCGATGCCGTGCCGCACCAGGCTGGCCGGGCTGGACGTCGAGGGGCTCGGCATCGTCTATCTGGAGGCGTCGGCCACCGGCCTGCCTGTCGTGGCGGGCTCCTCCGGGGGCGCCCCCGACGCCGTACGGCACGGGGAGACGGGCCTGGTGGTTGGCGGCACGTCGCCCGCCGAGATCGCCCGCGCGCTGGCCGAGTTGCTGGCCGATCCGGCCCGCGCCCGCGCGATGGGGGAGCGGGGCCGGGCCTGGATCGAGGAGGAGTGGGGCTGGGACCGGGTCGCCGCCCGGTTCGCCCGCCTCCTCACGGCAACGGGAACGACTGGGACTACGGGAACGACTGGGGCTACGGACACAACTGGGACTACGGGAACGGGGTCGGCGGCGGAACGTCGCTGAGCAGCCGTCGCGTGGTCTCCATGCCCCAGTCGTCGAGGGAGGCGATCCGGTCGGACGAGACCCGCAGGCCGCCGTAGCGCTCGATCACGTCGGCCCAGTCCTCCCGGCGCTCGACCTCCGGGCGCACGATCAGGCAGTCCGGGTCGTTGACCCAGAACCGGCCGTGCTGCCAGGCCCGGCCGATGGTGGACAGCGCCGCGCCGAGCTGGCCCGGCAGGGCGGGGTCGCCGTACCACGGCTCGTACTTCGGGGCGGTGTCGGCGGAGACCCGCATCGCGTCGAACAGGCCGACGCTGGGCAGGATGGGCGCGCCGCATCCCAGCAGGTACGACTCCGGCCCGATGGCCTCCCTGATCACCCGCAGCCCCTCGCGGTACGCGTCGAGCGGGCCGGCTCCCGAGTGCCGCGGCCCGTCAAGCGCCCCCGCGTAGAGAAAGTCGATCTTGAAGTAGTCGAAACCGGCCTCACGGAGCATGCCGAACGTGTCGCGCAGGTAGGCCGCGGCCCCCGGGTGGGTGGCGTCGAGTGCGGAGAGGTCCTGGTCCCAGTTGTGCCCCGCGTCGGCGGGCTCCCCGGCGGTGTGGCCGATCAGCCATTCGGGGTGGTCGCGGACGAGGGCGCTGTGCGACCCGGCGAGGAACGGCGCGACCCAGATCCCGGCGCGCAGGCCCGCCTCCTTGATCCGCTTGGTCAGCGCCTCCAGTGAGGCGAACCGGTCGGACAGGTCGAGCCAGTCGCCGATCTCGGCCTCCCAGCCGTCGTCGATCTGCAGCACGTCGACGGGCAGCTCCGCGTCGGTGATCGCCCGCAGGTTCTCGTCGATGTCGGCTTCGGTGACGTTCTCGAAGTAGTGGTACCAGGAGCACCACGCCGTGGGCCCGGGCCGGATCGGCCCGTTCCCCGCCCGTACGGCGAAGCCGTCCGCCCAGGCGGCCAGGGCCTGGTACATCGGCCCGGCGTGAGTCTGGACGTCCACCGGCCCGTCGGCGCTGACGGTCAGCCGGTCGCCGGACAGCTCCGCCCGGATGGAGGCGACGCTCGTGATGCCGTCGGCGCAGCCGTACACCACCGTGGAGCCGTCGCCGAGTTCGACGGCGAGCAGGCCCTCGCCCTGGAAGCCTCGCTCCGGGCCGGGCTTGCCGGGCCGGTAGCTCATGGTCTGCGTCACCGGCTTGACCGGGCGCAGGCCGGAGCCGGTCACGGGGTAGTCCGTCGAGGGGCCCCACGACTGCCAGCCGTGCTCGTAGACCCGAGCCCTGGCCGGGTCGACGGTGCGGACCTCGATCTGTTCGTACACGATCCCTCCTCAGGGAATCAGGCGCGGGTGATCAGGTGGGAAGGCCGACGGCGCGCTCTCCGCTCCGCCGCTGCTGGATGACGACCGCGATGACGAGCAGCGCCCCCTGGGCGACGTTCTGCCAGAAGGTGCTGATGTTGTTCAGGGTCAGGCCGTTCTCCAGGGCGCCGAGCAGGACCATCGCGAGCAGCGTGCCGCCGACGCCGCCCTTGCCTCCGGCGAGCGCGCAGCCGCCCAGCGCGGCGGCGGTGATGGCCTTCAGCTCCAGGCCCGAGCTGCCCGAGGTGGGGTGGCCGAAGCCGGTCCGCGCCGTGAGGATGATGCCCGCGATCGCGGACACGACCCCGGCCAGCGCGTAGACCGCGATGAGGTACTTGTTGATGTTGATTCCGGCGAGGCGGGCGGCGGTGTCGTTGCCGCCGATGGCGTAGATGTTCCGGCCGATGTCGGTGTACTTCAGCAGGAGGTGGATGGCGAGCGCCACGGCTGCGAGGATCCACATCAGCGTCGGCAGGCCGAGCAGGGAGCCTCGGGAGATGAAGATCCACAGGTCGTCGCCGAGTACGAAGCCCATGGCCGCCCCGTTGGACAGGAGCTGGGCGAACCCGCGGTAGGCCGCCAGCGTCGCCAGGGTCGCGATGACCGGGTTGACGCGGCCGTAGACGATGATGACGCCGTTGACGAGCCCGAGGACGAGCCCCACGACGATCGCCAGGCCCATGCTGGCCAGCGCGTTCTGCGTCGCGGTGAACGCCATCGCGCTCACGACCGACGCGACGCCGGTGGCCGAGCCGACCGAGATGTCCAGCGCCCCGCAGATGATGACCACGGTCTGGACGACGGCCAGCAGCCCGGCGATGGTGACGGCGTCGGCGATCACCCGGATGTTGGCCCAGGCCAGGTAGCCGGGGTTGATCACGCCGAAGACCACCACGACCAGCACGATCGCCAGCACGAGGATCAGGTTCTGCGCCCCGACGGCGCCGATCACGTCGCCCCAGCGGCGGCGGGCCTCCGGGGTCTGCTCGTCGGATCCCGCTTGCACGGAGGTGGTGGTCACTGCGCTCCTCCAGAATTCGTCAAACCTGTAGTCGTCCCAGTTGGAGAAATTGCCGCTTCGGGAACCGTCGCGAGGTCGTCGACCATGGCGAGGGCGAGGACCGCCTCCTCCGAGGCCGTCTCCCGCGTCAGCTCTCCGGTGACCCGCCCGTTCTGCATCACCACGATCCGGTCCGCGAGGCCCAGCACCTCGGGCAGCTCGGACGAGATGACGAGGATCGCCACGCCCGTGCGGGCCAGGTCGGCGATGATGTGGTAGATCTCGGCCTTGGCGCCGACGTCGATGCCGCGGGTCGGCTCGTCGAGGATCAGCACCTTGGGCCGCCGCGCCAGCCACCGGGCCAGCACGACCTTCTGCTGGTTTCCGCCCGACAGCTTGCGGACCTCGTGCTCGATGGACGGCGTGCGCACGCGGAGCCGCTCGACGTACTCCTGGGCGACGCGGCGCTCCTCGCTTCGCCGTACGAACCGGAAGCGGCGGAGCCGGTCGAGCACGGCCAGCGTCGTGTTGTCACGCACGCTCCGGGACAGGAAGAGGGCCTGCGCCTTGCGCTCCTCCGGCGCGTAGCCGATGCCGGCCCGGACCGCGTCCTGCGGCTGGCGGAGGCGGAGCTGCCTGCCCTCGACGAGCACCTGGCCGTCGCGGATCGGCAGGTCGCCCACCAGGGCGCCCGCCAGCTCGGACCGCCCGGCGCCGACCAGCCCGGCGAGCGCGACGACCTCGCCCGCCCGCACCTGGAGGCTGATGTCGCGGACGTCGTCGGTGGTCACGCCGCGCACGTCGAGCACGACCTCGTCGGTCGCGGCCTGCTCGCGGGCGAACATGGCCGACAGGTCGCGGCCGACCATCATCCGGACCAGCTCGCCCTCGTCGGTCTCCGCCACGGGCCGCACGCCCACCAGCGCGCCGTCGCGGAGGACGGCGATGCGGTCGGCGAGCCGGAAGATCTCCTGGAGCCGGTGGGAGACGTAGACGATGGCGAGCCCCTGCTCGCGCAGCCGCCTGATCAGCCCGAACAGCGCGTCCACCTCGTGCTCGCCGAGGGAGGAGGTCGGCTCGTCGAAGGCGATGACCTTGGCGTCGGTCGTCATGGCCCGGAGGATCTCCACGAGCTGCCGCTGGGCTGCCGTCAGCGACGACCCCAGCGCGTCCGGGTCCAGCGCGCGCTCGAAGCCGAGCCGCACGAGGTCGTCGCGCATCCGCTCGCGCAGGGCCGTACGGTCGAGGACCCGCCGGGTGAGCAGGCCGGAACGGTGGGGCAGCGACCCGGCGTAGACGTTCTCCGCGACCGACACGTGCGGGATGATCTCCGGCTCCTGGGCGATCACCCGGATGCCGAGGCGGCGGGCGTCGGCGGGCGTGTGGAGATTCACGGGCTCGCCGTCGAGGGTGATCCGGCCCTCGTCGGGGATGTAGTCACCATTGATGATCTTGATGAGCGTGGACTTCCCCGCGCCGTTCTCGCCCATCAGGGCGGTCACCTGGCCGGCGGGGAAGTCGAGCGTCACGTCGCGGAGCGCCCGGACCCCGGCGAAGCGCTTGGAGATCCCCTCGGCCCGTAACCCGGCGTCCGGTCGTGCCCCCGGCTCGGCATCCGGGCGATGGTCCCTTTCGCCGGCCATCGGGTCGGCCCCCTGTTCCTTCCCGGCCGCGGCGTCGGCTGGCTCTGTCATCGGCCCCTTCTCACATTGGTGTACGGCTTGCGCGAGGGGTTCTCCCCGCGCAAGCCGTACGGCTTTCCCTCACCACCACAGGGTCAGGTCAGGCGCTGCACTTCACGCCCTCGGCCTGCCAGTTCGAGGCGTCGACCATCTTGGTGGGGGCGAACGCCTCGGGGGGCATCGCGGTGCCGTTCTTGATGTTGTCGTACATCGTCTGCACGGCCAGCTTGCCGACCTCGTAGCCGTTGATGAACAGGGCGGCCTTCATGCCGGTCGGCTTGCCGCTGTTCCAGTCCTTGCAGGCGAGGTAGGCGCCGAGACCGACTCCGATGATGTTGTCGGGCTTGATGCCGGCGTTCTGCATCGCGGTCACGCCGCCGCTGACGTTCTCGTCGTTGCAGCCGACGATCACCCAGTGCTTGACACCGCTGTTGCCCTGGACGGTCGCCGCGACCTTGTCCTGCGCGCCCGACGGCGTGTTGTCGGTGCCGACCTCGATGACCTTGACGCCCGAGACGCCGGCGGCCTGCTCGAACGCCGGGACGGCGGCCTTGACGCGGTCGGTGCAGACCGTCACGTCCTGCTGCCAGGCGGTGATGATCGCCGTGTCCTCGGGCTTCCAGCCGGCCTTCTTGAACTCCTCGCCGGCTCGCTGGCCGACCTGCTCGCCCATCTGCGTCCCGCTGAAGCCGACGCGCGGCACGAGCTTGTCCTTGGTGCACTTCGACGGGTCGGGGCCGTCGACGCAGACCTGGTCGTCGGAGGTGAGCAGCGGGGTGCTCGCCTCCTTGGCCAGCTGCACGATCTGCGGGCCCACCGCCGGCGCCGGGACCACGATGATGATGCCGCCGACCTTCTGGCCGAGCGCCGCCTGGGTCTCGCTGACCGCCTTGTTGGTGTCCTCGCCCAGGTTCACGACCTTGAGGTCGACGCCGAGCTCCTTGGCCTTGTCGGCGGCGCCCTGGGCCTCGCCGACGAAGTATTCCTGGTCTCCCTGCTTCTGCAGGTAGGCGATGGATATCTTGCCCTGCGCCGCGGGCTTGCTCTGCGTCGCCTGGGTCTCCTCCTTGCCCGACGAGCAGGCAGCGAGACCGAGGGTGAGCAGAACCGCCATCGCAGCGAGCCTTCCAGGTGCCAGGTTCATGGCAACCCGCTCCTCTCAGCGACCCCGAATGTAAAGAACGTTTCCTAATGCAGAAGGGACCATATTCCGCCACATTCCCGCAAGACCGCTCATGGTCACAACTCCATTTCGACGGTTTTCAACACAAGAGGGCTGGGATCCCGATGGGTGCTGTGTCATCATGCGTGCGAACGTGTTGGATGCGACCTTGATGCGACTTCCTGCGACTTCCAAGGAGGCGGGATGCTGGCCCCTCAGCGGCAGCAGGCGATCCTGGACCTGGTTCGCGCCAACGGCGCGGTGCGGGTGGGCGACCTCGTCCGCGAGTTCGGCGTCTCCGACATGACGATCCGGCGTGACCTGGAAGTCCTGGCGGAGCGCGGTCTCGTCGCCAAGGTGCACGGCGGGGCGACGGCCATGAGCTCGGGGTCCACAGAGGAGCCCGGATTCGCGGCGAAGTCGGTCCAGCAGCGCGCCGAGAAGGAGGCCATCGCCCGGTGCGCGGCCGCCATGGTCGGTCCCGGTACGGCCGTCGCCCTGTCGGCGGGCACCACCACCTGGACCCTGGCCCACCACCTCATCGACACGCCGGGCCTCACGGTGGTGACCAACTCGGTGCGGGTGGCCGAGGTCTTCTACCGCTCGGGGCGGAAGGACCAGACCGTCGTGCTGACCGGCGGCATCCGCACGCCGTCCGACGCACTGGTCGGCCCGGTGGCCGTGGCCGCGATCCGGCTGCTCAACGTCGACATCCTGCTGCTCGGGGTGCACGGCATGAGCACGCACGCGGGGTTCACCACGCCGAACCTCATGGAGGCCGAGACCGACAGGGCCCTCGTCGGGGCCGCCAGGCGGCTCGTGGTGCTCGCCGACCATACCAAGTGGGGAACTATCGGGATCAGCACGATCGCGCACCTGGACGAGGCCGACGTCCTCATCACGGACGCGGGGCTCGACGAGCCGGCCCAGCGGGCACTGGGAGAGCAGGTCGGCGAGCTCATCACCGTCGAGGGCGAGTAGCGAAGCACCCCACCCCCCACCCCCCGGCGTGATCATGCACACCTTCCGGCGCACCACTCCTGACGTCCGCCAACCCCACACGCGATCATGCACGGCTTCCTCCGCGTGGCTCGTGACGTCGATAAACCGCGCGCGTGATCATGCACGGCCTCCGAGGCGGGTCGTGCATGATCACGCGTGTGATCCGTACAGGTCAGGGGCTGTGTGTGGGAACCTGTGCATGATCACGCGCAGGGTGGGCAGGGTCAGCCCTTGGTGGCTCCACCGGTGAGGCCCTTGACGAAGTGCTTCTGCAGGAACAGGTAGAAGGCGAGCACGGGGATCGTGCCCATGAACATGAGCGAGAAGATCGTGCCGTAGTCGGTGCGCCAGACTCCCACCGACCGGAAGATGCCCGTCGTGATCGTGGTGCCCTGGCTCGGCCCCAGGATGATCAGCGGGTCGATGAAGTCGTTCCAGATCCACACGCCGAGGAAGATGAGCACGCTCGCGGTGGCGGGGCGGAGCAACGGGAACACGATGCGCCAGAAGATCTGCCCGCGGCTCGCGCCGTCGATCGCGGCGGCCTCCTCCAGGTCCACGGGCACCGACCGCATGAACCCCGTGAAGACGAAGACGCCGAACGGCACGTAGTAGCCGACGTTGAACAGCACCAGGCCGGGCAGCGTGCTCATCAACCCGACGGCCCGCAGGACGTAGGTCACCGGCGCGAGGATCACCTGGGGAGGGATCATCAGGCCGCACAGCAGGAGCAGCATCAGCAGGCGGCCCCACAGGCTCGACGTCCGGGCGAGGTAGTGGCCCAGCGTCGCGGACAGGATCGTGAGGACGATGATCGACAGCCCGGTGACCAGGATGCTGTTGGTCACGCTCGCCCAGTAGAGGTTGTCCGGGCGCGACAGCAGCGTGGTGATGTTGCGCAGCGTGAACGGCTCGGGAAGCGCGAGAGGCCGCGTGCGGATCTGGTCCGGTTCCTTGAACGTGTTGATGATGCCCAGATAGAGCGGCACGAAGAAGAACGCCCCGACGGCCAGGCCGACGAGGGGCCGCAGCCACGGGAGATTGCCGGTCCTCACAGGTTGACCTCCCTTCTGCGCAGCACCGCGAGCGAGATGGTCGTGAGCAGAGCGATCACCACGAGCATCGCGATCGCCTCGGCGGAGGCGTATCCCTGGTGGTTGTCCACGAACGCGGTCTGGATCGCGAGGAACGCGATGGTCGCCGTCGAGCCGGTGCCCGGGCCGCCCTGGGTGATGACCTGGACATGGTCGAAGATCTTGAACGCGGAGATCAGCAGGACGACCGTGTTGACGGTCAGCGCGGGAGCCAGCATGGGCCACGTGACCTGCCAGAACCGCCGGACCGGCCCCGCGCCGTCGATGGCGGCCGCCTCCATCAGCTCCTTCGGCACGCCGGACAGGCCGGCCAGGTAGATGACCACGCAGAAGCCGAGCATCTGCCAGCACAGCACCGTGGCCAGCGAGTAGAGGGCGATGTCCGGGTCCGACAGCCAGCCGGGCGGATCGTGCACCCCGATCGCCCGCAGCGCGTCGTTGATGGGGCCGTCGTCCTGCAGCATGCGCGTCCAGATCACGCTGATCACCACGGAGCTGAGCACCATGGGGGTGAAGAAGACGCTGCGCAGCGCGTTGTACAGCCAGCCGTTCCGGTCGAGCAGCACGGCGATTCCCAGGCCGACGACGTTGGGCACGATGACCACGATGGCGGTCAGAATCGTGGTGATCTTCAATGACGTCAGGAACGTGTCGTCCTGGAGCATCAGCTGGTAGTTGCGCAGGCCGACGAACTTGGTCGGCGGGTTGAACGGGTTGTAGTTGGTCAGGCTGTAGCCGAAGCTCACCACGATGGGGACGAGCACGAAACAGACGTAGATGAGCACCCCGGGTGCGCCGAAGCTCAGGAAGTGCCAGACGCGAGGCCAGATTCGGCGGGTTGGCCGATGGCGCGTCCGGCTGCCGACCGGGGGCTTCCGAGGCCGTGCGGCGACGTCGGAGACCATGAGGATTCAGTCCCTTGCGTTAGGAGCGGGAGGGCCGTCCTGGCCGGGGGGATCGCCCCCGGACCTGCCAAGGCCGCTGGCCGAGGCGGCATCGCGCGCCTCGGCCAGCGGCTCGGGGGATCAGGAGGACTTGTCCCACTCGGTGTCGAGATACTTGAGGACCTCTTCGGGCGTCTTCTTTCCGGTGATGATGTCCTGGGCGGACAGGTTCCACTTGTCGGGCATACCGGCGATCATGCCGTCGTCACCCTGCTCCCATCCGAAGGAGGGGACGGTCGCGTTCTGGTCCACGGCCTGGCGGTACAGGTCGTACACCGCCTTGAAGACGGTGCCGTCCTTGGCCGGGAGCGTGTAGCCCTTGATCGCGGGGAACAGGGCGTCGGCCACGGCCGAGGTGTCCAGGTAGTCCTTGTCCGTCTGCCAGGCCACGGCGAACTTCTTGGCGATGTCCGCGTTCGGCGACTTGGCGTTGACCGTCAGCCCGCCGCCCGTGAACGAGGGCAGGTGGAAGGAGCCGTCGTCGGCAGGCCAGGCGAAGATGCCGATGTCGTCCTTCACCTTGGAGGCGTCGCTCGCGGCGGCGAACCAGCTTCCCATCGGGTACATCGCGCCCTTGCCGTCCAGGAAGGCGGCCTGCGACGCGTCGTAGCTCTGGCCGATGTCCTTCTTGTTCAGGTAGCCCTTGGCGGCGAGGTCGGCGAACTTCTTCGTGGCCTTGAGGAACTCGGGCGAGTCGAACTTGGTCTTGCCGTCACGGCGCTGGTGCATCCAGTCCGGGTTGGCGGCGTAGAGGTCGGTGGTCAGCTCGCCGGTCCAGGGGAGCGAGGAGCCCCACGACGGGTTGCCGCCGATGACGAACGGCTGGACGCCCTTGCCCTTGAGCTTCTCGGCGTCGGCCAGCAGCTCGGCGTAGGTCTTCGGCGGCGCGGTGATGCCGGCCTTCTCGAACAGGCTCTTGCGGTAGAAGACCTGCCATGTCTGCGTGTTCGCCGGTAGCTGGACCGTCCTGCCCTTGATGGCGCTGCACTTGGGGCAGAGGAAGTCCTTCAGGTCCTCGTCGGAGAACTCCGCGAGGTTGCCGCTCCCGTCGAAGGAGGGGAGGTCCTGCAGGCCGATCTGCACGTCGGGGAACTGACCGGAGGCGAGCAGCTGCTTCGCGTAGGCCGTGCGGTCACCCGGGGCCACGATCTTCTTGACCGTCACCCCGACCTTCTCGCTCACCCTTTTGATGTTGTCGTCCCAGAACTGGGGGGTGAGGTTATCCGTCTCGAAGACGAGGAAGGTGATCTCCTTCTTCGCCGCCGCTGCTGAGCCACTGGGCTGGCTGGTGCTTCCGCCGTTGTTATCCCCGACCGAGCAGGCGCTCAAGCCGGCGGCGAGCGTGAGGGCCGCACCTAGCGTAAGGATCTTCTTCATACTGCCACCTTCCTCGCCGGTCCTGACCGTGCCGACGAGTTGACGACCCCTACTCATCAGACCACTTCGGGTGTTGTAACCGCTTACCCCCGGAGTGTGCTGCGTGTTGGAGCTAATTGGTTTGACCACTGCTTACCTATGAGCTGCGTCACATGTCAAGATGGGCGGGCGCTCTTCACGGCAGCCGATATCGAGGTGTGACTTAGGGCATTCCCTCGCCTCCGACCTCTCGACAGGTGTCCTCTCCCGTTGTACCTTCGGTCCGCAGTCCGGGACAACGTTCTGCTACATAGAACATGGCTGCACGGCCTGTCGGATCAGGGGCGCAGGCCGGGCGAGCCTTCCTATGCCGCTTTCGCGCTGGAGGCACGGTGTTTCAACAGAACTTCAATCCGACGGGATCACTCCTCCTGTCCGCCCTGCTGGCCGCCCTGCCCCTGGCGACGGTGCTGGTGCTCCTCGGGGTCCTCAAGTGGAAGGCGCACTGGGCCGGCCTCGCCGCGCTCGCGGTGGGCCTGGTGGTCGCGGTGGCGGCCTACAAGATGCCGGTGGGGCAGGCCCTCGACGCGGGGCTGTTCGGCGCGGCCCGCTCGGTCCTGCTGATCCTGTGGATCACCTTCAACGCGATCTGGATCTACAACCTCACCGTCAAGAGCGGCCACTTCGCCGTCCTCCAGCGGGCCTTTTCCGGGATCAGCGACGACCAGCGGATCCAGGCGATCGTCATCGCCTTCTGCTTCGGTGCGCTGATCGAGGCCCTCGCGGGCGGCGGGTCGCCCATCGCGATTTGCGCGATCATGCTCATCGCGGTGGGCTTCGACCCGCTCAAGGCGGCCGCTCTCGCGCTCGTCGCCAACACGGCCCCCGTCGCCTTCGGCGGCATGGGCAACCCGATCACGATCCTCGGGGCGGTCACCGAGTCGGCTCCCGACCCGTTCGGCGCCATGGCGGGCCGCCAGACCGCGTTCATCGCGATCTTCGTGCCCTTCATCCTGCTCTTCATCGCGGACGGCCGCCGCGGCCTGCGCCAGGCGTGGCCCGCCGCCCTGGTCGCCGGCCTGAGCTTCGGCGCCACCCAGATCTTCGTCTCCAGCGCCTTCGACTACCGGCTGACCGACATCGCCGCCTCGCTCGTGTCGGCCGTCGTGCTCATCATCTTCGGCAAGCTTTGGCGGCCGAGCGAGCGGGTGCTGCCCGTCCCGACCATCGCCGGCGGTTCCGTCGACGACCCCGCCTTCGTGCGCAAGCACGGCAGCCCGGCCGGTGACACCACGGCGGACCGGATCCTGGCCTTCGCGCCGTACGCCATCATCATCGTCCTGTTCGCCCTCTCCGTGATCGAGCCGCTCAAGACCTGGCTGGGCGAGGGCTGGCGGACCTACAAGTTCCTGTGGCCCGGGGCGGACATCGCGAACCCGGCCGGCAAGCCCGTCAAGGTGGAGTACGTGCTCAACTGGGCGTCCGCCCCCGGCACGCTGCTCTTCCTCTCCGGCATCCTCACCTTCCTGGTCCTGCGCATCGGCGTCGGCACGGCGATCAAGACGTACGGCGAGACGCTGCGCCAGTTCGGCTGGGCCATCGTGACGATCCTGGCCGTGTTCGCCCTGGCCTTCGTCATGCAGTACTCCGGCCAGATCCAGACGCTGGGCCTGTTCCTCGCCGGGGCCGGCGCGTTCTTCGCCTTCCTGTCCCCGGTTGTGGGCTGGTTCGGCGTGGCGATCACCGGCACGGACGCGGGATCGAACGCGCTGTTCGGCGTGCTGCAGACCACGGCGGCGGGCAAGCTGGGCGAGTCACCCGTCCTGTTCGGCGCGGCCAACAGTTCCGGTGGCGTCATGGCGAAGATGATCTCTCCGCAGAGCCTGGCCATCGGCGCGGCCGCCGTGGGCATCGTCGGTAAGGAAGGGGAGATGTTCCGCCGGGTGGTCGGCTGGAGCGCGCTGCTCCTGCTCGGGCTGTGCGTCATCGTCTACCTGGAGTCGACGCCTGTCCTCGGCTGGCTCGTCCCCTGAGTAATGAATGAGTAACGGACGCGAAGCTCCTCCGACCAATTCTCGATAGGATCCAGTAGTGGTGTCTGCCTTTTCCGATACTGGCAGAATTGGTAGGACCACTAGCGAGCCAAGGGAAGAACGCGGCGTGAAGCGGCCACTCAGGGAGGAGCCCGAGTCCTCGGGCGCGCGGACCACGGTCACCGAGCGGGCGATGCAGCGCATCAAGGACATGATCTCCGACGGCCTGCTGGTCCCCGGCCAGCGGTTGCCGACGGAACGGGAGTTCGCCGCCGACCTCGGGCTGTCGCGGAGCTCCATGCGAGAGGCCATCAGGGCGCTGACCGTGCTCGGCGTCCTGGAGGCCAGGCACGGCGCGGGGGTCTACGTGACCTCATTGGAGCCCCGCGACCTGCTGGACACGTTCGGGGTCGTCGCGGAGATCTCCCGCGGCGACACCCTGCTCCACCTGGTGCAGGTCCGTAAGATCCTGGAGCCCGCCGCGACGGCCACCGCCGCGGCGCGGATCGACGACGAGATCCTCGCCCTGCTCCGCGCCGAGATGACGGCGATGGAGCAGGGCGGCTCCGCCGAGGAGATCGTCGGCCACGACCTGGAGTTCCACCGGCTCATCGTCGAGGCCGCGGCCAACCCGGTGCTGTCCGCGATCCTCGACGGCCTGTCCAGCCGCACCTTCCGGGCGAGGGTGTGGCGCGGCTACCGGGTGGAGGGCGTCTTCGAGCGCACCTTCCAGGAGCACGACCGCATCTACCGGGCGCTGGCCGAGCGCGACCCGGAGAGCGCCAGGACCGCCGCGGCCATCCACGTCACGGCGGTCGAGGACTGGCTCCGCACCCAGGCGGAGATGGACGAGGTCTAATCCCCCGCCCCCGTGATCATGCAGGATCTCCCGGGCAGCTCGGGGACGTCCCGTTTCCCGAGGCGGGCTGGTCGCCGGGCGGTTCTCTACGAGCCGTACAGCTCGTCGATCTGCTCGGCGAAGTCGCGTATCACGAGGTTGCGCTTGACCTTGAGCGACGGCGTGAGGTGGCCGGTCTCCTCGGTCAGGTCGGTGTCGAGGATCACGAACTTCTTGATCTGCTCGGCGTGGGAGACCATCCGGTTGGCGACGTCGACGGCGCTCTGCACCTCGGCGACGATCGCCGGGTCGGTCACGGAGACCTC
Organism: Planotetraspora sp. GP83; assembly: GCF_041262585.1. Lineage (NCBI taxonomy): Bacteria > Bacillati > Actinomycetota > Actinomycetes > Streptosporangiales > Streptosporangiaceae > Planotetraspora > Planotetraspora sp. GP83. The sequence goes on along the minus strand of NZ_JBGCBZ010000003.1, from coordinate 362,320 downwards.
CGGCTTGCCGTTGGCCGCCTTCCACTGCTCCAGCGCCTCGGGGTCGAGCGTGATGAGCGCCCCGATGAACGGCCGGTCGTCGCCGACCACCATGACCTGGCTGATCAGGCGGTGCGCGCGGATGGCGTCCTCCAGCGGCGCCGGCGCGACGTTCTTGCCGCCCGCCGTAACGAGGATCTCCTTCTTGCGGCCGGTGATGCGCAGGTAGCCGTCGTCGTCGAGCGTGCCGACGTCGCCCGTGTGGAACCAGCCCTCCGGGTCGATGGCCTCCTTGGTGGCGCGCTCGTTGTTCCAGTAGCCGTCGAAGATGTGACGGCCCCGGACCAGGATCTCGCCGTCCTCGGCGATCCGGATGCCGACCCCGGGGAACGGCTTGCCGACCGTGCCGATCTTGTTGGCTCCCGGAATGTTGACCGTCGAGGGCGCGCTCGTCTCGGTGAGCCCCCAGCCCTCGAAGACCTCGATGCCGACGCCGCGGAAGAAGTGGCCGAGCCGTTCGCCCAGGGCCGAGCCTCCCGACACGGCCGCGCTCAGCGCGCCGCCCGTCGCCGCGCGCAGCTTGCCGTACACGAGCTTGTCGAACAGCGCGTGCCTGAGCCGGACCTTGAGCCCCGCGCCGCCGTTGCTCTCGGCCTTGCTCCACTCGATGGCCGCGTCGGCGGCGGCGTGGAAGATCTTGCCCTTGCCGTCGGCTGTCGCCTTCTGCTCGGCGGCGTTGTAGACCTTCTCGAACACGCGCGGCACGCCGAGCAGGAACGTCGGCTTGAACGCCTGCAAATCGGGGGCGACGTTCTTCATGTTCGGGGTGTGCGCCAGGACCGTGCCCGTCTCGATGAGGACGATCTCGATGAGCCTGGCGAAGCTGTGCGCGAGCGGCAGGAACAGCAGCGCCGCCCGGCCGTCCACGTCGAACAGCAGCTCGAGCGGGCCGTGGGCGACGTTGCGGGCGGTGAACAGCAGGTTGTCGTGGGTGAGCCGGCAGCCCTTGGGCATGCCCGTGGTCCCCGACGTGTAGATGATCGTGGCGAGGTCGCGGCCGCCCCTGGCCGACCTGCGCTCGGCCAGCGTGTCGTTGCTCACGTCCGCCCCGAGAGCGGCCAACTCGTCGAGCCCGCCGCCCTCGATGCGCCACACCAGCGTGAGGTCCGGCATGGCGTCGCGGACCGTCTTCTCATGGGACTCCAGCTCGACGAACACGCCCTTGGCGCCGCTGTCGGACAGGATCCACTTCACCTGATCGGCGGAGGAGGTCTCGTAGATCGGCACGCCGACGCCGCCCGCGGCCCAGATGGCGTAGTCGATGACGGTCCACTCGTAACGCGTGCGCGACATCAGCGCCACCCGGTCGCCGGGCTCGACTCCGGCGGCGATGAGGCCCTTGGCCACGGCCGCCACCCGGTCGCGGAACTCGGCGGCGGTGATCGGCGTCCACGGCGCGCCGGGCGCGTCGCCCTCCTTGCGGCGGATCACCACGGCGGCCGGCTCGTCCACACCGCGCTGGAACACCACGTCGGTGCAGTTGGCGGACGGCGGAACGTCCACCAGCACGGGAACGCTGAACTCGCGCACGGTCACTCCTTTGTGCACGCTTCTACGGTCTCCACGAGCACCGGGCGAGCCTTACTGGCCCGCGTGACTCGGAGCCGCATTCGCGAACGTCACTCTGCAGGTCTCACAGGACGCTACCGCGCGAAGTTACGCGTGGGTAGGGTCCGTCACCCAGGCGTTATCCGGGCCCTTCGCACGCTACCAGTCTCCCCGCCCGGTCCCGCTCCGAACCGCTTTGTCGCGCAAGCGCTTGGTTGTTGTCCGACTGGCCGGTATTACGATGTCCGCCATGCGGATCCATGTCGTCAGCGATGTCCACGGCCGGGTGGACGCCCTCGCCCGGGCCGGCGACGGCGCCGACGCGCTGGTGTGCCTCGGCGACCTGATCCTCTTCGTCGACTACGCCGACCACTCCCAGGGGATCTTCGCCGAACTCTTCGGCGCCGAGAAGGCCGGCGCGTTCATCGGCCTGCGCACGGCCGGCCGCTTCGACGAGGCCCGCGCGATGTCGGCCGAGCTGTGGGCCACGCTCGGCGGCGACCCCCGCGCGCACATCGAGACCGCCGTCCGCCGGCAGTACGAGCAGATCTTCGCGGCCATGCCGACCCCCGCCTACCTCACCTACGGCAACGTGGACCTGCCGCACTTCTGGAAGGACTACGCCCGGCCCGGCCACCAGGTCCTCGACGGGACCACGGCCGAGATCGGCGGCCTGACCTTCGGCTTCGTGGGCGGCGGCCTGCGCACGCCGTACCGCACGCCGTACGAGATCGACGAAGAGGAGTACGCGCGGAAGGTCGAGGCGGTCGGCGAGGTGGACGTGTTGTGCTGTCACATCCCGCCCGCGATCCCCGAGTTGCTGTACGACGTGGTGGCGCGGCGCTTCGAACGGGGGAGCGAGGCGACGCTGGAGGCCATCAGAAGGACGCAGCCGCGTTATGCCCTGTTCGGCCACGTCCACCAGCCCCTGGCCGGCAGAACCCGCATCGGCCGTACCGAGTGCATCAATGTCGGCCACTTCCGCGGCCGTGGCACGCCTTTCGCCCTGGAATGGTGAAGTACGGTTAGCCCATGGCTGATCGCACCACGTCGAGCATCACGATCGGCGCAGACCGGTCGACAATCATGGCCGTGATCGCCGACTTCCCCGCCTACCCCGAATGGGCCGGCCAGGTGAAGGCGGTAGAGGTCCAGGAGACCGGCGAGGACGGCCGGGCGTCCCGCGTCCGCTTCGTGCTCGACGCGGGCGTGATCAGCGACGACTACGTCCTGGCATACGACTGGGACGACGACGCGGCGGTCGGCTGGCACATCGCCGAGACCGGGAAGATGGTGTCCGGCCTGACCGGAAGTTACCGGCTGACCGATGTGGGCAGTGGCACCGAGGTGACATACGAGCTGGCCGTGGACCTCAAGGTCCCCATGATCGGCATGATCAAGCGCAAGGCGGAGAAGGTCATCATCGACACCGCGCTCAAGGGGCTCAAGCGCCGCGTCGAGGGACGATGAGAATCCTCCTTTTCACGGGAAAGGGGGGAGTCGGCAAGACGACCGTGGCCGCCGCGACCGCCACGCTCGCCGCGAAGCGGTGCCTCAAGACGCTCGTCGTCTCGACTGACACGGCGCACTCGCTGGCCGACGCCCTCGGCGTGCGGCCCTCCGAGGTGCCCGTCGAGGCGGCGCCCGGCCTCTACCTCCAGCAGGTCGACACCCAGCGGTCCCTCGAACGGCACTGGGGCGAGCTGCAGAAATACGCGAGGAACGTCTTCAGCGAGCTGGGCCTCGACGAGATCACCTCCGAGGAGATCACGGTCCTCCCCGGGGCCGAGGAGATCATCGCCCTGCTGGAGCTGCGCGAGCAGGCGCGCACCGGCAGGTGGGACGTCATCGTGGTCGACTGCGCGCCCACCGCCGAGACTCTGAGGCTCCTCGCCCTCCCCGAAGCGCTCGACTGGCACGTCAACCGGCTGCTCCCGATCGGGCGCCGGGTGCTCAAGGCGGTCTCGCCCGTGATCCGGCACGTCGCCAAGGTCACCGTCCCCGAAGGGGAGGTCATCTCGGCGGGGGAGCGGCTGCACCAGGGCCTGCTGGAGATCCGCGAGCTCCTCACCGGCGACGACGCCTCGGTCCGCCTCGTGCTGACCCCGGAGGCGGTCGTCGTGGCCGAGGCCCGCCGCACGCTCACCTCCCTCAGTCTGTACGGCTACCGCGTCGACGCGGTGATCGCCAACCGGGTGTTCCCGGCCGAGGGCGCCGACGAGTGGCGGCGGGCGTGGGTCGAGGCCCAGGCGAAGCACCTGACCGAGGTCCACGAGTCGTTCGCGCCCCTGCCGGTCCTCACCGTGCCCTACCTGCCCGCCGAGCCCGTCGGCCCAGCGGCCCTCGCCGAGGTCGCCGAGGAGCTGTACGGCACGACCGACCCCTTCGCCCGTCCCTCCGTCGAGCCTCCGATGCGGATCACGGCCGACGAGCTGTCGCTGGCCCTGCCGCTCGCCGACCGGGACGACGTCGACCTGGCCCGCAAGGGCGACGAGCTGATCGTGACCGCCGCCCCCTACCGCCGGGTGATCGCCCTGCCCTCGTCCCTCGCCCGGAGGACGATCTCCTCCGCGGCGCTCCGCGACGGCCGCCTCCGGGTACGGTTCGAAGCAGGAGGGGCGAAATGACAGATAGTAACGACACGGGCAACGACACGGGCAACAGCACCACCAGCGGGACCACCCGGGCAGGCGGGTCAGGGGGTTCCGGCAGGAGGCAGGACCAGCTCGGCTCGGCGGCGGAAGAGGCGCTGAAGCTGCTCGACGCGCTGCAGCAGCGCGTGGGCCGCGAGTTCGGCAAGGGCCTGGTCAAGGGCGGCGTGAGCGGGCTCGGCACTGCCGTGGGCGGCAGGATCGGCGGCGCCTTCGGCGGAGGCGGCGGCGCGAGCCGTACCGACGACGTCTGGAGTGACGCGGTGGCCGGCGGCCACGACGACGAGTACATCTGCCGCGCCTGCCCGGTCTGCCGGGCCATCGCCGCGCGCAAGGAGGCCGGGGGCGACATCGCCGACCACCTCGTGGCCGCCGGTGGCGAGCTGTTCGCCGCGATGCGGCAGGCGTTCGACGCCCTGCAGCGCGTGTCGACGGGATCGGCCACGTCCCGGCCGCCGCGGGAGCCCCGAGTGGAGCACATCGATCTCGGCTGATTTGACCTACCTTTGATCTGCTTTGATCGGCTTTTCCTGATCGGCTTTTGAATCGGCTTTCCGATCGGGCTCGCGGCCCGCGGACCCGGGGCGGGAGGAAGACACCATGGCGCTGACCATCGGCGTGGACGTAGGCGGCACGAAGATCGCTTCGGGAGTCGTGGACGACGACGGGCGGGTCATCGAGCGGAGCCTGCGCCACACTCCCGCGGACAACCCCGAGAAGGTGGCCGAGACCGTCGCCGACGCGGTGACTGAGCTGGCCGCCCGGCACCAGGTGGAGGCGGTCGGCGTGGGCGCCGCCGGGTTCGTGGACGAGACCAGGTCGATCATCCGGTTCGCGCCCAACCTGGCCTGGCGTGAGGAGCCGCTGCGCAAGAAGGTCAGCGAGCTCGTCAGCCTGCCCGTAGTGGTCGAGAACGACGCCAACGCCATGGCCTGGGGGGAGTACCGCTTCGGCGCCGGGCGGGGCGAGAGCCACGTGGTGTGCGTGACCGTCGGCACCGGCATCGGCGGCGGCATCGTGCTCGGCGGCGAGCTCTACCGGGGCCGGTGGGGGATGGGCGCCGAGCTCGGCCACGTGCAGGCCGTGCCGGACGGCCGTCCCTGCGGCTGCGGCAACCGCGGCTGCTGGGAGAAGTACGCCAGCGGAAGCGCGCTGCTCCTCGAGACCAGGAAGAACGCCGAGGCCGACCCGTCGTCCGCCACCCACATGCTGAGGCTCGCCGGGTCCGTCGATGAGATCAAGGGCGAGCACGTGACGGAGGCGGCCAGGCACGGCGACGCCGCCGCCCTGGAAGCGTTCGACGCGATCGCCGGCTGGCTCGCCCAGGGGCTCGCCGACCTCGCCGCGATCCTCGACCCCGGCCGGTTCATCATCGGCGGGGGCGTCTCCGGTGCCGCAGACCTGTTCGTGGACAAGGTGAGGGAGGGCTACGCCGAACGGCTGACCGGCCGCGGCCACCGTCCCCTCGCCGAGATCCGGGTGGCCGAGCTCGGCCCCTCGGCCGGCCTGGTCGGGGCCGCCGACCTGGCCCGCCTCCGCTGACCCGCCCCGTCCCCGGTGACCGGCCTCACCTGTCCGGAGGGTCCCGACGCCGAGGTGATGGACTTGATGGCGGCGGCCAGAGAGGGCGGCGTGCCGGTTTCGCGGACCGCGGTACCGGCGGACTGAGGTGCGGGGCTGAGGACCGAATGCTGAGGGTCGCGACGTACAACGTACGGGGGCTGCGGGACGATCGCGCGGCGCTCGTCCGCGTCATCCGCTCGATGCGGCCGGACGTGCTCTGCCTCCAGGAGGTCCCCCGCTTCTCGGGCTGGCGGGCGAAGCGGCGACGGCTCGCCCGCGACACCGGGATGACGGTCGCGGCGGGCGGCCGGGTCGGCGGCGTGGCCGTCTTCGCCGGTCCGGGCGTCCGCGTGCTGCACGGCCGCGGCGTCCGGCTGCGATGGTTTCCCGGGCTGGAGTGGCGGGCGGTCGCCCTGGCCGTCGTGGAGAAGGACGGCGTGCGGTACGCCGTGTGCTCCGCGCACCTCGATCTGCTCCCCGGCGCGCGGCTGCGGCACGCCACCCAGATCGTGCCGATTCTCGAGCGGACGGCGCGGACGTTCGGGGCGAGAGCCGTACTGGCCGGAGACGTCAACGAGCAGCCCGGCGACCCGACCTGGCGCTACCTGGCCGGCCGGTTCACCGACTGCTTCAGCTGCCACGCCGCGTCATCCGCGTCATCCGCGTCATCCGGGGCGTCCGGGGCGTCCGGGGCGTCCGGGGCGTCCCCGGCGGACCCGGCGGACCCGCGTGAGGGCGGCACGTTCACGGCCGCCGACCCCGCCAGGCGGATCGACGCCATCTTCGCGGAGGCGGGGCTCGCCGTGCTGACGTGCGGCGGCGCGCAGGCCGCCGCCGAGGACCTCCGGAGGGCCAGCGACCATCTGCCCGTGGTCGCCGACATCGGTCCCGGCCACCTCGTCCGGTCGCGCCCGCGCATCGCTTCGGGTTCGGAATCGTGACCTCTCGCCCGAAGCGCCCGCCCGCCCCCGTACGATCAGTTCCATGACCCGCCGCTCGACATGGCGTGCGGTCCCGTTGTGTGTGCTGCTCGCCGGCCTGCTGGCCGGCCACTTCCTGCGCGTCACATCGGTGGCGCACGCGCACGCAGCAGTTCCGGGGCCCGTCCCTAAAGCAGTCCCGGAAGCAGTTCAGGAAGCAGTTCGGGGAGCAGTCCCGGAAGCCGGCCTGAGATCGCCGGCGAACGCCGACCCCGGCCGTCCGAAGGCGGAACGCACGGTGGCCGCCCAGGAGGTCCCCCAGGGGGCCTCGTCCGCCAAGCTTCAGGCGGACGCCTCGCTCTCCGACGTCGCCGGGCTCTCGGCCAAGGACATCTGGGCGGTCGGGCAGCAGAACGTCTGGGACTTCTGGCAGAACCGCGGGGTGATCACCCACTGGGACGGCACGTCGTGGACCGAGGTGAGCATCCGCGGCGACACCACCGGAGCGGGCCATCTGCGCTCCGTCGCCGCCTCCTCCGCCCAGGAGATCTGGGTCGTCGGCGACGGCCACGACGGCCTGCCGTACGTCGCGAAGGGCTCGGAAGACGGGTTCGACAGGGTCAGCGTGCCGCAGTTCCGCTCGGGCGACTGGCTCGGCGGCGTGGCGGCGTCCACCGGCAGAGTGGTCGCCGTGGGGAGCCGCGACGGCCGGGCGTTCATGGTGGCGAGCAGTGGCGCCACCAAGGGCACCACCTGGACCACCTCCCGGGGACCCGACGGCGCGCTGTACGGCGTGGCGGTCACCGGCAAGTCCGACGGATGGGCGGTCGGCGACTCCGGCACCGAGCCGGTGATCATGCGGCTGACCAGGGGTGGATGGAAGTCCGCACACATCCCGGACATCAAGGACGGCTTTCTCCGGGACGTCTACGTGGAGAGTCGCAAGCGCGCGATCGCCGTCGGCGGCGTCTACGAGAGCGGCGGCGGGAACGGCAAGGACGACAGGATCGTGCCGCTCGTGCTGTCGTGGGACGGCAAGCGCTGGACCAGGGAGGACCCGCCGGAGCACCAGGCCGAGCTGTACGGCGTGACCGGCGACGGGGACGGCACCTTCTGGGTGTCGGGATTCGACCCTCAGCGGCCGGCCGAGGGCTTCCTGCTCCGGTACGACGGATCCCGGTGGACCACGCTGCGCGGGCAGGCGTCCTTGGAGGACAGGACAGTCCGGCTGCAGGCCGTCACCCACGTCTCGGGCCTCACCGTCGCGGTGGGCCACGCGATCGACGCGGCCGACCACTACGGCGACCTGGTCGAGCGTTTCGGACCGCCGTCCTCGCCCCAGTGAGCGCGGCAGGCGTCAGATGACCGCGCCGTCGTCCCAGCCGGAGTCGGCGGGCGGGCCGTCGCCCATGCGGACGACCAGCGCCACGAATCCGCCGATGAACGCGGCCACGGCGGCGAAGACGATCCAGCCGTCCATCGGCCACCTCAGCAGGGCCGCGAGTAACAGGTAGGCGGGGCCGCCGAACAGGGCCAGCCAGGAGGCTCTGCTGACCGCGTCGCCCCGGGGGAGCGGCGGGGGAGGCGGCGGCACGTAGTGGCCCTCGTCCTGCCCGTCGTCGCCGTCCTCGCGATGGAGGTCCTGATCCTCGCCTGTCCCGTCTCCGTCCTCCTCGCTGTCCTCGCCCCGCTCGTCCGGCACGTTCTCCCGGTCAGGCCATGGCTGATCGGCCGAGGAGTCCTCGGCTTTCTCGTTGAAGGAGGCGACGATCTGACGCCAGACCTCGTCCTCGTCACTTTGCGGCGTCACTTCGATCCCAGGTCACAAGTCCTTCGTCAAGGGTACAGAGGCATGGGAGCGGATGAACTCGAGGCTCCCATCGAAGATCAGGGGCGCGTCGTTGTCGAGGGTCGCGACGTGGTAGCTGTCCAGCAGTTCCCTGACTTCGAGGTTGTCGCCCATCCGCGCTCTGAGGAAGGCCACGCTGGCCGGCTTGACGACGTGGTCGTCGCGGCTGTGGAAGGCCAGCACGGGCTGGGTGATCTTGCCGATGTCGTCCTGCACCAGCTTCCAGAGCTTGGGCAGGGTGGCGGCCGCCCGGACCGGGGTCCGCGAATAGCCGAGCTCGTGCTCGCCCCCCTTCTTGATGTCGTCCGCCACGCCGGGAACCGAGGGCAGCACCCATTTCAGCACCGGCGCGAGCCGCAGCAGGGGCGCGTCGTTCACCACGGACGGGTTGACCACGACGACCCCCCGCACACCCTCGCCGTGGATCTCGGCGATGCGCAGGGCCATGCAGCCGCCCATGGAAAGGCCCATGACGAAGACGTCCGAGCATCGCCCGCGCAGGTCCGCGAAGGCCTTGTCCAGCTCGGCGTACCAGTCCTCCCACCGGGTCCGGTTCATCTCCTGCCACGTCGTGCCGTGGCCAGGTAGCCGGGGGAGCGAAACCGTGAGCCCGGCCCGCGCCAGGTGCTCGCCCCACGGGCGAATCGACTGCGGCGACCCGGTGAACCCGTGGCACAGCAGGACGCCGACCTCGCCGCCGTCATGATGGTACGGCTCCGCGCCGGGCAGCAATGGCATGGGAAACCTCCGCGTCACGAGGCCGAAGTCCGCAATTATTTCGCCCGATAGTCCCACGTAAGTCGTCGTTAGTGCGAGAGGGCGGCGCGTGCGAAGATGACTGCACGTCCGACGGAGGGGGTGCCTGAGTGTTCTACTGGGTGGTTAAGGCGGTCCTTTGGCCGTTCCTCCACTTCGTGTTCCGCCCGTGGGCCGAGGGCGTGGACAACGTGCCGAAGGAGGGACCGGTCATCCTGGCCGGCAACCACCTGTCGTTCGCCGACCACTTCTTCGGAGCGCTGTTCCTGCCCCGCAAGGTGATCTCGCTCGGCAAGGCGGAGTACTTCACCGGCCGCGGCCTCAAGGGCATGTTCAGCCGGGCGTTCTTCTCCGGGGTCGGGACCGTTCCGATCGACCGCTCCGGAGGCAAGGCCAGCGAGGCGGCCCTCCGCACCGGCCTGCGCATCCTGCGGGACGACCAGGTCCTCGGCATCTACCCGGAGGGCACCCGCTCTCCTGACGGCCGGCTGTACAAGGGCAAGACGGGTGTGGCCCGGCTCGCCCTGGAGTCCCGCGCTCCCGTCGTCCCCTGGGCGATGATCGACACGTTCGAGATGATGCCCCCCGGCCGGCCGTTCCCCCGCTTCGGCATCCGGCCCGGAGTGAAGTACGGCAAGCCCCTCGACTTCTCCCGCTACTACGGCATGGAGAACGACCGGCTCGTTCTCCGTGCGGTCACCGACGAGATCATGTACGCCCTGATGGAGCTGTCCGGCCAGGAATACGTGGACAAGTATGCCGCGAGCGCGAAGGTCGAGATGGTCCGGGCCGCCCGCGAAGCCTCCTGAGGCGGCGGAGAGGCCCGGAAACGTCGGTCGTGGGGAGTAGCGTGGCCTTGATCCCGCTCGCACTCAGAACGGAGCGCACATGAGCGTCCGCGAGGAGCCGGAAGTCACCTCCGGATACCTTCCCCACCGCCAGATCCTCATCGTGCTTTCGGGAGTCGCGGCCGGCATGCTGCTCGCCGCCCTCGACCAGAGCATCGTCGGCACCGCGCTCCCGCGCATCGTGAGTGAGCTGGGCGGCCTCGACAAGCTGTCGTGGGTCGTGACGGCCTATCTGCTGACCTCGACCGCGGCCACCCCGCTCTGGGGGAAGATCTCCGACCTGTACGGCAGGCGGATCATCTTCCAGGCGGCCATCGGGATCTTCCTCGTGGGCTCCTGTCTGGCCGGGCTGAGCCAGGACATCGGCCAGCTCATCGCGTTCCGGGCCGTCCAAGGTCTGGGCGGCGGCGGGCTCATGGCCCTCGCCTTCAGCATCATCGGCGACGTCATCCCGCCCCGGGAGCGGGGCCGCTACCAGGGATACTTCGGCGCGGTGTGGGGTGTGTCCAGCGTCGCCGGGCCGCTGCTCGGCGGCTTCTTCACCGACGGCCCCGGCTGGCGGTGGATCTTCTGGATCAACCTCCCGATCGGCCTGATCTCGCTCGTCGTGACGTCGGTCGCGCTGAGGATCCCGGTGGTCCGGCGGCCCCACCGGATCGACTACCTGGGCGCCGCGCTGATCGTGGCCGGGGTGTCCTGCCTCCTGCTCTACCTCGACTGGGCGGGCAACGAGCTCGGCTGGACGGCGCCGGGCGCCCTCGCGCTGCTCGCCGGGTTCGTATCGCTGGCGGCGCTCTTCGTGCTGGTCGAGCTGCGGGCCCCGGAGCCGATCCTGCCCATGCGGCTGTTCCGCAACGCCATCTTCAGCGTCGGAAACGGCTTCACCTTCCTCGCCGGCCTGGCGATGTTCGGCGGCATGATCTTCCTGCCGGTCTACCTCCAGGCGGTCCAGGGCATGTCGCCGACGCAGTCGGGGCTCGCTCTCCTGCCCGCCGTCGCCGGCATCTTCTCCACGGCGGTCAGCTCCGGGCAGCTCATCTCCCGGACCGGCCGCTACAAGATCTTCCCGATCGTCGGCGCGGCCATCCTCCTGGTCGCCCTCTGGCTGCTGTCGACCATCAAGGTGGACACTCCGTACTGGCAGGTCGCGATCTACGCCTACCTGTTCGGCGCGGGCCTCGGCTTCACCATGCAGACCGTCGTGACCGCCGTCCAGAACGCCGTGGACCGGGCCGACATGGGCACGGCCACCAGCTCGACGTCGTTCTTCCGCATGATGGGCGCCGCCATCGGCACCGCGATCATGGGCGCCGTGCTGACGAGCCGGCTCCATCATTACCTCGCCGTGGAGTTCGGCGGGCGGCCGCCCTCCGGAAGGGTCAACCCCAACAACGTCCAGGCGATCCAGCAGTTGCCGCCCCCGGTCAAGGAGCACGTGCTGGTCGCCTTCACCAACGCGATCGACGACGTGTTCCTCGCGAGCCTTCCCTTCGTGGCCCTCGCGTTCGTGGTGGCGTTCTTCCTCAAGGAGATCCCCCTGGGCACCCGAGCCGACGAGCCCGTGCCCGTCGCCGGCTGAGCGCGGCGCGAGCCTGTGGCGCGGCTGGGGCTGTCCGCGCGGGAAGCCGTCCACCGGGCCGACGCCTTCCGGGCCACCCGCAGCCGGAAACGCGCGGTGGGGCGAGGCGGCACGGGGAGCGCGGTCGCTTGGTCGTTTCGGCAGGGGGCTACTTCGGGTTCTCGCCGAGGTGGGAACGGATCTCGCGGATGTGGTCGGGGGTGGTGCGGCAGCATCCGCCGATGTGCTCGGCGCCCATGGCCCGCCACCGCGCGGCGGCCTCGCCGTACTCGACGGGGTCGGTCAGGCCGAGCCAGCGCTGGTTGGCCGCGTCCCAGGTCTCGCCCGAGTTGGGATAGACGATGGTCGCGCCGTTGCCGATGAGGCCGGGGACGAACGTCGGCGCCGTGCAGTTCACGCCCACGGCGATCACCTGGGGGAGGTCCGCGAAGACGGCGGCGCACTCCTTGAACGGCGTCCCGTCGCTGACGTGCTCGCCGTCGCGGCAGGAGAACGTGACCCACGCCCGCGCCGACGGCGTCTCCCGCAGCAGCGTCGCGAGGGCCCGCGCCTCGTCGAGTGACGGGATGGTCTCGCAGGCCAGCAGGTCGGCCCCGGCCGAGGCCAGGAGCTCGAAACGGTCTCGATGCCAGTCGACCAGGCCGTCTTCGTCCAGGTCGTAGTCGCCCGTGTACTCGGCGCCGTTGGCCAGGTACGCGCCGTACGGTCCGACGCTGGCGGCGACCAGGCCGTGACCCGCGGCGTCCCTGGCCTGCCTGGCCAGCGTCACCGACAACTGGATGAGGTCGCGGGCCTCGCCGGGCGTGAGGCCCCGCCGTACGAACCCCGGGATGCTGGCCTGGTAGCTCGCGGTGGTCGCGACGTCCGCGCCGGCGGCGAAGTAGTCGTGATGAGCCTGGCGGATGACGCCGGGATCCTCCACCAGCAGCTTCGCGGACCACAGCTCATCACTGAGGTCGCAGCCGAGCGCTTCCAGATGCGTCGCCAGACCGCCGTCCAGAACCAGGGAACTCATCCAACAACCTTATGCGTTCTTCGCACATGGGGCTTAAAGGGCTCATCAACCGTATGCTGCGCCGCCGTTCTCGTGTCCTCGCAGGAGGACGTGACGATCGGCCCGACACGGGAGGGGTGAGGGAGCCGCGGCGTCCCAAACCCACACCCCCGTCCGATGTCATCCGCCTCCCCGAACCCAAGTGATCGACGGACTCACTGATCGAACACCCCAATGAACGACCCGAGGGCCGGGCGCTGCCACGCCGGGCACTCGGGTCGTTGGTTGTAACGCCGCGGTCGTCAGGCGCGCTTCCAGAAGGCCCGGCGGCTCTTTGGCTTCGATTCGGAGCTCTCTTCGGAGCTCTCTTCGGAGCTCGCTTCGGAGCCGCTGATGAGTGCTGTCAGCGCGTCGATGGCACGTCGCCACAGGGCGTCGAGGCCCGTGGCGGCCCTCTCGGCCGTCTCCAGCTCGACCGCGAGCGCGGTGAGCTCGGCGTGGCCGCCGATCATCTGGTCGATCACCCGGAGACGGCTGGCAAGGTCGGCCAGGTAGCGCCGCCTGCCGAGCTCCGGCAGCGACTCGGCCTCCCGCAGCCGGACCAGCTCCTCCGACAGCAGCGGGCGGACACCGTCGAGGTCCGTCGCCGGAGCCCTGTCGCGCCCGGGGTGCGGCATGCGCGCTCCCACGGAGAAGCCGCGCCCGCCCGTCACCCGTCCCATGGAGCCGGGCGCGGCAGCTGGGGCCGCCGCGTACGGCACCCGCGCCTGGCCGGGCGCCATGGGCGCCGGGGGAGCGGACGGTGAGGCGCCGCCCATCGCGACGGCCTCGTCCGTCGTCCACTCGGCACTGGTCGTGGTGGTGAACGCCGCCATCTTGGCCATGGGTGCCGCAGCCATCATCGGCATGGCCACCGGCATCTCCCAGCCGCCCGGCATCTCGACGGGCTGGATGACGTGATGCCCGGGGCCGCCGTCGGCGACCACGCGGGAGTCGACGGCCACGAACGCGGTGAACCGGCACAGCACGCCGAACTTGAGCGACGTGACGACGATCTCCTGCTCCAGCGAACGGTCGCCGATGGCGTACCGATCCTCCAGCCGCCGCAGGTGTGCCCGCGCCCATACGGCCCGCGCCGCGGTGCCGGTAACCTCCTGGCCGCTCACCCGTGTCTCCCACGGCCGGCCGTCGGGGGTCAGACCTCGTACGGTCATCGCTCCCGATGGACGGCCCCGGTAGCGTCCGGAGACGGTCAGCGGGACGCCTGGATAGAGCGAACCGACGTGGGTCACGGTGTCGGCGACGATGTCGAGGCCCTCGGCCTTCAACGCGATGTCGGTGACGAGAGGCGAACCGATCCTCCGGTGGATGTGCTCCATCGCCACATCGAGACGGTCCTCCGACTCGACCAGCTCGCACCGGCCTGAGCCGAGAAGGGCCAGCCTGCCGAGGAACCCCGCGTTGACGGCCTGGTCGATGCCGACCGTGTGCACCCGGATGCCGCCGAGTCGAGCCCCGGTCCGCTCCAGGATCTGGTCCTCGTTGCCCACCTGCCCGTCCGTGACGAGCACGAGGACGCGGTCTGTCGGAGAGTCACCCGCCGGCCTGCCGTCCGAGCCGGTCGAGCCGGCCGTGGTGGCCACCGGTGGAGTGGTGCCCGTGCCGGCGCCGTGGTTCCGTGGCGCGGCTTCGCCCAGCAGACGGAGCCCTTCCTCCATCGGGGCGAGGATCTCCGTGCCGCCACGGGCCTCCAGCCGGGCCAGGTGCTCCACCGCCCTGTAGCGGTTGCGGTCGGTGGCCTCCACCAGCCCGCCGGGGAAGGCCCGCTCGATGACCGAGTCGAACGACAGGACCGCGAACCGGTCGCGCTCGGTCAGAGTGTCGACGATCCGGGCCGCCGCCCGCCTGGCGGCCACCATCTTCCATCCGGTCATGCTGCCCGAGCGGTCGAGGAGCAGCACCACGTCACGCGGGTGGACGTCGGCCGCCGCGTCGGAAGGCGGCACCACGGTCAGTGTGAAGGTCCCCTCAGGGTCATCTTGGGAGCCCTCCCCTGAGCCGCCTGCTGGCCGCTGGGACGACTGCCGCGACGGCGCCTTGGAGCGTTCGCGGCTTCCGCTCTCCTGGGTTTGTGCCTGGCGGCTGTCGCTCACGCCGACGCCGGGCGTCCCGCTCCCTTGAGTCTGCTTTCCGGGAGTCTCGGCGTCGGGGAGCAGGGCCAGCGCGGTGGAGGCGTCGAAGGCCAACCGGAGGATGAAGTCGCGATCGAGGCGCTCGCCGGGCCGGACGCTGATCGTGTCCCCCTCGCGGGAGACCTCGTGGAGGCTGGAGCGGATCTCGCGGAGGTCGAGCCCCGCCGGGTCGATCGTCGTCGCCAGCGAGAGCCGTACCGGATTGGGGAATCCGGGAAGCAGCACCGGCGGGGTGATCCGGGAGGCGTCGGGCACCGCGTCGGTGTCCGGCGCCACGCCGTCACCCGCCGGGGAGTCGGGGAGCGGTGCGCCCGGGATGTAGCGCGGTGCCACCACCAGCGGGAACCGGAACTCGGCCGCGCCGTCCTCGTACGGGAGCGGCTGGCTCAGCGTGAGCCGTACCTTGACGTGCTCGCCGGGCACGATGTTGCCGACGCGGATGGTGAAGACGTCGGGCCGGTCCTCCTCTGCGATCGCGGCTCGCCTGCCCTCCGCGAGGGCACGGTCGTAGTCGGCGCGCGCCTGCCCGCGCTCCTTGAGCACCCCCTCGATGACCCGATCGTCGGCCTCCATCCGGAAGGCGGTGACCGCTGCTCTGGGCGGGAGCGGAAAGACGTACGTGGCCTCCAGCGACACGTCGAACGGGTTCCGGAAGCCCTGGACCACCTCGACTCCGGCCACGAGCCCGGTCACGCGCGCCGTGACATCGACGCTTTCCAGTGGCAGGTTGCCCTTCTCGGTCTCGAGTGCCCCCAGGCCGGCGTCCGGCAGGGGCCGGCACTCCTCCGGCCGCAAAGGCGTGATGGGAACGGTCATGGCGTCATCCCTTCAGCGTGGTCGGAGCGTGTGTTGCCCCGGGTCCGGGGAGTCTTGCTGTCTCGCGTGAGGTGGAGCCCGGCCAGCGTGGCGAGGAGCGGTTCAGAAGCTCGCCGGAGCGCGGCTATGTCATCGGCGGTCGGCGTACGGCCGGCGAGATCGAGCATTACCGTCACCCCCGGCGCCAGCCGGACCCCGTACACGACGTCAGTAGGCAGCCCAGTGTCGGCTGCCGCCACGGTCGCCACGGGCAGCGGCTCTCCCGTGGCTGTACCCACGGACGCGGCTTCTCTCGTGGTCGCGAAGGCGCCCTCCGCCATGGATTCCGGTGCGGGCACCGGCGCGGCTGGGGGAGCGGGCCGTGTCCAGAAGCGCTGACGACTGGCTGGGGCCACGCCGTCGGCCTGAGTGGTGTGGCCGTCGGGCATGACGGCCCTGCCCCGCGCGACTTCGGCCTTCCGCGTGGCGGTGCCTTCCTGCTCGGAAGGGCTGTCCGGTGTGACCGTCCCGAAAGGGGTGCTCCCGACGGGCGTGTTTTTCGGCATGTCGGCATCGGCCGGCACGGCCGCGTCGGGGGCCATGGCTGAAAGGCCGGCCGCCCGTTGGAGCATGCTGTCGGTGGCTCCGGCGAGCTCGGTCTGGATGGCGGCGATCGAGAGTCCGTCCGCCTGGCGACGCTTGATCGCCAGGAGCTGGAGCAGATGACGACGCCCGTAGAGAGCCACCCTTCCGCGCCGGGTCAGCGGCGGGTCAACCAGGCCGATCGTCGTATACCACCTGATCAGCCGCTCATTGGGGACCTCTCGAACCCGGCCGTTCACGCGCGGCTCGGAGCCGAGCAGGGCCGCCGCCCGCTCCGCCAGCTCGCCGATGGTCCAGGTCTCGCTCATGCCCACATAGTGACACTGTCACAATGACACTGTCAACATGCGCCGAGGCGCCGTACGGTCAGCGGCCGGTGTCATGACCGGCCATGCTTCGTGGAAAGTTTGGCCGCAGGAAAGACGTGGCTCGCCTGCCTGTTCATCTCGTTCCGATCGACTGGGCCGGGGTTCCGGCGGCGGGTGGATGTCTCAGTCGACGTCCCACGGGCGCGGTAGCGAACGGTGAGCCGGGGAACGGGACACCGGTGAACGAGGGCGTTCAGCAGGCAAGTAAGCGCGGGTCCATAACGCAGGTCCATAACGCAGGTCCATAACGCATGTCCATAGGCGTAGGTCGAGGAGGCGGTCATGGTGGGCCGTACGTCCGTCCGGTCCGGAGCTCTCGCCCCACTGTCGGGCTCGCTCTGGCGGTTGGCCCGCGTGGTGCCGCCGCAGGCGGAGTCCGCGACCCGGACGCAGCCCGCGCGACCGCCGGAACGCGGTCCCTTCGGCCCGTTGCGGGCGGCGGACGGCAACGGCGTCGCGCTCCCTGAGGGCTTCTCCTGCCGGATCGTCGGCCGGTCCGGTGAGCGGGTCGGCGGCGTGACCTGGCACGCCGCCCCCGGCGGGGGAGCGTGCTTCCCTGACGGCGACGGCTGGATCTACGTGTCCAACTCCGATGTCCCGTTGCTCGGAGGCGTGTCGGCCGTGCGGTTCGAGCCGGACGGGACGGTGGGCGGCGGATACCGGATCCTGTCCGGGACCGACCATAACCGCGCGGGCGCGGCGACCCCGTGGCACACCTGGCTGTCGTGCGAGGCCACCCCTCTCGGCCGGGTCTTCGAGTGCGATCCGTACGGCTACCGCGCCGGGCTGCCGCGCCTCCCGATGGGGCGGTTCAGGCACGGAGGGGTCGCGATCGACCCCGACAGGGGGGTCGTCTACCTCGTCGAGGACGAGCCGGACGGCTGTTTGTACCGGTTCCGTCCGGAAGACTGGGGCGACCTGACCACTGGCACTCTGGAAGCCCTGGCTGGAACGACCGGCGAGCAGGCCGCGATCTGGAAGCCGGTGAGGAACCCCAGCGCGATGTCCGTACCGGCCAGAGAGCAGGTCCAGGGCGCCCGGCGCTTCGACGGCGCTCAGGATTGCCACTACGCCGACGGGTTCTGCTACTTCACGACCAGGGGCGACGGCCGGGTGTACGCCTACGACGCGGTGAACGAGCGCGTCACGGTCCTCTATGACGGCGGAGCCCAGCCGTACGACCATGACGGCGAGGCCCGGCCGTACGAACCCGGCAACGGCGTCATGACCACCCGGGGAGGCCTGTTCGTCGCGGAGGACGACGGCGTCATGGAGATCAACGTCATCGCCCGCGACGGCGTGGTCTCCCCCTTCCTCCGCGTCGAAGGGCATGTCGAAGGGCATGAGGGGTCGCGAATCACGGGCCCGGCGTTCTCGCCCGACGGCGGCAGGCTCTACTTCTCGTCCCAGCGCGGTGCCCACCAAGCCGGCAGCGCGAACCCACGCGGCAGCGCGAACCCGGGCGGCGGAGGCTCAACCGGCGCGGGCATCACGTACGAGGTCAGCGGCCCCTTCAGAGGATGACCCGGCACGCGAGCCGGGCCGGACAAGCCGCAGCGACGCCGCCCGCCCCAGCCCGGCCCGCCAGGCCCCGCCCCGATCGGCCGGGGGTGGTGCCGGTGCTCATGCCGCGGCGGAGGCGCCCGCGAGGCGGGGGAGGACGAAGTCGCCCACGCGCAGGGCCTCTTCGAGATGCGGCCAGCCGGAGACGATGAACTCGTCGAGGCCGAGCGCGGCGTACTCCCTGATCCTCTCGGCCACCTCGTCGTAGCTGCCGACGAGCGCCGTCCCGGCCCCCTCGCGGACCAGCCCGACGCCCGCCCAGAGGTTCGGGGAGACCTCCAGGCTGCCGGCCGACCCGCCGTGCAGGCCGGCCATGCGGCGCTGGCCCACCGAGTCCATCCGGGCGAACCTGGCCTGGGCGGCGGCGATCCGCTCCGGGTCCATCCCGCTGAGCAGCCGTCTGGCGTGCGCCCACGCCTCCTCCGAGGTGTCGCGGGCGATGATGTGGAGGCGGATGCCGTACCGCAGGGCGCGCCCGGTCTCGGCGGTCGCCTCGCGCATCCGGCCGAGCCGCTCGGCGATCATCGCCGGGGGCTCTCCCCACATCAGATAGACGTCGGCGTGCTCGGCCGCGACCCGCTCGGCGGCGGGGGAGGCGCCGCCGAAGTAGATCTCCGGCGGGTTGGCGAGCGGCGTCGCCAGGCCGCCGCCCTCGATCCGGTGGTAGACGCCCTCGAAGTCGAACGGCTCGCCCTCCCACGTCTTACGCAGCACGTGGAGGTACTCGGCGGTCCGGGCGTAGCGCTCGTCGTGATCGAGGAAGTCGCCGTAGGCCCGCTGCTCCTGGGAGTCGCCGCCGGTCACCACGTTGAGCAGCATCCGGCCGCCGCTGATCTCCTGGAAGGTCCGGGCCTGCTGCGCCAGCAGCGTCGGGAGCGTGAACCCCGGCCGGAAGGCGACCAGGAGGCGCAGCCGCTCGGTCCTCGCGGCGACGGCTGTGCAGACGACAAGCGGGTCGGGGCAGCCGGAGCCCACCGGGGTGAGCGCCGCGTCGAACCCGGCGGACTCGGCCGCCCTGGCCACCTGTGTGAGGTAGTCGAGCGTGGGGATCCGGGGCGCCGTCGGCCCGGCCGCGACGGTGGTGGTCGCGGGGCGGACGTAGTGCCCGTCACCCGCCGTGGGGAGGAACCAGTGGAACCGCATGTCGCCTCGCTGGTGGGAGTGGCCGCACGCTCGCTGAACGGAGCATAACCCCTAATCCCTATCGGCTGAAGCGGAAATATCGCGCCAGACGCCTGAGCCCCACGCCCCGCGTGAGGACAACCCGCTGGTCCGCTTCCCCTCGGGGCGTACGGCCGGCGCCGCCGGATGGCCCGGCGGAGAAGGGACGTAACGGCATGGAGCCGGCCCGTCGTGACAGTGATCGCTGTCAGAAGGCCCGCCTGATCCTCGCGGCCGCCAGGTTCATCACCTGGGTGGTCTGGATCATCTGGCTTCGCGATCACTAAGGCGCCCGGTAGGGCGCCGGGCCTCCTACCGGCCACTGCTTGGACGCCCGGCAGGTAGGAGGCCCGTTCACGGCTCAGAGTACGGCGAAGGGCCCAACAGCGGAGACGAGAGGGAATCTTCCCTCGCCGGTTGGCCAACAGCCGCTGACGGCCCGCGACCGAAGAAGCGAATGCCTCGGTGCCGTGAGACTGCCTCAGGTCAAGGGGACAGGGCGAGGTGACGACTTCGTATGCCGTGCCTCAGGACCAGTCAGAGGTCGCGGGCCCAGATCTCCTCGGTGACGGGCTTGCCGGACTCCTCGCCCGGGTGCCGCTCGACGAGTTCGAAACCGGCCGCCTGGTAGATCCGGCGGGCGCTGACGAGGACGTCCCTGGTCCACAGCATGATCCGCCGGTAGCCCGCCCGCCGGGCGAACAGCAGGCACTCGTCGACGAGCCGCCCGCCGATCCCCATGCCGCGCGCCGACGGCTCCACCAGGAGCAGGCGGAGCTGGGCCGTCGTGTCGTCCTTCCGCACGCAGAACACGCACCCGGCGGCCTCGCCGGCGACCTCGGCGATCCAGCACGCCTCCTTCGCGGGGTCGTTCTCGCCCGCGTAGTCGGCGACGATCCGGGCGACGAGGCCCTCGAAGCCAACGCCCCAGCCGTATTCCTCGCCGTAGAGCGCGCCGTGCCGGTGCACCACCCAGCCGAGGTCCCCCGGCCGCGGAGGTCTGATGACGTACGGCTCCCGCGCCTCGGCGGGGTCCAGAAGGCCGCGGATCGCCGCCATGCTCGCGACCAGCTTGCGGCGCTCCTCCTGGGTCAGTCCGCCGAGGATCGTCTCCACCTCGGCGGCCGATCGCTCGTCGAGCATGCCGTACGCCTCCCGGCCCTTGCCGGTGAGCCGGACGATCTGTCGGCGGCCGTCCTCGGCCGACCTGTCGCGGGAGACGAGCCCGTCGCCTTCGAACCTCGCGAGAATCCGGCTCAGGTATCCGGCGTCGAGGCCGAGCAGCTCCCTGATGGCCGCCGCCTCGGCCGTCTCCCCGCCGCCGAGCTCGAAGAGCACTCTCGCCTCCGTCAGCGAGTAGGGCGTGTCATGCATCCCGGCCCCGAGGACTCCGATCACCTCGGTGTAGAAGCGGTTGAACGCACGGACCTCCGCCACCATGTCCATTGACCACCTCAAGTAATTCGTTGACTGCGTCAACCATAACGGAGGTGTAACCCCACGCGTAAGGGAAGCGACTTTTCTGAAGGATGTTCTTCGCGAAACGACGGAGGTGGCGGTTGCGAGCACTCGTGACGATCCTGACGATCCTGCTCGTTTCTCCGCTTCTTTCCCCGGCGCCCGCTTACGCCGCGACGGGGTGCGCCTACGGGCCTCCGGCGTACGCGTGGGTGGAGAGCTCGCTCAGGCTGGCCGAGCGCGGCCACGACTTCACCCAGGTGATCGTCAGGACGCAGGTGGGCGTGCCGCGCGACTGGCCGGGGGCCTCCGCCCTGTGGCGGGACGGGGAGGACGCGTCCGACCTCCAGGCCGTCAGCTGTCTCCTTCCCGCCGACCTCGGCGGCCGGGTGCCCAGCCGTACGGTGACCGAGTCGCCGGACCGCAAGGAGATCATCGTGACGGGCACCGAGGAGGCGGTCCTGGCCCCGTACGCCGGGAACGCCGGGCCGGCCGATCCTCTGGTGACCCTCGGCTACTGGAACGTCGGCGTTACGCGGACGCTCGACCGTGACCTCGCCTGGCGTCTCCGGTTCAACCCCGCGCCCGGCCTGCGGGCCTCGGGGCTCGTGGACGCCCAATGGCGGCGCGTGACGGTCCGGGTGCCCGAGTTCACCGTGCACGACGTCGGGCCGCTGCCGTCCGCCACCGGTCCGGGGCGCACCTTCGTCTGGACGGCCGAGGCGGATCCCCGGCGGTTCGCGCCGGTCGCCCTGGCGGTGGAGATGAGCCCGCGGTCGCGGTTCCAGCTCTGGATCACGTCGGCCGGCTGGGAAGCGGGCTTCCTCGCCGGGCTGGTCGCGTTCCTGCTGCCCTAC
Organism: Planotetraspora sp. GP83; assembly: GCF_041262585.1. Classification (NCBI taxonomy): domain Bacteria; kingdom Bacillati; phylum Actinomycetota; class Actinomycetes; order Streptosporangiales; family Streptosporangiaceae; genus Planotetraspora; species Planotetraspora sp. GP83. The sequence goes on along the minus strand of NZ_JBGCBZ010000003.1, from coordinate 340,576 downwards.
CTCGTTCTCGTCGCCGTGCTCGTGCGGGCGCTGCGCGCTCCCGCGACCGGCGAGCCGGGGAAGGAGCGCCTCGTCGCCCGGCTGCTCATCGGCGTCGTGGCCCTCATTTCGGCGATCAAGGTGGCGGCTCTGCTGTCGGTCTACGACCCCGGCCCCTTCGCGCCGGCCCCAGTGGTTGCCACGGGGCTGCTGGGCGCGGCCCTCGCCGTCGTCGCGTGGCCGCTCCTGTCCGTTGGCCGGGCCGCGTACGCGCGCTGGGGCGTCGTCGCGCTCGCCGTGGCGGCGCCCCTCGCGGGCTGGGCCGCCGGGCGGACGTGGCCGGGCAGCGCCGGCGGCCTGGGGCCACCCGGCCCGGTGGAGCTGGCCGGATGGGCGGGGGCCACCGCTCTGGCGGGGCTGGTCGTCGTCGGGTTGCTGTGGGCGTTCGCCGTCCGCGCCGCCCGCGTGCCGGACGGCCGCGTGCCCCCCTCCGTGATGACGTTGCTCAGGTGGAGCGTCCCCGCCCTCGGCCTGCTCGTGATCCTGCTGATCGCCGAGCCGTACGCCGCCCGTGCGCTGCGGGGGGAGACGTTCGCGTTCTTCGACATGGGCCTGGTGGCGCTCTACCCGGTCGCGGACGCGATGTGGCCGCTCGTGGTGCTGCTGCTCCTCGTGCTGCTCCGGCTGCACCGCCGCTACCTCGACGACCTGACGCCCCGCACCCGCTGGCTGGTGGTGCTGCTGTTCGTGCTCGGGCTCATCCGGTGGCCCGGATGGTACGCGCTGATCCCCTTCCCGCTGGCCGCCCTCGTGGGCCTGGCGGTCCTCGCGCCGCTGCTCCGGGCCACCCGGCACCGGGCCGTCGCCGTGCCCGAGGCGTCGCGGCGCAGGCTGGCGGTGATCGTGGCCAGATGCCGGGACCTGGAGACGCGCGAGAAGCGGCTGCGCCAGCGCTGGGCCACCGGCGACCTGCGCGACGCCGAATACGAGGCGGAGAACGCCCCGGTGGTCGAGCAGATCCGGACCCTGCGCGCGGAGATCGGGCTCGACCCCGGCAGGGAGGACGGCCTCACCCCGCTCGACGTCGCGCTCACCCGCGGCCCGGGAGCCTCCTGGTGGGCGAACGCCCGGCTGGCCGCGACGTACGCCACAGTGGTCGGCGCCCCGGCGGCGGCCTTCCTCCTCTGGGCGACGTGGAGCACGGACAGCGAGGGCAACGACGGCTGGCTGCAACGGCTGGACGCCGCAGGAGGCGTGGGCACGCTGGCCGCCGACCTGATCGGCGGCCTGCTGCTCTGGCCGGTCGCCGGGTTCGTGCTCGGCGCGCTCTGGCGGGAGCTGCCGGGACGCCGCGGCTACCTCAAGCCGCTGATCCCGGTGCTGGCCTACGCCGCCGCGACCGGCGCGCACGGCATGCTCAACAACATGCTCGGCCAGGCGCCCGTGCGCGGGTCGCTGGTGCGGATCCTGCTGCTGTTCCTGGTGCTGACGGCCGTCGCCGTGCTCATGGACGCGCGTGCCCTCCAGACCAGGCCGGGATCGTGGGCGTTCCGGCTCGCGCCCGTCGTGGCGGTCTACCGGCTCGGCGCGGCGGGCAGCGGCGTGGCGCTCATCGTCGCCCAGGCGGCGGCCATCCTCGGCCTGTGGACGCAGCTCAGGCACGGCGTGGACATCACCTCCCAGGTGGAGCGGACGACACCGGTCTCCGTGAACGCCGACGACGCCGCGCAGATCGTGCGCGGACCCGTGCTCAGGTAGCGGCTCGCGGCCTCCGCCCGGCCTCCGCCCGGCCTCCGCCCGGCCTCCTCGTGGGAGACTGTGTTTCGCGTCACCGTTGTCCGGCGTGCCCGGGCCGGGAGTTGTCGTGGCAGGCCCGGTCACATAGCCTCACTCATGGTCTAGACCATTGTTGGCGGCTCGGGCAGAATGCGGTGCGTATCGTGCCGGCGTCCCGCATCATCAGCCCGCGCCGCGAACCCTCATATGCGCGTAATCTCACATGGAGGAATCCGCCATGCGTATTGGAGTCCTAACGGGGGGCGGCGACTGCCCCGGGCTGAACGCCGTGATCCGCGCCGTCGTGCGCAAGGGCATCGGTGTTCACGGGCACGAGTTCGTCGGTTTCCGCGACGGCTGGCGCGGCCCCCTGGAGGGCGACACCATGCCGCTGGACATCCAGGCCGTCCGGGGAATCCTGCCGCGTGGCGGCACCATTCTCGGCTCCTCCCGCACCAACCCCATCAAGATCGAGGGCGGTGTCGAGCGGATCAAGGAGAACCTGGCCGCGACCGGCGTCGACGCGCTCATCGCCATCGGCGGCGAGGACACCCTGGGCGTCGCCAAGCAGCTCTTCGACCGCGACGTCAAGGTCGTCGGCGTGCCGAAGACGATCGACAACGACCTCAACGCCACCGACTACACCTTCGGCTTCGACACCGCGGTCAACATCGCGATGGAGGCCATCGACCGCCTCCACACGACCGCCGAGTCCCACCACCGCGCGCTGATCTGCGAGGTCATGGGCCGTCACGCGGGCTGGATCGCGCTGCACGCCGGCATGGCCGCCGGGGCCAACGTCATCCTCATCCCGGAGAAGCCGTTCGACATCGACCGCGTCTGCTCCTACGTCGAGTCGCGGTTCAAGACCCGCTACGCGCCCATCATCGTGGTCGCCGAGGGCGCCCACCCGATCGAGGGCCAGATGGCCCTGCAGGCCGGCGAGCTCGACGCCTTCGGCCACGTCCGCCTCGGCGGCATCGGCGAGATGCTCGCCCAGGAGATCGAGAAGCGCACCGGCAAGGAGGCCCGCACCACGGTCCTCGGCCACATCCAGCGCGGCGGCACGCCGACGGCCTACGACCGCGTGCTCGCCACCCGGTTCGGCCTCGGCGCGATCGACGCCGTCCACGAGGGCGACTACGGCAAGATGGTCGGCCTCAAGGGCACCGACATCGTCCGCGTGAGCCTGAACGAGGCGACCGCCGAGCTGAAGACCGTCCCCGTCTCCCGTTACGAGGAGGCCGAGGTCTTCTTCGGCTAGAACGCCGAGGCCTTCGGCTGGAACAGCCCGCGTCCGTACGGCTCCCGCCATCGTGTGGCGGGAGCCGTACGCGTACTCGGCCGGACGAGGCCGGACGAGGCCGGACGAGGCGGGGAAGAGGTGGGGGAGATGGGGATCGAGGGGCCGTTCTGGCGGGCGATCGCGGTCTTCCGGATCGCCTCCCTGGCCTACGCGGCCGTCCTCCTGGTCAGAGCCGGGGGCTACAGTCACCCGGTCGCCGCCTGGGCGGTCATCGCCGTCATGGCCGTCTGGACGGCCGTCACGGTCGTGGCCTACCCGGTCGTCCATCCCGCCGCCCCGCCCGCGAGACACGGCTGGCCGCTGCTCGTCGCCGACCTCGCCGTGACGGCCGGGTGTCTGCTGGCGACGCCGCTCGCCCAGACCCGGGCCGACGCGCTCGCGGGGACGATCCCGGTCACGGCGACCTGGGTGGCCGGGCCGGTCCTGGCGTGGGGCGTGTCCCGTGGCCGCCGCGCCGGAGCGGTCGCGGCCGCAGTGATGTCCGGCGCGGACCTGTGGCTCAGGGGAGTGCCGGGCGCCGATGTCGCCTCCATCCCGGTGAACGGCGCGGTGCTGCTCTTCATGGCCGGAGTCGTCGTCGGGCACGTCGCCCAGCTCGCGAGGCGGGCGGAGGAGCGGATGCAGCGGGCCGTCGAGCTGGAGGCGATCGGCCGGGAGCGAGAGCGGCTGGCCCGGGGGATCCACGACTCCGTGCTCCAGGTGCTCGCGCTCGTGCAGAGACGAGGGGCCGAGATCGGCGGCGAGGCGGCCGAGCTGGGCAGGCTCGCGGGAGAGCAGGAGGCCGCGCTGCGGGCCCTCGTCCAGGCCCCCGCCGTGCGTGGCGAGGGATCACTCGACCTGCGCGAGCTGCTCAGGCCGTACGGCACGGCACGCGTGACGGTCTCCGCTCCCGCGACGCCGCTGGTCCTTCCCGCCGAGACCGCGCGGGAGGTGCGAGCGGCCGTGGGCGCGGCCCTCGACAACGTGTCGCGGCACTGCCCGGACGGCACAAGGGCCTGGGTGCTCGTCGAGGAGGACGGACAGACGGTGGTCGTGTCCGTGCGGGACGACGGCCAGGGGATCCCAGAGGGGCGGCTGGAGCAGGCCGAGGCCGACGGCCGCATGGGGGTCGCCCGCTCGATCCGGGGCCGGGTGGCCGACCTCGGAGGCACGGTGACGATCACGTCTTCGGAGACCGGGACCGAGATCGAGCTGACGATCCCCTTGGCGCGCCGGGCCCTCGATCGCCGCAAACGTGTATGAATGTCCAGATCAGGTCCTCGGGGTTACGGGGTGAAGGGCGGCCGGGCATGCGGGTCATGGTGGTGGACGACCATCCGATGTGGCGGGACGGGGTCGCCCGCGATCTGACCGAGGCGGGATACGAGGTGGTCGCCACGGCGGGCGAAGGCCGCCAGGCGCTCCGGATCGCGGCAGCCGTACGCCCGGATGTGGTCGTGCTGGACCTGCAGCTTCCCGACCTGCCGGGTGTGGAGGTCGCCAGGGGGCTCGGCGCGTCGGAGAACCCGCCCCGGGTCCTCGTCCTGTCGGCCAGCGCCGAGCACGCCGACGTGCTGGAGGCCGTCAAGGCCGGCGCGTCCGGATATCTTGTGAAATCGGCCAGCCGGGAGGACTTCCTGGACGCCGTCCGCCGCACCGCCGAGGGCGACGCGGTGTTCACGCCGGGCCTGGCCGGTCTGGTGCTGGGGGAGTACCGCAGGCTCGCCGCCCAGCCGCCGAGCGCGGCGGCCGACGGGCCACGGCTGACCGACCGGGAGACCGAGGTGCTGCGCCTGGTGGCCAAGGGCCTGTCCTACCGGCAGATCGCCGAACGGCTGGTGCTGTCTCACCGTACGGTCCAGAACCACGTCCAGAACACGCTCAGCAAGCTCCAGCTCCACAACCGGGTCGAGCTCGTCCGGTACGCCATCGAGAACGGCCTGGCCGAGCTGGACTGACCCCAACGGAACCGGCCTCACCGGCATGGGCCGCGCCGGAGGGGAATAAGCCCGCCTGATGCCGCACTAAAGTGGGGAGGTTCCCGCCGCGTCGCCGCGTTGTCCCGCGTGGCGCAGCCGTACGCCGTCCGGAGGTTCCACCCATGACGATGACCGCCCTCGGAGAGCCCTGTGTGCTGCTCAAGTTAGGAGAGGTCGTCCTCAAGGGCAGGAACCGCGAGGTCTTCGAGATGCGGCTGCGGGCCAACATCAAGGCCGCGCTGAAGGACCACACGGTCGATATCCGGCAGCGGCACGGCGTGATCGCGCTGTTCCTCCCCGAGGGGACCGGCGTCGAGGTCGCCGAGGCGGTGGCCCAGCGCGTCTCCGAGGTGCCCGGCCTGGTGCTCGTCCACCTCGCGTGGCGGATCCCCAAGGACCCGGAGGCCGTCACCAAGGCGGCCATCGAGCTCATCAAGGACACCGGCGAGGTGGCCCGCAAGGCCCGCTTCGCCGTACGGTCCCGGCGTCGTGACAAGCGGTTCCCGCTGCGTTCCAACGAGATCGACCACCTCGTCGGCGGCGCGATCAACGACACGTACGGCCTGCCGGTCGACCTCAAGAACCCCGAGCTGACCGTGCACATCGAGGTGGACAGGGACGAGGTGTTCCTGTTCACGGGCGGCCGTCCCGGCCAGGGGGGCCTCCCGGTCGGCTCCAGCGGCCGGGCCCTCGTGCTCATGTCCGGTGGCATCGACTCGCCGGTCGCGGCCTACCGGATGATGCGCCGCGGCCTCCGCGTGGACTTCCTGCACTTCTCCGGCATCCCGTTCACCACGTCGGAGTCGATCTACAAGGCGTACGCGCTGGTCCGGAGCCTGGACAGGTTCCAGGGCAAGTCACGGCTGTGGGTCGTGCCGTTCGGCAAGGCACAGCAGTCGATCAAGGCGTCCGGCCAGGAGCGGCTCAACATGATCGCGCAGCGCCGGCTGATGCTGAAGACCGCGGAGGAGGTGGCCCACCGCATCCACGCGGAGGCGCTGGTCACCGGCGACTCCCTCGGCCAGGTGTCGTCCCAGACCCTCACGAACATCACCGCGCAGGACAACGCCGTCGACCTGCCGATCTTCCGGCCGCTGATCGGCCTGGACAAGACCGAGATCATCGCCGAGGCCCGGCGCATCGGCACCCTGGAGATCTCCGAGCTTCCCGACGAGGACTGCTGCACGCTGCTCGCCCCCCGCTCGGCCGAGACCCGGGCAAAGATCGAGGACCTGAAGCAGATCGAGCGCCGCCTCGACGCCGAGGACCTCGCCGCCCAGCTCGCCGACTCCATCCAGGCCTACAAACTCGACGCCTGACCCCCACCTCGCCGTGATCCCCCCCACCTCGCCGTGATCATGCACAGATCGGTACGGCTGGCCGCTTGTGGCGCGAGCCGTACCGGGTGATGACTCGCATGATCACGAATCGGGTCGTCGCTGGTGGCGGGCCTTGCCGGGGAACCTGTGCATGATCACGGCGAGGTGGGGTGCAGGTCGCGGGGGGTGCGCGGGAACCTGTGCATGATCACGCCGGGGTTGGGGCGGCGGGCTTGGCCAGGGTGCGGGAGACCAACGGGGGGAACTCCCGCATGATCGTGGCCAGCTCGGAGAGGTCGCCGTCCACCAGGGCCTGAGGGCCGTCGCAGAGGGCCTGCTCGGGATGCGGGTGGACGTCGATGATCACACCGTCGGCGCCCACGGCGATCGCGGCCCGGGTCAGGGGGAGGACGAGGTCACGCCGGCCGCCCGAGTGGGACGGGTCCACGATGACCGGCAGGTGGGACAGCCGCTGCGCCACGGGCACCGCCGAGATGTCCAGGGTGTTGCGGGTGGCCGTCTCGTACGTCCGGATGCCGCGCTCGCACAGCACGATGTCCAGGTTGCCCCGCTGGGCGATGTACTCGGCGGCCATCAGCCACTCCTCGATCGTCGCCGTCATGCCGCGCTTGAGCATGACCGGCTTGCCGGCCGCCCCGACGGCCTGGAGCAGCGCGAAGTTCTGCGCGTTGCGGGTGCCGACCTGCAGCATGTCGGCGTAGGACGCGACGAGCGCCACATCGTGGGCGTCGACGACCTCGGTGACGATGGGCAGCCCGGTCTGCTCGCGGACGTCCGCGAGGATGCGCAACCCGGCCTCGCCCAGCCCCTGGAAGGCGTACGGCGAGGTGCGCGGCTTGTACGCCCCGCCGCGAAGGAGGGTCGCGCCGGCCGCCTTGGCCATCTCGGCCGCTTCGAGGGTCTGCCGCGGGGTCTCCACGGCGCAGGGCCCGGCGATGAGCGTGACGGTCTCCGGGCCGATCGGCACGCCGCGCACCGTGACCGTGGACCGCTCCGGATGATTCTCCCTGCTGACCAGCTTGTACGGCGTGGAGACCCGGACGACGTCGGCGACGCCCGGCATGGCGCGCAGGTTCAGCGCCGTGAACTGCTCCACGTCGCCGATCAGCCCGATGATCGTACGGCTCACGCCGCGGCTGGCGAAGGCGTCCCCGCCGGCGGAGCCGACGAGCTCGACGATCGACTCGATGTCGTCCTGCGTGGCCTCGGGCCCCATGACGATGACCATGTGATGCTCCCTTACAAACGCAGAAGGCCCCGGGTCCTTGTGGACCCGGGGCCTTCGTTCGCCTTGGCTGTCAGCGCAGCGCTTGAGGGCGAGCGGTCCTCACGGGTCCGTCGCCATACCAAAACGCGAAAGCGGTGCGCATGGCTCGAAATATAGCGCATCGTTCGCACCGCCGGATCCGTGACACGAGGGGTCCGGTGCCGGGTGATCTTCTCGCTGGTGGCAGTATGGCGTCCGTGCCGGAGAACGCTGAGGAGGAGAACCGTCTGCCCCCGGGGCAGTACATCCCCCGCGGACGGCCGGTCATCCACTACGGCAGGGTGCCGGCGTTCCGCCCCCAGACGTGGCGGTTCCAGGTGCTCGGCGCGACGGCCTCGGGCGAGCCGCACGACTTCACCTGGGAGGAGTTCTCCGGGCTGCCGCGCACGACGGTGGTGGCCGACTTCCACTGCGTCACCAAGTTCTCCCTCATGGGCAACGAGTGGGGCGGCCACCCGGCGTCGGCGCTGCTCGAAAGGGTTCCTCCCGCGCCCGGCGTGCGGCACGTCATGGTATGGGCCGAGTACGGCTACAGCGCCAACCTCCGGATGAGCGACTTCGCCAGGGACACCACGCTGTTCGCCACCGAGATCAACGAGAAGCCGCTCTCGCCCGAGCGTGGCTATCCCGTACGCATCGTCGTGCCGCACCTCTACGCCTGGAAGAGCGTCAAATGGGTGCGCGGCATCGAATACCTGACGGAGGACCGGCGGGGTTTCTGGGAGGAGCGCGGCTATCACAACGTCGCGGACCCCTGGAAGGAGCAGCGCTACTCATATCAGGAGGAGCCGGGCGACGGCCCGCCGTGAGCCTTCCGAGGGGCTACGGTTTCCGGCGTGTCTGTAGCCGGTTGGGTGGCGCTCTGCGCGGCGTCCGGAGCCCTGTCCGGAGCTCTGTCCGGAGCTCTCGGGTTCGTCCTGGCCCGCAGGTGGCCGCGCCGCCGCGAGCTGGCGGGCGAGGCGACGTTCCTCGCGCTGCACATCGCGGGCCTGGCCGCCCCCTCGCTGCGGGCGGGCCTGACCAGGGAGTCCGCGCGCAAGGCCGTACGGCACCTGCGGACCCTGCTGGGGACCTCCGCGCTCGCCGTCACCTCGGTGGAGCGCGTGCTCGCGAGGGACGGGGACGGCGTCCCCGAGGACGACAGGGTGCTCGGCGAGGTCCGAGCGGCGATGATGGGCGGCCGGGCACACCTGGCGCCCGGGGAGCCGAGCGGCGTGGTCGTGCCGCTCACCGTCGAGGGCCGGGTCGTGGGCACGCTGGCGGCCTACGACACGGCGGTCAGCGCCTCGCTGGTCCGCACGGTGACCGAGCTGGGCCGGTGGGTTTCCGGCCAGCTCGAGCTCGCCGAGCTCGACTCCTCCCGCAGGCGGGCGCTGGAGGCCGAGATGCGGGCGCTGCGGGCGCAGATCTCGCCGCACTTCGTCTACAACTCGCTGACCACGATCGCGTCGTTCGTCCGCACCGATCCCGAGCGGGCCCGCGAGCTCCTGCTGGATTTCGCCGACTTCACCCGCTACGCGCTGCGCAGGGCCCGCGACTTCACCACGCTCGCCGACGAGTTGAGCTGCGTGGACCGCTACCTGCTGCTGGAGCGGGCGAGATTCGGCGACCGCCTGCGGTTCACCGTGCAGGTCGCCCCCGAGGTGCTGCGCGTCCCGGTGCCGTTCCTGTGCCTGCAGCCGCTGGTCGAGAACGCCATCAAGCACGGCATGCCCGGAGAGGTCAGAGTGGTGATCAAGGACGCCGGGTCCGAGGCGCACATCTCGGTCGAGGACGACGGGATCGGCATGGACCCCGAGCACGCCAGGGCCATCCTCGGCGAGGAGCCGAAGGGCGGGATCGGGCTGAGCAACGTCGACCTCCGGATGCGCCACATCTACGGCCGTGACTACGGCCTGGTGGTCGAGACCTCGCCAGGGGAGGGGACGCGGATCCAGCTGCGGATCCCGAAATGCCGCCCGGAGCACAGCCCGGTGTAGGCCCGCGATGTGTGCGAACTGTAGTCGCAATGTCACACATTGTGGACGCTCGGCTTGCGAAGCGGGGGAGCGGCACGGCACGGTGTGGCCATGCTGCGCGTTCTTGCGGTCGACGACGAGGTCCCCGCGCTGTCCGAGCTCGCCTATCTCCTCCGGCAGGACGCCCGGGTGGAGCACGTCGCCACGGCGTCGGACGGCGGGGTGGCGCTCCAGGACATGGTCCAGATGATCGTGGCGGGCGAGCGCCTCGACGGAGTGTTCCTCGACATCCGGATGCCGGGGCTGGACGGCCTGGATCTCGCCCGGCTGATCGGCGGCTTCCCCACGCCGCCCCGGCTCGTCTTCGTCAGCGCCCACGACTGCGCGGTCCAGGCGTTCGAGCTGGAGGCGGTCGACTACTTACTCAAGCCCGTACGCCCCGAACGGCTCGCGGAGGCCGTACGGAGGCTCTGGGCGGCCCTGGCGCCCCCTTCTGGGGAGGAGGCCACGGATGTCATCCCGGTCGAGCTCGGCGGCCGCACGCGCTTTCTGGCGCAGCAGGATGTGCGGTACGCCGAGGCCCATGGCGACTACGTCCGCCTGCACACGGCCGATCAGGCGTACCTCGTGCGGATGTCCCTGGCGGCGCTGGAACGCCGCTGGGGCGGCTCCGGCTTCATCAGAGCCCATCGCAGCACGCTCGTGAACGCGCGGCACGTCAGCGAGCTGCGTTTCGACGCGGGCAGGGTGGTGCTCCAGGTAGGGGCGGAGACTCTTCCGGTGAGCAGGCGGCACACGAGGCAGGTCCGCGAGCAACTGGTCCGCCAGTTCCGCACGTCGCCCAATTCCACCGATTGTGCGTGATCACGGCGACGTTGTGCACACCCGTGGTTGTGTGCGCCTGGATCGACCGCTCGTCGTCCGGGAGGCTCCGCTCATCGTGGTACGGCGGGCCGTATGGCGCGAACTAGGGACCGCTCATCCGAAGGTCCATCCGCCCGCATGATTACCCCTCGTAGTGTTTCCCGCGTCGCAAGACACGCGGGGTAGCCGACGAGGTGAGCAGGTTCTCACCTTGGGGCTACCGGGCGGGGCCCTACCGGGGGGGAAGGGCCCGGCCCTGCGTGACGGGGGGCGTCAATGCGGGCGATCCGGCCATACGGGGGCGCCGGATCGCCCGAGGCCCCCCGGTCGGAGAACCGGCCGGCCTCGAGCGGCGTGCGGCCGGCGTGAGGACGCGTGCGGCCAGCGTCAGGACGGCCTGTGGGCGGGCGCTAAGACGGCCTGTGGGCGGTTGTGCCGGTGGATCTCAGTCGCCGCGGAGCTTCTTGAGCAGTTCGATGTCCTCGCGGTGCTTGTCGGCCTTGCCGGGCGTCTCGATGCAGATCGGGACCCCGGCGGCGACGGGGTGGCGCATGAGGTCACTGAACGCCTGCGCGCCGATGTGCCCCGCGCCGATGTTCTCGTGCCGGTCCCGCTTGGAGCCGCACGTGTCCTTGGAATCGTTGGCGTGGATCAGCTTCAGCCGTCCGGGGGCCACCTCGTGCAGCGCGTCGAGCGTGAGCCGCACCCCATCGGGAGCCGCCAGGTCGTGACCGGCGGAGAACGCGTGGCAGGTGTCCAGGCAGACCCCCACCTTGGGGTGGAAGTCGAGCGCGTCCAGGTAGGGACCGAGGTCCTGCACGGTGGCGCAGAGCATCTGGCCCTGCCCGGCCATCGGTTCGAGCAGCAGGTCCGGGCCGTCGCCGGGGATCTCGTCGAGCAGCGGCAGCAGGTGCTCGCGGATCTGCCGCATGGCGTCCTCGCGTGGCTGGCTGACGGCCGAGCCCGTGTGGACGACCACGCCGAGGGCGCCGGTCCGGGCGCCGCGGCGGAGCGTGTGCCGGATCACCGCGACCGAGTTCTCCAGCGTCGCCGGGGTCGGCGAGCCGAAGTTCACCAGATAGTTGGCGTGGACGAACACCGGCACGCCGGACTCGCCCAGCTTCGCGTCCTCGGCGGGGTTCCCCTCGCTGAGCGCCCAGCCGCGCGGGTTGGTGACGAAAACCTGGATCATCTCGGCGCCGATGTCGGCGGCGTACCGCAGGCCGCCCGTGGCGAGGCCGCCGGCGACGAACACGTGGCCGCCGATGAGGTTGGAAGCAGTCATGGTGACCTCCAGCGTAGTGACGGCTGCTGCGTGACCGGCCCCGTCTTCGCGTGACGCCCCCTTTGTGACAACGTACAAACCGTCCCTCGGCGGCGGACGGGCGGTTGGGCGTTCCCGTCGCTAGCCCGGGTCGCGGAGCGGGCTGTCTACTTGCTGGCATGCGAGAACTCAGCCAGGAGGAGCTCCGCTCCTGCTGCGCGTCCACGGAGTGGGTGTCGGCCGTCGCGGCGGGCCGGCCGTACCGGGACGCCGGTGAGCTGGTCACGGCGGGACAGGCGGCCGTCGCCGGCCTGAGCTGGGAGGGCGTGGAGGAGGCCCTGGCGGCGCACCCGAGGATCGGCGAGCGCCCGGCCGGGAACGACACGGAGGCCGCCTGGTCGCGGCGAGAACAGTCCGGCACGGCGGGCGCCGACCCGGCCATCCTCGACGCGATCGCGCAGGGGAACCTGGCCTACGAGAGGCGGTTCGGGCACGTCTACCTGATCTGCGCGACCGGCCGCCGGGCCGAGGAGATGCTCGACATCCTGCTCGCCCGGCTCGCCAACGACGAGGAGACCGAACGGAAGATCGTCAGGGACGAGCTCTCGAAGATCGTAAAACTGAGGCTGGCGAAGCTGTGGGAGGGCCGGTGAGCCTCTCGACGCACGTGCTGGACACCGCCCGGGGCCGTCCCGCCAAGGACCTGTTCGTACGGCTCTCGCGCCGCGCGGCGCACGGTTTCGTGCCGGTCGCCGAGGGCCGCACCGATGAGGACGGCCGGATCCGTGAGTGGTCGCCGCTGGGCCGGAAGTGGATCGCCGGCGCCGACCCGCGCCCCGGCACCTACCGGCTGGTCTTCGACACGGGGGCCTACCTGGGGGAGGACGCGTTCTTCCCCGAGGTCAGCGTCGTGTTCACCATCCGCGACGCCGGCGAGCACCACCACGTGCCGCTGCTGCTCAGCCCGTTCGCCTACTCGACCTACCGGGGAAGCTAGCATGATCATTTTGGGTCCCAACAGGTACGGCAAGGCCGAGACCAGGGTCGTGCGGGTCACCCGCCACGGGGACGCCCACAGCATCAAGGACCTCAACGTCAGCACCGCGCTCTCCGGCGACATGAGCGCCGTCCACCTGAGCGGCGACAACTCGGCCGTGCTGACCACGGACGCGCAGAAGAACACCGTCTACGCGTTCGCCGGGAAGCACGGCATCGGCGCGATCGAGGACTTCGCCCTGCTCCTGGCCCGGCATTTCGTGGACTCGCAGCCGACCATCCACCACGCGCGGGTCGCGGTCGAGGAGTACGCCTGGGAGCGCAACGCCGCCTCCGGGCACTCGTTCGTCCGGTCGGGCCGGGAGACCCGCACGTGCGTGGCGCACTACGACGGCTCGCGCGCCTGGGTCGTCTCCGGCCTGGCCGACCTGGTGCTCCTCAACACCACCAACTCGGAGTTCTGGGGCTACATAAAGGACGAGTACACAACGCTGCCGGAGACCCGCGACCGGATCCTGGCCACGGCCGTGAACGCCTCCTGGCGGCACGCCGAGCCGGATGAACGGGATTGGGACAAGTCATACGACAGGGCGCGGCAGGCCATGCTCGCCGCGTTCGCGGACACCTACAGCCTGTCCCTGCAGCAGACCCTCTACGCCATGGGCGCCCGCGTGCTGGCCGGCTGCCCCGAGATCTGCGAGGCGCGGCTCTCGCTGCCGAACAGGCACCACCTCCTCGTGGACCTGTCGCCCTTCGGACTGGGCAACGAGAACGAGGTGTTCTTCGCGGCCGACCGGCCGTACGGGCTGATCGAGGGCGCGGTGCTGCGCGACGACGCCCCCGCCGCCGGACCGGCCTGGGAGTGACGTGATGGACTTCCTGCGCCCGCTGACCTGGGACGAGGCCCTGGCGTACAAGGCCGGGCGGCCGGAGGCGACGCCGATCCAGGGAGGCACCGACGTCATGGTGGAGATCAACCTCGACAAGGGCCGCCCGGCCGCCCTGCTCGACCTGAATCCGATATCGGAGCTGGCCGGATGGTCCACGGAGGGGCGGACCATCCGCGTCGGCGCCGGGGTGACGTACTCACGGCTGATCGCCGAGCTCGGCTCCCTGCTCCCCGGGCTGGCCCAGGCCGCCCGGACGGTGGGGTCGCCGCAGATCCGCAACCGCGGCACGGTCGCGGGGAATCTCGGGGCGGCCTCGCCCGCCGGGGACTGCCATCCTCCGCTGCTGGCGTCCGGCGCGGTCGTGGAGGCCGAGTCGGCGCGGGGCACGCGGATGATCCCGATCGGCGAGTTCTACACGGGCGTGAAGCGCCACGCGCTCGCTCCCGACGAGCTGATCCGGGCGGTGCACGTCCCGGCGGCCACCGGCCCGCAGTACTTCTCCAAGATCGGCACGAGGAACGCCATGGTGATCGCGGTCTGCTCGTTCGCCATCGCGCTTCATCCGGGGGAGCGGCGGGCCGGGACGGGGATCGGCTCGGCCGCGCCGACCCCGCGCCGGGCCGTCGCGGCGGAGGAGTTCCTGGCCGGGGAGCTCGACTGGGACGGCCGGTCGGCGCTCGACCCGGGCGTCGCCAGGCGGTTCGGGGAGCTGGTCGCTGAGGCGGCCTCGCCCATCGACGACGTGCGGGGGCGGGCGGACTACCGTCTCCACTCCCTGGCCGTCATGGCCCGGCGCACGCTCGGCTGGGCCTGGAAAGACTATGCGGGGAGGGGATCGGCGTGAGGGTGCACCTCGACGTCAACGGGCAACGGATGGCCGCGGACGACATCTGGGAGGGTGAGAGCCTGCTCTACGTCCTCCGGGAGCGGCTGGGCCTGCCGGGCGCCAAGAACGCCTGCGAGCAGGGCGAGTGCGGCTCCTGCACGGTCTACCTGGACGGGGTCCCGGTCTGCGCCTGCCTCGTCGCGGCGGGCCAGGCCGAAGGCCGCGAGGTGATCACGGTCGAGGGCCTGGCCACGGGGGATCAACTCGATGAGGTGCAGCGGTCGTTCGTCGATGCGGGAGCCGTACAGTGCGGGTTCTGCACTCCCGGCCTGATCGTCCAGGCGCACTCGCTGATCGAGAGCACGCCGGAGGTCCCGGAGGACGCCGACATCAGGGAGGCGCTGGCCGGCAACCTCTGCCGCTGCACGGGCTACGAGAAGATCATCGACGCCGTCCGCCTCGCCGCGACCCGCAAGAAGGCCGCCCGTTGACCCCCCTCCAGCGTGATCATGCACAGGGTCCCGGAGCCGCCCCGCGACCTGCCGCTCCCCCCGCCGTGATCATGCACGGCTTCCCGCTCGCCCCCCGTGACCTGCGAGCCCTCTGTGCGTGATCATGCGACCCGGCGGGTCGTCATCGAGAACGCCTACATCGTCCCCGTGGTGGGCGAGGAGATCCCGTCCGGCCACATCGTCATCGAGGGCGACCGGATCACGGCGGTAGGTCCGGGAGGCGCGGCGGACGCGGGCGAGGCGGGAGCCGTTCCGGACAGGGCCGAGCGGATCGACGCCACCGGCTGCCTGGCCACCCCCGGGCTGGTCAACACCCACCACCACCTCTACCAGTGGGCCTCGCAGGGGGTGACGCCCGACGGCACGCTGTTCGAGTGGCTGGTCGCCAGCTATCCGCTGTGGGCGAGGATGGACGCCGAGGTCGTCGCGGGCGCGGCGACCGCCGGTCTGGCCTGGCTGGCGAGGTCCGGCTGCACCACCACGACCGACCACCATTACATCTTCCCCAAGGGACGCGGCGACCTCTTCGACGCGGAGATCGAGGCGGCCCGGCAGGTGGGCGTACGGTTCCACCCGTGCCGAGGCTCGATGGACCGCGGCCAGTCCCAGGGCGGCCTGCCGCCGGACGACGTCGTCGAGCGGGCGGACGAGATCCTCCAGGCCACCGAGGACGCGATCCGGAAATATCATGACCCGTCGTTCGGCTCGATGCTGCGGATCGCCGTCGCGCCCTGCTCGCCGTTCTCGGTCAGCGGCGAGCTCATGGTCCGCTCGGCGGAGCTGGCACGCGCGCACGGCGTCCGGCTGCACACGCACATCGCGGAGACCGCCGACGAGGACGAGCACTGCCGGGACCAGTTCGGCGTGCTCCCGGTCGAGTATCTCGACCAGCTCGGCTGGCTCGGTCCCGACGTATGGCTGGCCCACTGCGTCCACCTGACCGACAAGGACGTCCGCCGCTTCGCCGAGACCGGGACGGGGATCGCCCACTGCCCGTCGTCCAACGGCCGGCTCGGCGCCGGCATCGCCCGCGTCTCCGAACTGCTCCGCGCCGGGGCGCCCGTCGGCCTCGGCGCGGACGGCGCCGCGTCCAGCGAGATGACGCCGCTCGCGGGAGAGATCCGGATGGCCATGCTCATGCAGCGCGCCCGGTACGGCCCGCGCGCCCTGACCGCCCGCCAGGCTCTTGAGCTGGCCACCCTCGGCGGGGCCCGGTGCCTCGGGCGGCAGGCCGAGATCGGCTCGCTGGAGGCGGGCAAACTCGCCGACATCGCCCTGTGGAGGCTGGGCGGCTACCACGCCGCGATCGACGACCCGGTGGTCGCCTTCGCGTACGGCCAGACTCCGCCGCTGGCCCGCCTCCTGGTGGGCGGCCGGACGGTGGTCGAGGGGGGTGAGCTGCGGACGGTCTCCGACGCGGCGGCGGCCGAGGCGGGAGCGCGGGCCCACCGTCGCCTCCTGTCGGCCGATCTGCGAAGGTGAGCCCGTGAAAGGACATGTCGTAATCGCACCGGACAAGTTCAGGGGGTCGCTGACCTCGCCACAGGTGGCCGCGCACGTCG
This sequence comes from Planotetraspora sp. GP83, assembly GCF_041262585.1. Taxonomy (NCBI): domain Bacteria; kingdom Bacillati; phylum Actinomycetota; class Actinomycetes; order Streptosporangiales; family Streptosporangiaceae; genus Planotetraspora; species Planotetraspora sp. GP83. The sequence goes on along the minus strand of NZ_JBGCBZ010000003.1, from coordinate 324,078 downwards.
CGGCCGGGCTGCTGCTGGCCGGTCGGGGGGAGACGCCGTCCGTCCGGCTGCCGGTGGCCGACGGCGGCGACGGCACCATCGACGCCGTGGTGGCCTGCGGATTCACCCGCGTGGAGGTCGAGGCGACCGGCCCCACCGGCGAGCCTCTCCTCGCCTCCTACGCCGTCCGGGACACGGTCGCCGTGATCGAATTGGCGGAGGCGTCCGGCCTCCGGAGGCTCCCCGGGGACGCCGCGCCGCTGACCGCCACGAGCTACGGGACGGGCGAGCTCATCCTGCACGCCGTACGGCACGGCGCCACGCGGATCGTGCTGGGACTCGGGGGCAGCGCCTGCACCGACGGGGGAGCCGGCATGGCCCAGGCCCTCGGCGCGCGGCTGCTGGACGAGAACGGCGACGACCTGCCCTTCGGAGGGGCCGCGCTGCGGAGCCTGCACCGGATCGACGCCTCCGCGCTCGCGGAGCTCTCCGGCATCGAGTTCGTCGTCGCGAGCGACGTGGACAACCCGCTGCTCGGCCCGCACGGAGCCGCCGCCGTGTACGGCCCGCAGAAGGGGGCCACCCCCGGCGACGTGGCCGTCCTGGAGGCGGGCCTGGCCCGCCTGGCCGCGGTCGCCGCCCACACGCACAGCCTCGCCGGGGCGGTCGAGCACGACGGCACCGTGCGGAGCATGGGCGTGGCGGCCCAGCCGGGCGCCGGAGCCGCCGGGGGAGTGGGCTTCGCCGCGCTGGCCTTCCTGCACGCCGAGATCCGGGCCGGCATCGAGTATCTGCTCGAACTGGTGGACTTCGACCGCCACGCCGAGGGAGCGGCCCTGGTGATCACAGGCGAGGGCTCCCTCGACGAGCAGTCGCTGCGCGGCAAGGCCCCGGTCGGCGTCGCGTCCGCGGCGGCCAAGCACGGGGTGCCGGTCGTCGCGGTCTGCGGCCGGCGGACGATCGGCGACGAGGAGCTCCGGGCGGCTGGGATCGAGGCGGCCTACGCCCTGACCGAGATCGAGCCCGACGTCGAGCGCTGCATGACCGAGGCCGGGCCACTGGTCGAGCGCCTCGCCCGCACGATCGCCGAGACCCACCTGCAGGACAGCCCGTCGTGATCATGCACACCTCCCCGCCCACCCCGTCCCACCCGCGGAGCAGCCATGCGTGATCATGCGCCACAGCCGTACGACCTGGTGATCCGCTCCCGCCGCGTGGTGACGCCCGATGGCGAGCGGCCGCTCGCGGTAGCCGTACGAGACGGCAAGATCGCTGAGCTCCGCCCCTACGACGAGCCGTCGGCGGCTCGGGAGACGGTCGATCTCGGCGACCTCGCGCTCCTGCCGGGCCTGGTGGACACCCACGTTCACGTCAACGAGCCGGGCCGGACGCACTGGGAGGGCTTCGCGTCGGCCACCAGCGCGGCGGCCGCCGGAGGGGTGACGTCGATCGTCGACATGCCCCTCAACTCGCTGCCGCCCACGGTGAACGTGCCGGCCCTGGAGATCAAGCGCAAGGCCGCCGAGGGCCAGTGCCACGTCGACGTCGGCTTCTGGGGCGGCGCCGTTCCCGGCAACCTGGCGGACCTCGGGCCGCTGCACGAGGCCGGGGTCTTCGGCGTCAAGTGCTTCCTGTCCCCGTCGGGCGTGGACGAGTTCCCCGCGCTCGACCCCGCCGGGCTCCGCGACGCCCTGGCCGAGGTGGCGTCGTTCGGCGGGCTGCTCATCGCGCACGCGGAGGACCCTGGCTCCCTCACCGAACCGCTCGGCCCGACATATCCGGAATTCCTGCGATCTCGCACGCAGGACGCGGAGCGCAGGGCCGTCGAGCAGGTCATCGAGCTGGCGGCCCGGACCGGCGCCCGCGCCCACATCGTGCACGTCTCGGCCGCCGCCTGCGTCGAGCCGCTGCGCCGGGCACAGCGCGACGGCGTCCGGATCAGCGCCGAGACCTGCCCGCACTACCTCACGCTGGCCGCCGAGGAGGTCAGCGGGCCCGCGTACAAGTGCTGCCCCCCGATCAGGGAGGCCGCCAACCGCGACGCCCTCTGGCAGGCGCTGGCCGACGGCGTGCTCATGGGCGTCGTCTCGGACCACTCACCGTCGACGCCCGACCTCAAGGTGCCCGACTTCGCCCAGGCCTGGGGCGGCATCTCCTCGCTCCAGCTCGGCCTGCCGGTCATGTGGACCGCCGCCCTCTCCCGGGGGTACGGCCTGGCCGACGTGGTCCGCTGGATGGCCGAGGGCCCCGCCGGGCTGGTCGGCCTGCCGTACAAGGGGGCGATCAGCGTGGGGGCGGACGCCGACCTCGTGGCCTTCGACCCGGCCGCCGAGTTCACCGTGGACGTGGCCGAGCTGCGCCACAGGAACCCCGTCTCCCCCTATCACGGCAGGACGCTCACCGGCGTCGTGCGGACGACGTGGCTGCGCGGCACGCCGATCGACTTCACCACCCCGCGAGGGCGGTTCCTCAGCTCAAAGGACGGACAGAGATGACGGACTTCACCCGGTTGCCCGATCTGGCGCTCCGCACGTACGGCGGGGCGGTCGTCGCCGCCAACGACGAGTCGTTCGCCGAGCGGGAGGCGCTCATCAGGCCCGGGCCGCCCGCGTTCCGGGCGCACACGTTCGGCGCGAAGGGCCAGGTCTACGACGGCTGGGAGACGCGGCGGCGGCGCGAGCCCGGCCACGACTGGGCGGTCGTACGGCTCGGCCTCCCGGGCGTGATCAAGGGCATCGTGATCGACACAGCCTGGTTCAAGGGCAACTACCCGCCGCACGCGTCGGTCGAGGCGTGCGCGGCGGACGGCCACCCGGCGCCGGGCGAGCTGGACGGCTGGGTCGAGATCGTGCCGAAGAGCCCGCTGAGCGGCGACACGGCCCATGAGTTCACCGTCGACGACCCGCGCCGCTTCACGCATGTGCGGCTGAACGTCTTCCCCGACGGAGGCGTGGCCCGGCTGCGGGTGCACGGCGAGGTGGTGCCCGATCCCGAGTTCCTGAGGGACCTCACCGTGGACCTGGCCGCCCTGGAGAACGGGGCCCTCGTCACGGCCTGCTCCGACGAGTTCTACTCCTCGCCGAACAACGTCATCGCCCCCGGGCTCGCCCGGAACCAGGCCGAGGGGTGGGAGACCGCCAGGCGCAGGGACGGAGGCAACGACTGGCTGGTGGTCGCTCTCGCCGGGGCGGGCACGGTGGCCGTGGCCGAGCTGGACACCGCGAACCTGGTCTTCAACGCTCCCGGCTGGGCCTCGCTGAAGGGGATCGACGCGGAGAAGGCGGCGCTCGACGACGACGCGGCGTGGTTCCCCCTGCTGCCGAAGACCCGGCTGCAGCCGGACACGCGGCACCGCTTCCGCCTCGACAGCGACCGCCGGATCACCCACGCGCGGCTCGACATCTACCCGGATGGCGGCCTGGCGAGGCTGCGCCTACTCGGCCGGCTGGCCGAGTGAGCGGGGCTGGCCGAGCGAGCCGGGGCCGTACGCGCCAGGCGCGGGTGGCCGGCGAGCTGCATGATCACGTGAAGTGACTTCGCAGGTCACCGCGGCTCGCGGGGAACCTGTGCATGATCACGCCGGGTGGAGGGGCAGGTCATGGCGTGCCCCCGGGACTCCGTGCATGATCACGCCGGGGGTGAGGGGGGGTCAGTGCCAGATGGTGATTTTGGTTCCCATCGGCTGCTGGCCCAGCGGCTTCTCGCCGATGACGCGGCCGGTGCCGACGAGGTCACGGATCTTGACCTTGAACCCGGCCGCCCGCAGCTCCGCGCTGGCGTCGCGCAGATCCTTGAACCGGACGTCCGGCACGTTGACGAAGTCAGGCGTGGCGACCGAGTCGTCGTTCTCCCACGGCCAGTGCCAGCCGTCGTCCGGGCCCTTGGAGATGGTCAGGTGGACGACCGCCCCGGCCACGACCTCCGAGCCGCCGGACGGGTCCTGTGCGATCACCGTGCCAGGCGGGGTGTCGTCGGCCGTCTCGTAGATCTGGACGTTGAAGCCCTTGTCCCGGAGGAACTGCTCGGCCTGGTCGCGCATCATCTGCGTGACGTCCGGCATGAGCAGGCCCGCGCTCAGCACCAGGTTGACGCTGGAGTTCTTCCTGACCCGCTTGCCGACCACCGGGACCGTGCGGACGACCAGGCCGCGCGCCACGGTGTCGCTCGCGGTCTTGCTGACCCGCCCGACGCTGAGACCCGCCTCGGCGATCTTCGTCCGGGCGTCGGCCTCGCTGAGGCCCTCGACCTTCGGCACCGGGATCGTCTCCGGCCCGGCCGACGGGATCAGCGTGAGCAGCGACCCCTTGGCGACCTCCGCGCCGGGTCCCGGCTCGGTGTCCAGGACCCTGTCCTTGTCGAGGCGGTCGTCGAAGCGGGCCTTGCCGATCTTGACCTCGAAGCCCGCCTTCTCCGCCTGCTGCCTGGCCACGGTGATGTTCTGGCCGAGCATGTCGGGCACCTGCGTGTAGCGGCCCTGGGAGAACCACCAGCCGCTGAACGCGATCCCGGCGACCATCACGAGGGCCAGGCCGACGATGAACCAGTTGGGCCGCCACCCGCGCACCCGCCCCAGCAGGCCGTTCGCGGCGGGCGTGGGCGGCAGTTCGGACTTCGGCTGGATCATCGTGTGGCTGATCGGCCCCTGCGTGTGCTGGCCGGGCATCCCGTGCCCGGCCGACATGTACTGGCCCGTGCCGTACGGCGGGGCCGTGCCGGCCGCGGCGGCCGTCGGCGGGCGGGTGGCGTACTGACCGGTGTGCGAAGCGGTGTGAGAAGCGGTGTGCGGACCGGTGGGCTGGCCGGTCCGGGGGAGCGAGCGGTGCGTCTCGACGGCGGCGACCAGCATGGCGGTCGCGTCATCCGGGCGCTTCGCGGGGTCCCGGTCCGTGGCCGCGGCGACCAGCGCGTCCAGCGCGGGCGGCGTCTCGGGGACGATCGACGAGGGGGCCGGGACGCTGTCGTGCACGTGCCGGTAGGCGACCGACATCGGCGTCTCGCCGTCGTACGGCTGCCGCCCGGTGAGCAGCTCGAACAGCATGATCCCGGCGGCGTAGACGTCGCTGCGGGCGTCCGCCTGGCCGGAGGTCACCTGCTCGGGCGACATGTAGCCGATCGTGCCGATCATGATGCCGGTCTTGGTCTGGTTGGTGGCCTCGACCGCGCGGGCCAGGCCGAAGTCGACGACCTTCACCCGGCCGTCGTCGGCGAGCAGCACGTTCTCCGGCTTGACGTCCCGGTGGACCAGGCCCGCCTGGTGGGCCGCGCCGAGGGCGGCGAGCACCGGGATCATGATCTCCAGGGCCTCGCGCGCGGGCAGCCGCCCCCGCAGGCGGAGGACGTCACGCAGCGTCTTGCCCGGGACGTACTCCATCGAGAGGTAGACGTGGGCTCCGTCGGTGCCCTGGTCGAAGACCTGCACGATGTTCGGGTGCGACAGGCTGGCGACCGACTTGGCCTCGCCGATGAACCTCCGCACGAACTGGGGGTCCTCGGCGAGCGAGCGGTGCATCACCTTGACGGCGACCGTGCGGTCGAGCCGGACGTCCAGAGCCAGATAGACGGAGGCCATGCCGCCCCGGGCGATCCGGGACTCGACGCGGTAACGCCCGTCGAGCAGCTGCCCTACGAGCGGGTCGGTAAGCGTCGTGTCCACCCGCCCGAGTTTACGGGTGATTTGCCGCTCGCATGGCTTGCGAACCCCAAACCGAGACCTATTCGGCCGCCCATTTCCACGTCCGGAAACCGGCGACCATTCCCAAAACCGCTATAAACGACGCGGCGAGGACGCCTCAGCGTAGCGTTTCCTCGGGATCCGCCCGGCCAGCCGCGCCTGCCGTCCGGCGGTGACTGCGGATCGCATGGCGGCGGCCATCAGGCCCGGTCGCCGCGCCCGGGTCACCGCGCTAGCGAGCAGCACGGCGTCACAGCCCAGCTCCATCGCCAGCGCCGCGTCGCTGGCCGTGCCGATGCCCGCGTCGAGGATCACCGGGACGCCCGCGGACTCCACGATCAGCTCGATGTTGTGCGGGTTGCGGATGCCGAGCCCCGACCCGATCGGCGCGCCCAGCGGCATCACCGCCGCGCAGCCGGCCTGCTCCAGCCTGCGGGCCAGGGCCGGGTCGTCGCCGATGTAGGGGAGTACGACGAACCCGTCGGCCACCAGCCGTTCGGCGGCGTCGAAGGTCTCGATGGGGTCGGGCAGCAGGGTCCGCTCGTCGGCGATGACCTCCAGCTTCACCCAGTTGGTCTCCAGGGCCTCCCTGGCCAGGCGGGCGGTCAGCACGGCCTCCCCGGCGGTGAAGCAGCCGGCCGTGTTGGGCAGGACCCTGATGCCGCGGCGCCGCAGCACGTCGAGCACCGACCCGCGGGACGCCGGATCGAGCCTGCGCATCGCCACCGTGGTCAGCTCGGTGCCCGACGCCTCCAGCGCCTGGTCGAGCACCTCCAGCGAGGGCGCGCCGCCGGTGCCCATGATCAGCCGGGAGGCGAACTTCTCCCCGCCCAGGAGGAACACGTCTTCCGTCAGCGCGTCGTTGAGAACCTCGTCCATCGTCAGCCTCCCTGGACCGCGGTGAGCACCTCGACCAGGTCGCTCTCCGACAGCGCGGTCGTCTCCCATCCGCCCCGGCTCACGACCTCGCCGTTGACCGCCACCGCGACACCGGACGTCAGGGGCGTCAGGCGGCGTACGGCCTCGCCGACCGTCGCCCCGTCGGGCAGCTCGACGTCACCGCCGTTGATCGTCACTTTCATCTGATCGTCACTTTCATCGGCACTTTCAACGGCTGAATCTCCCTGGATCGCAGGACTTCACGACGTCCGGCACCTCGCCGCCGGTCAGGAAGGCCACGACGGCCTCCGCGGTGATGGGGGCGAGCAGGACGCCCGCCCGGTGGTGCCCGGTGGCGGCGAACACTCCCGGCGAACCGGCTGGGCCGATGAGCGGCAGGTTGTCGGGCGTCCCCGGGCGGAACCCCACCGCCGTCTCCGTGAGCGCCAGCTCGGTGATGCCCGGGACCAGCTCGCGGGCGTCGCGCAGCAGCTCGTAGACGCCGCCCGCGGTGACCCTGCCGTCGAACCCCAGCTCCTCCACGGTCGCGCCGACGGTGATCTCGCCGTCGCCCCGCGGGACCAGATAGGCGGGGGAGCCGTGCACCAGCCCCCGCACGCAGCGGGTGAGGAACCCCTCGGGGCCGCGCAGCCGGAGGATCTGCCCCTTGATGGGCCGTACGGGCAGCCCCGGCAGGAGTGACGGTGACCACGACCCGGCCGCGACGACCACGCTCGTGGCGCGGACGACCTCGCCGGAGGCCAGCCGTACACCGCCGGGACGGTCGCCGTCGGCGTCGCCGTCGCTGTCGGCGTCCAGCGCGGTCACGCGGCCGGGAAGGAGCGTGCCGCCCGCCTTCTCGAAGGAGGTGAGCAGGGCGCGCAGCACCCGGCGCGGGTTCACCCAGGCGTCGTCGCGGGCGAGCAGGCCGCCCCGGACCGACGGCGAGAGCATGGGCTCGAACGCCCGGCACTCGCGCCCCGTCAGCCGTTCCACCCGCAGGCCCAGGGTCTTCTCGAAGGCCGCCAGCTCGTCGAGGTAGGCCATGTCGTCCGCGCCGTAGGCGATGTCGAGGGTGCCGTCGGTGCGGTAGTCGAGGGCGGCGCCGCTCTCGTCCTCCAGCTCGGCGCGGAACGAGGGCCATCCGGCCAGGGACGCGAGGCCCAGGCGGAGCAGCGGCTCCTCCGTGTAGGTCACCTCGCTGACGGGCGCGAGCATCCCCGCCGACACGTGGGTGGCCCCGCCTCCTGGGGCGGGATCGACGACGGCCACCGAAAGGCCCCGCCGGGCCGTACGCCAGGCGACGGACAGGCCGACGACGCCGCCGCCCACGACGACGACGTCGTAACCGGAGCCATAACCGGTGCCGTGGCCGGTCTCGCGGCCGGTCTCCGCACGGACTCGCCGTGGATCGAGCACAGCGCTCCCTTCGCCGGCATTACCCGGATCAGGTCGTTTGCGGTCGAGAGCCGTACGCTCTCCTCTCAGCCCGGCCCGCCGGGCTCCCGCGCGTCTTACGTTCACAGCCTAGTGCTGATCGGTGGGCGTAACGCACAACACGGGCATCTCGCGCTGTGCGTACTACTTACCCAAGTCGTTATCGAATCTCCATTGGCGCGTGCCCGGGTTGACAATCTATGGTCAGGGCGTGGATCACGTTGTGGTGGTGGGTGCCGGCCTGGCCGGCGTGCGGAGTATCGAGGCGCTGCGGGCCCACGGGTTCGCGGGCCGGATCACGCTCATCGGCGAGGAACCCCATCGCCCCTATGATCGGCCACCGCTTTCCAAGGCGGTGCTGCTCGGCGAGACCGACTCCACTGTGGTCGACTCCGACCTGGACGCCCTCGACGTCCGGCTGTGCCTCGGGACCGCGGCCAAGGGCCTGCGCGACGGCGTGCTGGAGACCACCGAGGGCGAGCTGGAGTACGACGGCCTCGTCATCGCCACGGGAGCCGCCCCCATCCGTCTGCGCGGCGAGGGCCACCAGCACGTCCTGCGGACCATCGACGACGCGCTCGCGCTGCGCTCGATCCTCGTCCCCGGGGCCCGCGTCGCCGTCGTCGGCGCGGGCTGGATCGGCGCGGAGGTCGCCACGGCCGCGGCCAAGGCGGGCTGCGCGGTCACCGTGGTCGAGGCGGGCGAGACGCCGCTCTTCTCCGCGCTCGGCGGCGAGGTCGGCCGCCACACGAGCCTCTGGTACGGCGAGGCGGGCGTGGAGCTGCGGCTCGGCGCGGTGGTCGGCAGCGTCGACCCCGACGGGCTCACCCTCATGTCCGGTGACCGGATCGAGGCCGACGCGGTCGTCACGGGCATCGGCGTGCGGCCCGCGGTCGAGTGGCTGAAGGGCTCCGCCGTCGCCCTCGACAACGGCGTGCTGGCCGACGAGCACCTGCGGACGTCGCTGCCCAATGTGGTGGCCGTCGGCGACTGCGCGAACTGGTGGTCCCGCAGGTACGGCCGGCGGCTGCGGGTCGAGCACTGGGACACCGCCCTGGGCGCCCCCGACACCGCCGCCGTCACGCTCCTGGGCGAGGAGGCGGTCTACGACCCCGTCCCTTACTTCTGGTCCGAGCAGTTCGGCCGGATGGTCCAGTTCGCCGGGCATCAGGGCGCCGCGGCTCGGCTGCTGCTCCGCGGCGACCCCGGCGCGGACGCCAAGTGGGCGGCCTGCTGGCTCACGGCCGACGACCGGCTCGCGGCCATCCTCACCGTGGACCGGCCCCGCGACCTGGTGCAGGGCCGCCGCGCCGTGGAGAGCGGCCGGCGGCTGGACCCCGCGCGCCTCGCCGACCCCATGGTCACGCTCCGCGACTGCATTATGGCCTAATCGAGGTGTTTCCTGGCAGCTTCCCTGTGGTAATGGTGGATCCGTGACGCTTACTGTTGCGCAGATCGACCGGGAGACCGACGAACTCGTAGGGGAGTGGCTCCCCCTCTCGGACGCCGCCAAGAACCTCGGGCTCAGCATCGGCCGGGCCAAGCAGCTGCTCAAGGACAAGAAGCTCGTCGGCGCCCGCAGGGGCGGCGGGGAGCCGCACATCCCGAAGGTCTTCATCGCCGGAGGAGACGTGCTCAAGGGGCTTCCCGGGACCCTGACCGTGCTCGCCGACGCCGGGTACGGCGAGGTCGAGTCCATCCGGTGGCTGTTCACGCCGGACGACTCGCTGCCCGGCTCGCCGATCGACGCGATCGTCGCCGGACGCCACACCGAGGTCAAGCGCAGGGCCCAGGCGCTGGGATTCTGACCACCTGACCCGTGGCATTGTGGTCGGGTGACCGACACCCGGCGAGAGCGACTCGCGCAGGCCAGGCTCTACCTCTGCACCGACGCCAGGCGGGACCGCGGCGATCTCGAGGACTTCCTCGACGCGGTCCTCGCCGGCGGCGTGGACGTCGTCCAGCTGAGGGAGAAGGGCCTGGAGGCGCGCGAGGAGCTGGCACTGCTCGACGTCTTCCGCGCGGCCTGCGAGAGGCACGGAGCGCTCCTGGCGGTGAACGACCGGGCGGACGTGGCCTACGCCGCGCGCCCGGACATCCTCCACCTGGGGCAGGACGACCTGCCCGTGCCGGTCGCCCGGGAGATCCTCGGGCCGGACGTGCTGATCGGCAGGTCCACGCACTCCGCGGCCGAGGCGTCGGCGGCGGCCGCCGAGCCCGGCGTCGACTACTTCTGCTGCGGGCCGATCTGGCCGACGCCCACCAAGCCGGGGCGTCCCGCGCCCGGTCCCGCGCTGATCAAGCACGCCTCCGATCTCCGTACGGCACGGCCGTGGTTCGGCATCGGCGGCATCGACCTCGGCACGCTGGATGAGGTCATGTCCTACGGCGTGCGCCGGGTCGTGGTCGTCCGGGCGATCACGGAGGCCGCCGATCCCGGAGCGGCGGCCGCCGAGCTGCGGGCCAAGCTGGACGCGACGCCCCTCTGACCGGGCTTCGACCGGATCCGCCCGGTTCCGGCCCCGGCGTCCGTGACGGGCGTGTGTGCCCGGGCGCCTGTGACCGCGTGTTCGACCCGGCTCAGGTTCGCCGGGAGGTGGCGGCGACCGCCAGCGACGCGAGAGCCGTACGGGCCGTCTCGTCGATGGGGGCCTGCTCCAGCGCGCGCAGCGCGTCGTCGAGGTAACGCTTGATCATCCCCTCGCACGCCGCCCTGGCTCCGGAGTCCTCGATCGCGGCGCGGAGCCGTTCGACCCCCTCGGCGTCGAGCCGCGGATCGCCGAGCAGGCTCCGCACGGTCTCCGCCTGCGCGGGCGACGCCTCGGCGAGAGTCCGGGCGATGAGGATGGTCCGCTTGCCCTCACGCAGGTCGTCCCCGGCCGGCTTGCCGGTCTCGGCGGGGTCGCCGAAGACGCCCAGGATGTCGTCGCGGAGCTGGAAGGCGATGCCGACCTGCTGGCCGTACTGCACGCACAGCTTGTCGATCCAGGGGCGCTGGGCCCCCGCCGCCAGCACGAGCCCGAGCCGGAGCGGCTGCTCCACCGAATACTTCCCGCTCTTGAACAGGGCGACGCGAAGGGCGCTGTCGAACGTGCTCTGCCCCTGGGCCTGCTCCAGCAGGTCGAGATACTGCCCGCACATGAGCTCGGTCAGCATGTGGTCGTGCACCGGCTGGGCGGTGGCGAGCGCCTCGGGCGGCAGTCCGCTGGTCCGCCACATCTGGCCGGACCACACCAGCAGCAGGTTGCCCAGCAGCACGGCGGCTCCCTCGCCGAACTGCTCGGCCGAGCCGTGCCAGCCCGCCTCCGCGTGCATCCGCTCGAACCGCCGGTGCGCCGACGGCATCCCCCGGCGCACGTCGCTCGCGTCCATCACGTCGTCGTGGATCAGCGCGCTCGCCTGGAGGAGCTCCAGCGACGCGGCGGCGGCGTGCATCGCGGGCTCGTCACCCCCGCCCGCCGCGCGCCAGCCCCAGTAGCAGAAGGCCGGGCGGAGCCGTTTGCCGCCCGCCAGGAAGTCCTCGGCCGCCGACAGCAGGGAGGCCAGGTGCGGGTCGGTGAAGAAGGGGCGCTGCCGGTCGACGAACTCCCGGAGCGAACGGTCCACCCCCGGGCGGATGAGGTCGAGCGGGGCGGCGGAAGCGGTCATGCTTCGAGGGTAACGGGCGTTGATCCAGTGTCCCATCAGCAGATACCCCGTTCGCGAGTCCCTGGTAGTCACCCGTGACGTCCACATGCCGATCGTGGTCTGCGCCGGAGACGCCGGGGCCTGTAACCTTGGGCCATGGCTCTCGGTCTGCCCTCACGACTTCCCGGCCGTGTCCCGACGGTCCGCGAGTTGCTGGCCGCGGGCGAGCGGTCCTTCTCGTTCGAGTTCTTCCCCCCGAAGACCGACGAGGGCGAGCGCCAGCTCTGGCGGGCGATCCGCGAGCTGGAGGCGCTCCGGCCGACGTTCGTGTCGGTCACCTACGGCGCCGGGGGCTCCACGCGGGACCGCACGGTCGGCATCGTCGAGCGGCTGGCCCACGAGACCACCCTCACCCCGGTCGCCCACTTCACGGCGGTCGACCACTCGATCCGCGAGCTGCGCCACCTCGTCGGCCGCTTCGCCGACGCGGGCGTGCGCAACATCCTCGCCGTCCGCGGCGACCCGCGGGGCGGCGATCCGCTGGACGAGTGGGTCAGGCACCCGGAGGGCGTGGCGTACGCGGAGGACCTGGTCCGGCTGATCCGGCAGGTCGGCGACTTCTGCGTGGGCGTGGCGGCCTTCCCGTACAAGCATCCGCGGTCGGAGACGATCGAGTCGGACACCGAGTTCTTCGTGCGCAAGTGCCGGGCGGGCGCGGACTACGCGATCACCCAGATGTTCTTCCGGGCGGAGGACTATCTGCGGCTGCGCGACCGGGTGGCGGCCAGGGGTTGCGACACGCCGATCATCCCCGGTGTCATGCCGGTCACCCAGATGAGCACGATCGCCCGGTCCGAGCAGCTGTCGGGCGCGCCGTTCCCGCCGGAAGTGGCCGCCAGGTTCGAGGCGGTCGCCGACGACCCGGCGGCGGTACGGAGGCTCGGCATCGAGCACGCCGCGGAGATGTGCCAGACGCTCCTCGACGAGGGGGCGCCGGGCATCCACTTCATCACCTTCAACCGGTCGAGCGCGACGCGTGAGGTGTTCCAGGCGCTCACCCCCGCCGCCGCGGTCTCCTAGCGCCCCGGTCATGGAAGGGCAGCAGGTGTGGACCCTTCCAAGCCCCCCTTCGCGTGATCATGCACATGTTCCCGCACGTACCGTCCTGCCTGGCGCTTCGTGCGGCGTGATCATGCACGATGAGGGCGCGACCGCCGGATGGACACTGCATGATCACGAAGAGTGTCGGCGCTGATCAGACCGCGTGTGGCGGAATCCGTGCGTGATCACGATTCGGGAAACCGCACGTCCCCAAGCTTCCCGGGATACCCAGCATGATCACGGCAGGGGCAGCTTCGTCCCCGCGATGACGTAGTTCTCGTAGCCGCCGGGGAAGACGAACTCCGTCATCAGGTCGACGAAGCCGATGTCGCGGTAGAGGTGGCGGGCCGCCGTCGGCGCGTCGTGCGTGGACAGCACGGCGACGCGCTCCGGGCGGCCCTCGCAGATGGCGTGGATCATCCGGCGGCCGATGCCCTTGCCCTGGTGATCCGGGTGGACGTGGATCTCGGCGATCTCCAGGGCGTCGCCGAACCATTCCTCGGAGGCCCGGGGCCCGGCCCGGTCCTGCAGGGCGCCGCGGACCACGTCGTGCCACCACTGCCCCGGGGCGCCGTGGAAGCCGTAGGCGAACCCGACGATCTGGTTCTCCTGCTCCGAGGCCTCGGCGAGCATGCAGACGAAATGCGGATATGTCGCGTGGTTCCGCATTATGGCCATGCGACCGGCGAGCTGATCCGAGGGCGGCCGCATGGCGACCGTGTAGATGGCGAGCACTGTGTCGAGTGCCGCTTTGAACTGGTCAGGCCCGACCCGCCGCAGTTGGATCACTTTCCGCAGACTAGCAAAGCCTTCCCGGGCGCCGGATGCCTCACTCGGCCCGGCGGGACCCGGCTCCGGCTCGCTCCACGCCGGCTCACTCCACCTCGGCCGGGGTGCCGGACGTCATCGCGAGCAGTTCGTCGAAGGTCGTGGGGAAGACGGTGTGCGGATGTCCAGCCGCGGCCCACACGACCTCGTGCTTGGCCAGCCAGGTGTCCACCAGCGTCCGCACCGGGGCCGGGTGCCCCACCGGGGCCACCCCGCCGATCGGCTGCCCGGTGTGCTCCCGGACGAACTCCGGCGTGGCCCGCCGTACCTTCGCGGCGCCGACGAGACCGGCGATCAGATCGGTGTTCACGCGATGGGCGCCGCTGGTCAGCACGAGGAGCGGAGCGCCGTCCGCGTCGAAGATCAGGCTGTTCGCGATCGCCCCGACCTCGCAGCCGAGCTGGGCGGCGGCCGTCGCGGCGGTCGGCGCGGACTCCGGGAGGACCACGATCTCGCCCTCCGCGCCGTGCGAGCGGAGGGCCTCGGCCACGCGGGCGGCGTTCGGATGCAACTTTTCTGACACGCGGCCACTCTAAACACCACGTGGAACAGAAACGATTGATTACCGCTTCATGTCCCACATCGGGACCACCAGCCCCATGCGCTATGGTCCTTTGATCTAAACATGACCTGAATGAGAGGTTGGTCACGATGGGGGCACGACGGCAGCTGGCCGCCGCGGCGCTGGTCACGGTGGGGGCCGTGACGTTCGCAGTGGGCGGCGTGACAGGTGCTGCGCAGGCGCGCGTTCTTCCCGCGCACGCGAGTACGACGGCGGCGCGCACGGAAGTCGCCGCCTCGGCGGCGTCCGCCGCCGGGACCGCCGCCCGGTTCACCGCGCCGCACAAGACGCTGAAGATCGGCGCGAAGGGCGCCGCGGTCCTGGCGCTGCAGATCCGGCTGAAGGAGCTCGGCTACGTGCCGGGCAAGACCGACGGCAAGTACGGCGGGACCACCATGACCGCCGTTTGGGCCTTTCAGAAGGTCCAGGGCATCGCGCCGACCAGCACGGTCGCGAGCAAGACCTGGGCGGCCCTGGAGAACCCGAAGGCGCCCGCGATCCTGGTGCCGAACGGCAAGCCCGACCGCGCCGAGGTGAACCTCACCAAGCAGATCATGGTGCTCTACCTCGGCGGCGTCCCGAAGCTGATCACGCACATCTCCTCCGGCAGCGGGATTCCGTACACCGAGTGGGCGGTGTGGAACGGCAAGCGGCAGAAGTTCACCGGCGACGCCCGGACGCCGACGGGCGACTTCAAGACGACCTGGCGGAAGAGCGGGTGGCACAAGTCGTACCTGGGCCAGCTCTATAACCCGATCTTCTTCAACGGCGGCATCGCCTTCCACGGCGCGCTGTCGGTGCCGCTCTACCCGGCGTCGCACGGCTGCGTGCGGCTGCCGATGCACGTGGCGGACGTCCTGCCCGGCGTGCTCGGCACCGGGGTGCCGGTGCACGTCCGCGGCAGGTTCGTCCGCTGACGGGCCCTTCTCAGGGAGGCTCCGCGCTCTTCGGAGGCCCCGCGCGACATGGTCGCGCGGGGCTTTCGGCGTCTTCGGACCGGCTTTTCGGGTGTCTTCATCGAAAGCGTGTTCGTTGACACGCTTGACAGTGGACATGGTCGAATCTATGTTCGATGGAGTGGGCGTGAGGCTCGCGGCTCGCGCCCACCCCAGCGGTACCGTGCCTTCGTCGTCGGCGGAGACGAGCGCGGCACGGCCCGCGGCGTGGGCCGGACGGGGAGAGGGGAAGCTCCTCGTCCGGCCGCCCACGGATACGAGAGAAAGGCGCGACGGCTCGAACGAAATTGTCGGTGCGGTCTGCGACTGTGATCTCACCGGCGACCACCGCCGGCTGCCACGACTCAAGGAGGCGGGCATGACTGGACCGGGTATGACGGAACAGAACGAGCGCAGCGGGCCTCGGGTCTCGCAGACGGTTCTCGCGCACCTCGCGGACGCCAGGACCTGCCTGGCCGACGCCTCCGTGGGTCCCACCCCCGCGGACCGCTACGTGTCGGCGCATCTCGCGGCCCTCCGGGCGGCCGCCGCAGTCCTCGCGGCCAGGCCCAGGCCCATGGACGGGCGGAGGCGGCGGCTGCGCAGCGCGTGGGAGCTGCTCCCCGACGCGGAGCCGAGGCTCGCCGACTGGGCGGCCTACTTCGCGGTCAGCGCGACCAAGCGGGCGGCGGCCGAGGCGGGCATGGTCCGCGTCGTCACTCCCCGGGACGCCGAGGAGCTCATCGTCGAGGCGGAGAAGTTCGTGAGCCAGGTGGAGTCGATCCTGGGAGTGCCAGGCCAGTCCGCCCTCCCGATGGCCGGCTAGGACGCCCCGACGCCTGTGCTCCCCGTGAGGCGCCTCCGCCCGCGACTACGCCAAAGGGGCGGGTGAGTCCGGCGCTCCCGGAGAGCCTGACAGGCGACTTTCGGTCAGAAAGGGTCAGAAGGACTCGACGGCGCGGCGGGCCTCCGCGTCGAGCACGCCCCAGCTGATGAACTCCTCGGTCAGCTCGACCGGCGACTTGTCATAGATGACCGCGAGGGAGCGCAGGTCCTCCTGGCGGATGGACAGCACCTTGCCGTTGTAGTCCCCACGCTGGCTCTGGATAGTCGCCGCGTAACGGGCAAGCGGGCCGGCCTTTTCCTTGGGAAGCTGGGACAGCCGCTCCAGGTCGATCACAAGCTTGGGCGCGGGAGCAAGCGGGCTGGGGGCGGCACCGCCGGGAAGCAGCTCCGACACCGGCACTCCGTAGAAATCGGCGAGCTCAGCGAGCTTCTGCACGGTCACAGCACGGTCGCCACGCTCGTAGGAGCCCACGACGACGGCCTTCCATCGCCCGCGGGACTTCTCTTCGACACCGTGCAGGGACAACCCCTGCTGCGTGCGGATGGCGCGGAGTCGCGCGCCCAGCGACTTGGCGTAGTCAGACGGCATCGTGTGGCCCCCGGCTTTCTATGTCTGTTCTCACTTGATTGTGCGTCCTTGTCCTAAGCGTTCCGAACACCGGGGTTCGCACCTGAGACAGGCACCTTCGGTGACCGCTGCGTCGGGTTTTACCCAGGAAGGTCGCGTGTTGTGGTTACGGACAGTGACGGTAAAGCCGTGACTCTCAAAGGTCAAGCTGATTGGAAAAAAGAGCCCCAAACAGTGTTCTGACCGAAATCCTCCGACACCCGAGTCCGGCTCGGGTTTCGGACGCGCCGCCGCGGGCGGACGACCTGCGAGTCCGCGCGTCGTCGCTGGCGGGAGGGGGGTGCGGAGCCGTACTGATACGCTGGAGCGGCCAGACACCCTTTTAAGACCCGTCCCGTGAGGCGGGAAAGGTGGTGACTTTTTGATGCCTGATGCCCAAAATCCGGCCCGTGCAGTGCTGGAGGGGCCTGACATCCACCGGGCGTTGACCCGGATCGCGCACGAGATCCTCGAGCGCACCAAGGGCGCCGAAAGCGTGGTCCTGCTCGGGATCCCCACCCGCGGCGCCACGCTCGCCCGCCGGATCGCGGAGCGCATCGCCCAGTTCGAGGGAGTCAAGGTCCCCGTCGGATCCATCGACATCACGATGTACCGCGACGACCTCCGCCTGCGGCCCGCCCGGCCGCTGGGCCGCACCGAGCTGCCCCCGGACGGGGTCGACGGCCGGACCGTCGTCCTGGTGGACGACGTGCTCTTCTCCGGCCGGACCGTCCGCGCCGCGCTCGACGCGCTCAACGACGTGGGCCGCCCCCGTGCCGTCCAGCTCGCGACCCTCGTCGACCGGGGCCACCGCGAGCTGCCCATCCGCGCCGACTACGTGGGCAAGAACCTGCCGACCTCCAAGAGCGAGAAGGTCAAGGTCTTCCTGGAGGAGACCGACGGGCGCGACGCCGTACTGCTCATCAAGGAGGACGGCCGATGAAGCGGCACCTCATCTCGGCGGGGGACCTCACCCGCGACGACGCCCTGCTCATCCTCGACACGGCCGAAGAGCTGGCGAGGGTCTCGGAACGATCCATCAAGAAGCTGCCCACGCTGCGCGGCCGCACGGTGGTGAACCTCTTCTTCGAGGACTCCACCCGCACCCGCATCTCGTTCGAGGCCGCGGCCAAGCGCCTGTCGGCCGATGTGATCAACTTCTCGGCCAAGGGGTCGAGCGTGTCGAAGGGCGAGTCGCTCAAGGACACCGCGCTCACCCTTGAGGCCATGGGCGCCGACGCCGTCGTCATCAGGCACGCCGCCTCGGGCGCGCCGCACCGCCTGGCGACCTGGGTGCGCGGAAGCGTGGTCAACGCGGGAGACGGGACCCACGAGCACCCGACGCAGGCGCTGCTCGACGCTTTCAGCATGCGCCGCAGGCTCGGCAGGCTGGAGGGCCTCAAGGTCGCCGTGGTCGGGGACGTGCTGCACAGCCGGGTCGCCCGGTCCAACGTCCTGCTGCTGCACACCCTCGGTGCGGAGGTCACCCTGGTCGCGCCCCCCACACTGCTCCCGGTGTCGGTCGAGACGTGGCCCTGCCAGGTCTCCTACGACCTCGACGCGGTGCTCCCGAAGTCCGACGTCGTGATGATGCTGCGCGTGCAGTTGGAGCGGATGAACGCGGCCTACTTCCCGTCCGCGAGGGAGTACAGCCGCCGCTACGGCCTCGACCGCGACCGCTTCGCCCGGCTGCATGACGACGCCATCGTCATGCACCCCGGCCCCATGAACCGCGGCATGGAGATCTCAGCCGAGGTGGCCGACTCGCCGCGCTCGACCATCGTGGAGCAGGTCGCCAACGGCGTGACCGTCCGCATGGCCGTCCTCTACCTGCTGCTGGGCGGGTCGGTACCGGCCATCGGAGGTGCCGAGTGATCCCCGTGATGCCGCTGCCCGGGGACTGCGACCTGCGTCCCGAACCCGCCGTCGGAGGTGCCGAGTGACCATGACCATCCTCATCAAGGGCGCCGCGATCCTCGGCGGCGACCCCGCTGACATCCTCATCAGGGACGGCCTGATCGCCGAGGTCGGCGACCTCCGCGGCGCGACGGCCGATCAGACCGCCGACGCGGCCGGCCTGGTCGCCCTGCCCGGCCTGGTTGACCTGCACACCCACCTGCGGGAGCCGGGCCGGGAGGACGCCGAGACCGTCGAGACCGGCACCCGGGCGGCGGCCCGCGGCGGCTTCACCGCCGTCCACGCCATGGCCAACACCTCCCCGGTCGCCGACACGGCCGGGGTCGTCGAGCAGGTCTGGCGGCTCGGCCAGGAGTACGGCCACTGCGACGTCCAGCCGGTCGGCGCGGTCACCTCCGGCCTGGAGGGCAGGCAGCTCGCCGAGCTGGGCGCGATGGCCGACTCGGCCGCCCGCGTCCGCGTCTTCTCCGACGACGGCAAGTGCGTCTCCGACGCCGTGCTGATGCGGCGGGCGCTGGAGTACGTCAAGGCGTTCGACGGGGTCGTGGCCCAGCACGCCCAGGAGCCGCGCCTGACCGAGGGTGCCCAGCTCAACGAGGGCGAGGTGTCCGGCAGGCTCGGCCTGACCGGCTGGCCCGCCGTCGCCGAGGAGGCGATCATCGCCCGCGACTGCCTGCTCGCCGCGCACGTCGGCTCCCGGCTGCACGTCTGCCACGTCTCGACGGCGGGCTCGGTGGAGATCATCCGCTGGGCCAAGTCGAAGGGCTGGGACGTCACCGCCGAGGTGACCCCCCACCACCTGCTCCTCACCGACTCCTGCGCCGAGAGCTCGCCGGTCGGGCCGTACAACCCGATCTACAAGGTGAACCCGCCGCTGCGGACGCGGGAGGACGTGCGGGCGCTGCGGGAGGCGCTCGCCGACGGCACGATCGACTGCGTGGCGACCGACCACGCCCCCCACCCGGTCGAGGACAAGGAGACCGAGTGGGGCGCGGCGGCCATGGGCATGATCGGCCTGGAGACGGCGCTGTCCGTCGTCCAGGAGGCCATGGTCGAGACCGGCCTGCTCGACTGGGCCGGAGTCGCCGACCGCATGTCGCTGCGCCCGGCGCGGATCGGCCGCCTGGCCGGCCACGGCCGGCCCATCGAGCCGGGGGCCCCGGCCAACATCACGCTCTACGACCCGGCGGTCCGGTCGCTCGTGGACCCCACGGCCATGGCCTCCCGGAGCCGCAACACGCCGTACGAGGGGATGACGCTCCCGGGGCGCGTCGTCGCCACGTTCCTCCGCGGCCGTCCGACCGTTCTTGAAGGGAAGCTCGTATGACAGCGCTGCTCGTGCTCGAGGACGGTCGCGTCTTCGAGGGGACGCCCTATGGCGCCGAGGGGGAGACCTTCGGGGAGATGGTCTTCAACACCGGCATGACGGGCTACCAGGAGACCCTCACCGACCCGTCGTACCACCGGCAGATCGTGGCGATGACCGCGCCGCACATCGGGAACACCGGCGTCAACGAGGAGGACCCCGAGTCCGGCCGGGTCTGGGTGTCGGGCTACGTGGTGCGGGAGCCGTCCCGGATCCCCTCCAACTGGCGGTCCACCACGACCCTGGACGACTACCTGCGCGACCAGGGCGTCGTGGGCATCGCGATGCGGGGGACGCGGGCGCTGACGCGGCACCTGCGCGAGCGGGGGGCGATGCGTGCCGGGATCTTCTCCGGTGCGGCTCAGGCACCCGTGGAGGAGCTGATCGAGCGGGTACGGCTCTCGCCCGGCATGGAGGGCGCCGACCTCGCCAAGGAGGTCTCGACGGCCGAGCCGTACGTCGTGGCGGCGCGGGGGACCAAGCGGTTCACGGTGGCGGCCGTGGACCTGGGCATCAAGGCGATGACGCCCCAGCGACTGGCCGAGCGGGGCTGTGAGGTGCACGTGCTGCCGGCGAGTGTGACGGCGGACGACGTCCTCGCCCTCCGCCCGGACGGCGTCTTCTTCTCCAACGGCCCCGGCGACCCCGCCACCGCCGACTACGCCGTCGAGGCCCTGCGCGGGGTCCTGGGCTCCGGCACGCCGTTCTTCGGCATCTGCTTCGGCAACCAGATCCTCGGCCGCGCGCTCGGGCTGGGGACGTACAAGCTGCGGTACGGCCACCGGGGTGTGAACCAGCCGGTGCAGGACCGCAGGACCGGCAAGGTGGAGATCTCCGCGCACAACCACGGCTTCGCCGTCCGGGCCCCGCTCGACGGGCCCTTCGAGACGCCGTACGGCCGGGCCGAGGTGAGCCACGTGAACCTCAACGACGGCTGCGTGGAGGGACTGCGGCTGCTCGACCGTCCGGCGTTCAGCGTGCAGTACCACCCCGAGGCGGCGGCCGGCCCGCACGACGCGGCGTACCTGTTCGACGAGTTCTGTGAGCTGATGGACCGCACGAAGGGGGAGAAGGGTGCCTAAGCGCACGGACATCGAGTCGATCATGGTGATCGGTTCCGGGCCGATCGTGATCGGGCAGGCGTGCGAGTTCGACTACTCGGGCACGCAGGCCTGCCGGGTGCTGCGGGCCGAGGGGTTCCGGGTGGTCCTGGTGAACAGCAACCCGGCGACGATCATGACGGATCCGGAGTTCGCCGACGCGACCTATGTGGAGCCGATCACCCCGGAGATGGTCGAGAAGATCATCGCGAAGGAGCGGCCGGACGCGTTGCTGCCCACGCTGGGCGGGCAGACCGCGCTGAACGCGGCGGTCGCGCTGCACGAGGCGGGGGTGCTGGACAAGTACGGCGTCGAGCTGATCGGGGCGAACTTCGACGCGATCCAGGCGGGGGAGAACCGGGAGCGGTTCAAGGAGATCGTCGCGAAGGTCGCCGCGGAGCGGGGGCTGAACGCCGAGTCGGCGCGCAGCGTGATCTGCCACAGCATGGACGAGTGCCTGGCCGCCGCGCGGGAGCTGGGCTATCCGGTGGTGGTGCGGCCGTCGTTCACGATGGGCGGCGCGGGCTCGGGGTTCGCCCACGACGAGGCCGAGCTGCGCCGGATCGCCGGGGCGGGCCTGGACGCCTCTCCGACCACCGAGGTCCTCCTGGAGGAGTCGATCCTCGGCTGGAAGGAGTACGAGCTGGAGGTGATGCGCGACCAGGCCGACAACGTCGTCATCGTCTGCTCGATCGAGAACATCGACCCGATGGGCGTGCACACCGGGGACAGTGTGACGGTCGCGCCGGCGTTGACGCTGACCGACCGCGAGTACCAGAACATGCGGGACGTGGCGATCGCGGTGATCCGCGAGGTCGGGGTGGACACCGGGGGCTGCAACATCCAGTTCGCGGTGGACCCGGCCAGCGGGCGGATGATCGTGATTGAGATGAACCCGCGGGTGTCGCGGTCGTCGGCGCTGGCCTCCAAGGCGACGGGGTTCCCGATCGCGAAGATCGCGGCGAAGCTGGCGATCGGGTACACCCTGGATGAGGTGCCCAACGACATCACCAAGGAGACGCCGGCGTCGTTCGAGCCGTCGCTCGACTACATCGTGGTGAAGGTGCCCAGGTTCGCGTTCGAGAAGTTCGCGGGGGCGGATCAGACGCTGACGACGCATATGAAGTCGGTCGGCGAGGCGATGGCGATCGGGCGGTCGTTCCCCGAGGCGTTGCAGAAGGCGCTGCGCTCGATGGAGAAGAAGGGCTCCTGGTTCTCCTGGACGGGCGAGCCCGGTGCTCTGGAGGACTTGCTGGAGGCGTGCCGGACGCCGCATGACGGGCGGTTGCGCACGATGCAGCAGGCGATCCGGGCCGGTGCGACCCCGGAGCAGCTTCACGAGGCGACGTGGATCGATCCGTGGTTCGTGGACCAGTTGTTCGCGATCGACGAGGTCGCCCACTCCATCAAGGTGCTCGACGCCCCGACGCTGACCAGGGCGAAGACGTATGGGTTCAGCGACGCGCAGATCGCGGAGATCCTCGGGCTGGCCGAAGCGCACGTGCGGCGGGTCCGGCACGATCTGGGGGTGCGGCCGGTTTACAACACGGTGGACACGTGCGCGGCGGAGTTCGCCGCGGCCACGCCGTACCTGTATTCGACGTATGACGAGGAGTCGGAGGTCCCGCCGGGGGACCGCCCCAAGGTGATCATTTTGGGGAGTGGGCCGAACCGGATCGGGCAGGGCATCGAGTTCGACTACGCGTGTGTGCACGCCTCGTTCGAGCTGTCCAAGGCCGGGTTCGAGACGGTGATGGTCAACTGCAACCCCGAGACGGTCTCGACCGACTATGACACCTCCGACCGGCTGTATTTCGAGCCGCTCACGTTGGAGGACGTGCTGGAGGTCGTGCACGCCGAGCAGGCCGCGGGCCCGGTGGTCGGGGTGATCGTGCAGCTCGGCGGGCAGACGCCGCTGGGGTTGGCGCAGGCGCTGAAGGACGCGGGGGTGCCGGTGGTCGGCACCTCACCCGAGTCGATTCATCTGGCCGAGGAGCGGGGGGCGTTCGGGCGGGTGCTGGCCGAGGCGAACCTGCCCGCCCCCAGGCACGGCACCGCGACCACCGTCGCCGGGGCGCGGGAGATCGCGGCCGAGATCGGCTACCCGGTGCTGGTCCGGCCGTCGTACGTGCTGGGCGGGGCGGGGATGGCGATCGTCTACGACGACGACACCCTGAGCACCTACATGGCCAAGGCGGTTCGCGCGTCGGACAACCCGGTGCTGATCGACAAGTTCCTCGACGACGCGATCGAGATCGACGTGGACGCCCTGTTCGACGGGTCCGAGCTGTATCTCGGCGGGGTGATGGAGCACATCGAGGAGGCCGGCATCCATTCGGGTGACTCGGCGTGCGCGCTGCCTCCGATCACCTTGGGGAGTTCCGATATCAAGCGGATCCGCGCGGCGACCGAGGCGATCGCCCGGGGGGTCGGGGTGCGGGGGTTGCTGAACGTGCAGTACGCGATGGCCGCCGGGGTGCTCTACGTTCTGGAGGCCAATCCGCGGGCGAGCCGTACGGTGCCCTTCGTGTCCAAGGCGACGGCGGTGCCGCTGGCCAAGGCGGCGGCGCGGGTGATGCTCGGCGCGAGCGTCGCCGAACTGCGGGCGGAGGGGATGCTCCCGGCGACCGGGGATGGCGGCACGCTGCCGTTGGACGCGCCGATCGCGGTGAAGGAGGCGGTGCTGCCGTTCAACCGGTTCCGCGGGGTGGACACCGTGCTCGGCCCCGAGATGCGCTCCACCGGTGAGGTGATGGGCATCGATGAGTTCTTCGGCACCGCGTACGCGAAGTCGCAGGCGGGGGCATATGGGCCGTTGCCGACCAAGGGGCGGGCGTTCGTGTCGGTGGCCAACAAGGACAAGCGGGCGGCGATCTTCCCGGTGAAGGCGCTGGCGGATCTGGGGTTTGAGATTCTCGCGACCGAAGGGACGGCGGAGGTGCTGCGCCGTAACGGTGTCCATGCCAAGATCGTGCGCAAGCACAGCGACGGGAGTGGTCCCGGCGGTGAGCCCACGATCGTGCGGCGGATCCTGGACGGGGAGGTGGACCTCATCGTGAACACCCCGTTCGGCAGCCCCGGCCAGTCCGGGCCCCGCCTGGACGGGTACGAGATCCGCACCGCCGCCGTCCTGCGCGGCATCCCCTGCATCACCACGGTGCAGGGCCTCGCCGCGGCCGTTCAGGGCATCCAGCACATCGTCCGGGGCGACGTGGGCGTACGGTCGCTCCAGGAGCACGCGCGGAGGCTGAGGGACTAGCCGGCTGGGGACCGAGCTTGGGGGGACCGAGCGGGGACGACCAGCTGAGGGAGTAGGGGAGTGGCCGGGAGTCCGGTGCAGGTGACGGGCACGGTGCTGACGACGCGCCGGGTTGACGCCTACCATGCGCTGACGGTGGTGGCGCCGGGCATCGCCGACCGGTACCGCCCCGGCCACTTCGTCACGGTCGCCGTCGGCGGTCCGACCACCTCGATGCTGACCCGGCGGGCCTTCGCCATCCACGACGTCAAGCCGGACTACGGTGGCACGGTGGAGCTGGTCTTCACCGTGCGCGGCGCGGGAACGGCCTGGCTGGCGGACCTGCGGGCGCGCGACACGCTCGACCTGGTCGGCCCGCTCGGCCGGCCGTTCCCGCTGCCCCGCGACCCCTGCACCTGCGTGCTCGTCGGCGGCGAGTACGGCTCGGCGTCGCTTTTCGCGCTGGGCGACGCCCTCCAGCAGCGCGGCTGCCGGATCGACTTCGTCCTCGGCGCGCCCAGCGCCGACCGGGTGTTCGGCGCGCTCCGGGCCCGCCGCATGGGCGAGACCACCACGCTCACCACCGAGGACGGCTCGCTCGGCATGCGCGGCCGGGTGACCGACGTGCTGCCCGGCGTGATCGCCGACGCGAGGGCCGACGTGGTCTACGCGTGCGGGCCCATGGACATGCTGAGCGGGGTGACGGCCGTGACCGCCGAGTTCGACATCCCGGTCCAGGTCGCCGTGGAGGAGCACATGGCCTGCGGCATCGGCGTGTGCATGACATGCGTCGTCCCGGTGATCGGCGAGGACGGCGTGACCCGGATGGTCCGGGCGTGCACGGACGGCCCGGTCTTCCGGGGCGAGCGGGTCCGGTTCGACGACGTCGGAACAATCCCGTTCGACGCGCTCGGCGCTCCCGGAGGACGGCATGCCTGAGCGGGCCTCCGGCGGACAGGGCGGGGCGAGGTGAGCGGCCATAGCGGTTGACCTGCGGAGCTACCTCGCCCATGTCGAGCTGCCCAACCCGGTCATGACGGCCTCCGGATGCGGGGGCACCGGCCGCGAGCTGGCGCAGTTCTACGACGTCATGCGGCTCGGCGCGTTCGTCACCCGGTCGATCACCATGGCTCCCCGGGCCGGGCGGCCGACGCCCCGGATGGCCGAGACGCCGTCGGGACTGCTGAACGCCGTGGGCCTCCAGGGCCCCGGCGTCGACGCGTTCCTGGAGCAGGAGCTGCCCTGGCTGGCCGAGCGGGGCGCGCGGACCGTGGTCTCCATCGGCGGCGGCACGGTCGCCGAGTACACCGCGCTCGCACGGCGGCTCGCCGACGCCCCGGGGGTGGCCGCCGTCGAGATCAACCTGTCCTGCCCGAACGTCGAGGACCGCGGCAGGGTCTTCGCCCGGGACGGGTCCGCGGCCGCCGAGGTCGTCGCGTCGGTGCGCGCGGCGACGCGGTACGACGTCCCGGTGATCGCCAAGCTCGCCCCCGACGTCGCCGACATCGTCGCGGTCGCGCGCTCGTGCGTCGACGGCGGGGCCGACGCGCTCGCGATGATCAACACGCCGGTCGGCATGAGCATCGACGTGGACACCATGCGGCCCTCGCTCGCGGCCGGGACCGGCGGCCTGTCCGGCCCCGCAGTACGGCCCCTGGCGGTCCGCTGCGTCTGGCAGGTCCACGCGGCCCTACCGGGGGTCCCGATCGTCGGCATGGGCGGCGTGACGACCGGCAGGGACGCGCTGGAGCTCATCCTGGCCGGCGCCTGCGCCGTCGCCGTGGGCACCGCCCTGTTCCAGGACCCGTACGCCTGCCCGCGCATCCTCAGGGAGCTCGAGGAGCTTCTCCAGGAGCGCGGCTTCGACCGCCTGGCCGACGCCGTGGGGCTGGCCCACCGTCCCCCGGGGTCCGCACCCCGCAACAGAACCGATCTGGAGGAGAGTTCCCTGTGACGACGCCCGCTCCCATCGCCGTGGCCTTGGACGCGCCCGACCTGGAGACCGCGGCCCGCTGGGCGAGCCTGGTGACGCCCCACGTCTCCACCGTGAAGGTGGGGCTGGAGCTCTACCTCCGCTACGGGCCCGACGTCATCGCGTCGGTGCGCGGCGCGAGCGGCGTGCATGTCTTCCTGGACCTGAAGCTCCATGACATCCCCAACACCGTGGCGGCGGCCGCCCGTGCCGTCTCCCGGCTGAAGCCCGCCATCCTGACCGTCCACGCGGCCGGTGGACCCGCGATGATCCAGGCGGCCGTGGAGGCGGCCCCCAACACCCAGATCGCGGCCGTGACGCTTCTCACGTCGCTCTCAGAGGCCGATCTGGCCGCCATCGGCATCCAGGGCCCCCCGGACGACGCCGTGCGCCGGATGGCCGCCGTCGCCGTGGGCGCCGGAGCCCAGGCGCTGGTCTGCTCACCGCGCGAGGTCGCCGCGGTGCGGGCAGAGGTCGGCCCCGGCATCACGCTCATCACCCCGGGCGTGCGGCCCGCCGGCGCCGACACTCAGGATCAAGCAAGAGTAGCGACTCCCGAGGACGCCCTGAGCCACGGGGCCGATCTTCTCGTCATCGGCCGGCCGATCACGGGGTCCGCCGACCCCGGCGCGGCCGCCGCCGGGATAGCCGCCGCTCTCCGCCGGGTGAGCCTCACCTGAGCGCGAATCGGGGACGAATGGGGGATTCCGAGTGCCGCTCGGTTAGATGGCTGATGGAGCGGTTTTCGTAGACAAAGCGTGACTTTTCCATTACCGGAAGTAGTAGAATCAATTTTGTAGGCACAGAAACAGGCCTTGACGTTGCCTGATGGGGCATAGACCAGCTAGTTTCCCCTCCCGTCCGAGTACATCGACAGAAATTCGAGGTGACCCGGCGTGGCTCTTCCTCCCCTAACCCCCGAGCAGCGCGCCGCAGCTCTTGAGAAGGCTGCCAAGGCACGCAAGGAGCGTGCCGAGGTCAAGAACCGGCTCAAGCACGGCGCGGTTTCTCTGGCTGAGGTGCTGAAGGATGGGCAGACCGACGACGTCATCGGCAAGATGAAGGTCTCGGCTCTGCTGGAGTCGCTCCCTGGCGTCGGCAAGGTCCGCGCCAAGCAGCTCATGGAGCGCCTTGGTATCGCCGAGTCCCGCCGTGTGCGGGGTCTCGGCGCCAACCAGCGCGCGTCCTTGGAGCGTGAGTTCGGCGGCGCCGAGAGCTGATCTCGGCTTCGCACGAGCAAGTATCACGGGGGTACGGAGTGACCGACATGTCCTGGTCCGCTGCGGATCGGGCCCACCAGGCAGCCGCTTCCAGCGGGTCCGGGACACGTGGCGGTGACTCCATGCCTCAGAACCGGCGCCTGACGGTCCTCTCCGGCCCGTCGGGTGTCGGGAAGTCCACGGTCGTCGCCGAGCTCCGGCGGTCACACCCCGAGGTGTGGCTGTCGGTCTCGGTGACAACCCGGAAACCACGTCCGGGTGAGACGCACGGCGTGGAGTACTACTTCACCGACGACGCCGAGTTCGACCGGCTGGCCGCCTCAGGGGAGCTCCTGGAGTGGGCCGAGTTCGCCGGCAACCGGTACGGGACGCCCCGCGCCCCCGTGCTGGAACGGCTCACGGCCGGTGTGCCGACGCTGCTGGAGATCGACCTCCAGGGCGCGCGGCAGGTCCGTGGCAGCATGCCCGAGGCCCTGCTCGTCTTCCTGGCCCCGCCGAGCTGGGAGGAACTGGAGCGGCGGCTGCGCGGCCGGGGCACCGAGCCCCCCGACGTCATCGCCCGCCGGCTGGAGGCCGGGCGGGTCGAGCTGGCCGCCGAGAAGGAATTCGACCTCACACTGGTCAACACATCCGTCAAGGACGTGTGCCATCGGCTGATAACCTTGATGGGACGTTCACCTAGCTAGGGGAAATCACACGTGGCAAGCAGCGCCGCCTACGCCGAAGGCATCACCAACCCGTCCATCGACTCACTGCTCGACATCGTCGACAGCAAGTACAGCCTGGTGATCATGGGCGCGAAGCGCGCGCGCCAGATCAACGC
Organism: Planotetraspora sp. GP83; assembly: GCF_041262585.1. Taxonomy (NCBI): domain Bacteria; kingdom Bacillati; phylum Actinomycetota; class Actinomycetes; order Streptosporangiales; family Streptosporangiaceae; genus Planotetraspora; species Planotetraspora sp. GP83. The sequence continues at coordinate 295,970 of NZ_JBGCBZ010000003.1, read as the reverse complement.
CTACTACTCCCAGCTCGGCGAGGGCCTGCTGGAGTACGTCGGCCCGCTCGTGGAGACCCACGCCCAGGAGAAGCCGCTGTCCATCGCCCTGCGCGAGGTCAGCGAGGGCCTTCTCACCTCCGAGCCCATCGAGGGCTGAGCTGATGGCGCTCGCGCGCCGCGCGGCATGGCGCTGACATGAGCGCGGTGGTCCTGGGGGTCAGCGCGGGCATCGCGGTCTACAAGTCGTGCGAGCTGCTTCGGCTGTTCACCGAGTCCGGCCATGACGTCCGCGTCGTCCCGACCAGGGACGCGCTGCGGTTCGTCGGCGAGCCCACCTGGGCCGCGCTGTCCGGCAACCCCGTCACCACCGAGGTGTGGGAGTCGGTCCACGAGGTCCCGCACGTCCGCATCGGGCAGAACGCGGACCTCGTGGTGGTCGCGCCCGCGACGGCCGACGTGCTCGCCAGGGCCGCCCACGGCCTCGCCAACGACCTGCTGACGAACACGCTGCTGACGGCGCGCTGCCCGGTGGTGTTCGCCCCGGCGATGCACACGGAGATGTGGGAGCACCCCGCGACCCGCGCCAACGTCGCGACGCTCCGCGAGCGCGGCGCGATCGTGATCGACCCCGCAGTCGGGAGGCTCACGGGCGCCGACACCGGCCCCGGACGGCTGCCCGACCCGCCGGAGATCTTCGAGGTCTGCCGCAGGGTGCTGTCGGCCCGCGCCCTCGACCTCGCCGGGCGGCACGTGGTCGTCTCCGCCGGCGGGACCCGCGAGGCCATCGACCCGGTCCGCTTCATCGGCAACAGATCGTCGGGACTGCAGGGCTACGCGCTCGCGCGCACGGCCGTCGCCCGCGGCGCGGAGGTCACGCTCGTGTCGGCCAATGTCGCGCTGCCGGACCCGGCCGGCGCGAAGGTCGTCCGGGTCGAGTCCGCCCGGCAGCTCCGCGAGGCCGTCCTCGCCGCCGCCGACCACGCCGACGCCGTCGTGATGGCCGCCGCCGTCGCCGACTTCCGGCCCGTACGGCAGAGCGACACGAAGATCAAGAAGTCCTCGGCCGAGCCCGACCCGATCCATCTGGTGAAAAATCCGGACGTGCTGGGCGAGCTTGGCGAGAATCGCCGAGCCGGGCGAGAGCCGTACCCGAGGGTGATCGTGGGCTTCGCCGCCGAAACCGACGACGTTCTGAACAACGGGCGGGCCAAGCTGGAGCGCAAGGGCTGCGACCTCCTCGTGGTGAACGAGGTGGGGGACAACCTCGCGTTCGGGACGCCGGACAACGCCGCCGTCGTCCTCGTGGCGGACGGCGAGCCCGTCGAGATTCCCAGGGGTCCCAAAGAGGATCTCGCCGACGTAGTCTGGGACCTGGTGGCGGCGCGCCTCGCCTGACCGTGTCGCTGACCGTGCCGCGAGGGAGCGATGGTCATGCCGGTGTCCGCCGCGATCAGGGAGCGCTGCCGGGCGTTGCTCCGTCCCGGGGAGGACATCCGCTATGTCTTCCCCGCGCTGTCGCTGGGACCTCCGCACACGGCCCCCTTTCTCGTCGTGGTCACCGACCGGTCGATCACCCTCTTCTCCACCAAGATGTTCACCCGCAACGAGCCGTCCGGCGTGTGGGCCACCTACCCGCGCCGCACCCGCCTGGGGCCGGTCGAGCACCGCGGCTCGCCGACGATCGAACTCGGGGGGACGGTGTACGAAGTGGACGACGAATACATCGCGGTCGTCGCGGCGGCCGACGCGGAGGCGTTCTCGCCGGGTGATCTGCCACGCGACCCCCTGCCGGATCTGTGATGCCATGTCCGGAACCCGAATCGATCCACCCCGCGAAGGGCTCACCGGCCGCCCGGAATTCGGACGGTTTCGCGACGCCACACCGGGTGAGGTTAGACTCGCCTCAGCATTGGAGTGGCCGCCGGTAGAGCGCTATCGCCGGCCATTCTCTAACGTCAGCAGCCGCTGCATGAGGAGCCACTGAGTTGTCCCGTCGCCTGTTCACCTCCGAGTCGGTTACCGAGGGCCACCCGGACAAGATCGCCGACCAGATCAGTGACGCGATTCTCGACGCCATGCTCAAGGACGACCCCAAGAGCCGGGTCGCCGTCGAGACGCTGATCACTACTGGCCAGGTCCACGTCGCCGGCGAGGTGACGACGGAGACCTACATCGACATCCCCGCCCTGATCCGGGAGAAGATCCTGGAGATCGGCTACGACGCGTCCCACAAGGGCTTCGACGGCGCCTCCTGCGGCGTCTCGGTGTCCATCGGCGCCCAGTCGCCCGACATCGCCCAGGGCGTCGACGACGCCTACGAGCACCGCGAGGGCGAGGGCGTCGACGACTTCGACCGCCAGGGCGCCGGAGACCAGGGCCTGATGTTCGGGTACGCGTGCCGCGAGACCCCCGAGCTCATGCCGCTGCCGATCACGCTCGCCCACCGGATGGCCCGGCGGCTGTCCGAGGTCCGCAAGAACGGCACCGTGCCCTACCTGCGTCCCGACGGCAAGACCCAGGTCACCATCGAGTACGACGGCGACCGGCCGGTCCGCCTCGACACCGTGGTGGTCTCCACCCAGCACGCCCCGGAGATCGACCTCCAGGAGATGCTGACGCCGGACATCCGCGAGCACGTGGTCGAGCCGGTCCTCGCCGACCTGGAGATCGAGACCGAGGGCTACCGTCTCCTGGTCAACCCGACCGGCCGCTTCGAGATCGGCGGCCCGATGGGCGACGCCGGGCTCACCGGCCGTAAGATCATCATCGACACCTACGGCGGCATGGCCCGGCACGGCGGCGGCGCGTTCTCGGGCAAGGACCCGTCGAAGGTGGACCGCTCGGCCGCTTACGCCATGCGCTGGGTCGCCAAGAACGTCGTGGCGGCGGGGCTCGCCGACCGCTGCGAGGTGCAGGTGGCCTACGCCATCGGCAAGGCACAGCCGGTGGGCCTGTTCGTCGAGACGTTCGGCACCGAGAAGGTCCCGGTCGCCACGATCCAGGACGCCGTGCTCCAGACGTTCGACCTGCGCCCGGCCGCCATCATCCGCGACCTCGACCTGCTCCGCCCGATCTACTCGGAGACCGCCGCCTACGGCCACTTCGGCCGCGACGGGGTCTCCTGGGAGTCCACGGACCGCGCCGAGGCGCTCCGCGCCGCCGCGGGTCTCTGACGGCCTCCGGAACGTCCGAACGGCGCCCGCCTCCCGGCGGGCGCCGTTTCATTGGAGGACGTTGATGGCCCTGGCGACGACCAGGGCCACGATGACCAGGGATATCGATGACTGGAGCATCATCAGGATCTTGGCCCACCGGCTGAGCGGCATCACGTCCGTGGGGCTGAAGGCGGTCGAGTTCGTGAAGCCCAGGTAGAGGTAGTCGGCGAACGTGGGCCGCCAGTTCGGCGGCGTGACGTCATGCTCGGTCATCTGCGGGAACAGGAAGTCCGGGTACGGCTCGCGGGCCTTCGACCGGGCGACCGGCCCGGCCCGGTCGAGCTCCCAGTACCAGAGCGAGAACATCAGGACGTTGATCACCCAGACGCCCACCCCGGTGGCGAGCAACCGGACCGCGTCGTGCTCCTTGCCGGTGACCAGCCTGCCGACCTCGCGGATGGTGAGCCAGGCGTTGGCCGCGCTGATGACGCCGATCAGGCCGAGGCTCGCGACGCGGATCAGGCGGCTCTCGCGGGTGAAGGTCACCGGGTTGGCCACGATCAGCCCGACGAGCAGAACGGACTCCAGCACGGGCATCACCCAGAACGGCTCGATGTTCAGAGTGTCGTGCAGCAGCAGATGGATGGCGATCACCACGAGGACCGCGGCGCCGGCCGTCCACCGCCCCTCCGCCTCGGTCTCCCGCAGCCAGACGGGGACCCTGTTCTCGCTCTTCATCCCCTCCGCCACCCCTCCAGCCGTGCACGTCTTTACTGCCGCGTCTGGTAGGACGTAGACGTGACCGAGCCGACCAGCGCACCTTACCCTCAGGAGGAACTCCTGCCGGTGCCCGAGGGGGCCGCGCGGGCGACCTCCTCCGCCGCGAAGGGGGCGCGGACGGCGGCGGAGAACCTGCCGGTGGCGAGGGTCGTGGTGGACACCCCGCTGCCTCACCTGGACCGGCCGTTCGACTACCTCGTCCCGGCGTCGATGGACGCCGACGCCGCGCCGGGCTGCCGCGTGCGCGTGCGCTTCGCCGGCCAGCTCGCCGACGGCTTCCTCCTCGAACGGCTGGCGGACAGCGAGCACCAGGGGCGGCTGGCCTTCCTGGAGCGGGTCGTCTCGCCCGAGCCGGTCCTCACGGCGGAGATCGCCGGGCTCGCGAGGGCCGTGGCGGACCGCTACGCCGGGACGCTGTCCGACGTCCTCCGGCTGGCCGTCCCGCCCCGCCACGCGAGGGTCGAGGCCGAGGCCAGGCCCGACGCCGGGCAGGGCTCCGCCCCCGAGGCCGGTTCCGTGAGTCCCGTCACGTGGTCCGGTGACGCCTGGGCGGCGTACCCGGCGGGGGAGCGGTTCCTGACCGCGCTCGCCGAGGGACTGTCACCCAGAGCGGTCTGGCCGGCCCTTCCCGGCACCGGCGAGGGCGGCCCGTCGTGGCCCCGGGCCATCGCGGCGGCCGTCCGGGCGGCCCTGGCGAGCGGGCGCGGCGCGGTGGCCGTCGTCCCCGACGGCAAGGACGTGGCGCTCGTCGCCCGGGCGCTCGGGGACACCCCCCATGTCGCGATCACCGCCGAGCTGGGACCGGCCGAGCGCTACCGCCGCTGGCTCAGGATCCTGCGCGGCGAGGTCAGGGCGGTGGTCGGCACCCGCGCCGCCGCCTTCGCCCCGGTCGCGGACCTGGGCCTGGCCGTCATCTGGGACGACGGGGACGACGTCCACTCCGACAGGCACGCGCCGTACCCGCATGCCCGCGAGGTGCTGGCGCTGCGCGCCCACCGGGCCGAGGCGGGCATGCTGATCGGCGGCTACGCGGTCACCGCCGAGGCGGCCCAGCTCGTCGCGTCGGGATGGGCCGGGCCGCTCGTCCCGCCGCGCGAGGAGGTGAGGGCCAAGGCGCCACGCGTCCGTCCCGCGGGCGACGACGCCGAGCTGGCCCGTGACGAGGCGGCCCGCGCGGCCCGCCTGCCGAGCCTCGCCTGGCGGGCGCTCAGGCACGGGCTGGAGACCGGTCCGGTGCTCGTCCAGGTGCCGCGCAGGGGCTACCTGCCCGCGCTCGCCTGCCAGCACTGCCGCGCCCCCGCCCGATGCGGCGCCCAACGCCTCCCGGGGCCGGTGTGCTCGGGGCCGCTCGCGCTGCGCAACGGCCACGCCGCGCCGTACTGCCGGTGGTGCGGCCGGATCGCCGGCGACTGGCGCTGCCCGTCGTGCGGCGGCACGCGGGTGCGCGCCGTCGTGGTCGGCGCCCGCCGCACCGCCGAGGAACTGGGCCGCGCCTTCCCCTCGGTCACCGTGAAGACCTCCGGCCGGGACGGCGTCCTCGCCACGGTCGGTACGGCTCCCGCGCTGGTCGTGGCGACGCCGGGGGCCGAGCCGGTGCCGGAGGACGGCTATTCGGCGGCCGTGCTGCTGGACGGGTGGGCCCTCCTCGGCCGCCCCGACCTGCGCGCGGCCGAGGAGGCGCTGCGGCGCTGGATGAACGCCGCCGCGCTGGCCCGCCCCGGAGCCGAGGTGGTGGTGCTGGCGGACTCGGCGGTCTCCGTCGTGCAGGCGCTCCTGCGCTGGGACCCGGTCACCTTCGCCGAGCGCGAGCTGGCCGACCGGGCGGAGCTCGGCTTCCCGCCCGCGGTCCGGATGGCCACGCTCACCGGCCCCCCGGCGGCCGTCAGGGAGATGCTGGCGGACACACGGCTGCCCGACGGCGCCCAGGTCCTCGGCCCCGTGCCGGTCGACGGAGGGCTGGAGCGCGCGATGGTCCGGGTGCCCCGCGACCGGGGACCGGTCCTGGCCAAGGTGCTGAAGGGGGCGAGCGGCGTGCGGTCCGCCCGCAAGGCGGCTGACGTGGTGCGTGTGAACATTGATCCCCTGGACCTCATCTGACCGATTCGCGATGCTGTTAGTAACCCGTTAGCGTCTCCCTGTGTCGATCGAATGGGTGAACCGGGCCGTCGACGGAATCCGCGCGTGGGGGCGTGAGAAGGGCGTCGAGGTCGACGTCGACGAGGTACGCCTGCTGTGCGACTACGCCAGCGACTACCTGGAGGTCGACGAGCTCGGCGATTTCAGGCCGGGCACGTTCGAGGAGCTCCTGCTGGAGATCTACCCGCGCAAGGTCATCGCGCCGCCGGAGAGCGCGCCGGAGACGGTCGCCGCGGCCCGCACGCTGGTCGAGTTCCTGCTCGACACGGGGGAGATCGGCAGCAAGACGGCCGCCCGGATGCGGGCGACCATCGACGAGATCGAGCCGGAGATGCCGGGCGCGCTCGCCGACACCACGAAGTTCGGCATGGCCAAGAGCATCTTCAGCGCGATCAGCGCCGACTCGCTCGACCTGGCCGACCCCGCGGCCGTCCAGCGCGCGGTGGACGAGGCGGGCGGCGACGGGGACGCCTGCGACTGCCCCGGCTGCGCGCCCCTGCCGCCCGTACGGCTGGCCGCGCCGGCCGAGCTGGCGAGAGCCGTACGGGACGTGCCGCTGCTCCGCGAGGCGCACGGGCTGGTGGCCTGGATGGCCGGCGGCGGCCGGACGACGACGGTCAGGAAGGCGCTGCGGGTCAAGGACGCCCGGCAGGTCACGGAGGAGCTGGGCGTCGAGCGGCCCGCACTGGCCTGGCGGCTGGCGGTCGACCTCGGGCTCGCCCGGGTGGACGGCACGGCGGTGCTGCCCGGCGAGGGCTTCCGCCCGCTCGGCTCCCGCCCGGACGAGGAGGTCCTCGACCTGTGGGCGGGGACCGTGCAGTTCCTCATCGAGGCGCCGATGGACATAACGGGCGAGGACGTCGTCGACGAGGAGCTCTACTCGATCCACGACCTGCTCTACCGGGTGCAGGCGCCGGTCCCGGTGGAGGCGATCGGAGACTATCTCCGGGAGGCCGCGGCCGGGAGGCCGCCAGGGCGGCTGGAGGCGGCGCTGGAGGACCTCGCCCGCGCGGGAACGGTCCAGCGCACCGCGGACGGCCTGACGCTCACCCCGCACGGTCTGTGGGGGCTGCGGCTCATGTACGAGGAGATGGGCATGGAGGCGCCCATCGCGGCGGACCTCGCCGAGGGCGACGCGAGCGGGCTGATCGGCGGGCTGATCAGCGACGGCCTCCCCGAGGAGGTGGCCGAGCGGGACATCGTCGCGTGGCTGTCCCGGCGGACTCCCGAGGAGGCGGCGTCCGAGCTGCTGGCGGCCGTCGTGGGCGCGCCGGCCGAGGTGCGGGGGATCGCGGTCACGATCGTCGACCGGCTCGGTGAGGAGGCGGCCCCGGTCGTCCGTACGTACCTCGGCGACGCGGAGCTCCGCTCGCACGCCATCCACTGGCTCTCCGCCCGGGGGCTCGACGCTCCCTCGCTCACCCAGGACGAGCTGCTGTGGCTCAGCGTCGACATGCTGGCGCTCGCGCTGCCCGCCGCGGAGGCCGACCCCGAGGGCTTCGCGGAGAACATCGCCGCGTCCGGACCGGCCCCGCACCTGATCGAGCACATGTGGCGGGTCGACCACCCCGACGTCGTCGAGGTCCTGGAGCTTCTCGGCAACACGCTGCCGGACCGGGCGGCCGCGAAGGCCGCCCGGAAGGCCGCCTTCAAGGCACGTTCTAGGGGCATCCGGTGACGGGTGTGGAGTAAGTTGCTGGAATGGCCGACAGCGACGTGCTCACATTCCCGCCGGTCGATCTCGCCCCCGATGAGGAGCTGGTTCAGGCGGTGCGGGAGATCCCTCTGGTGCGGGACGCCGCCCGCCTGGCCGAGTGGACCGGCGTCCGGGAGGTCACCGAGCACGGGCTGCCGACGGTCGGCGACGCCCGCGCGGCGGTCACCGAGCTGGGGCTGAACGCCAAGCGGCTGCACCTGCTGTGGGTCGTCGCCGTCAACGGCCGGCTGATCGAGATCACCCGTGAGGGGGCCCGCCCCGGCCCCGGCGTCCCCGACCCCATGGAGTTCTGGGACGGCGTCGTCATGGACGTGCTGGACCGCACGGACGAGGGCCTCACCGGGTCGGCCGTCGTGGACGAGCACCTCACCGAGATCCTCGCGACCATCTACTCGGTCCGGGACGGCATGCCGCTCGGCGCGCTCGCCACGGGCATCCTCCATGCGCACGAGGTCGGGTGCGAGGCCCGCCAGGCGGAGCTCAAGCGGCTGCGGATGACGCTGCCCGGCGAGCTGGCCGAGGCCATGGACCTGCTGGTCTACTGCGGGCTCATCGAGCTGCCGGGCGATCTCGTACGGCTGACGCAGCCCGGCGTGTGGGCCGTCCGCCGCGACCTGCTCCGCGAGGGCCACGACGCGCCCTCCCTGCGGGAGGTCGCCGGGTTCGCCGAGCTGACCGCCGCCGAGCTGATCGACTCGATGCTCGTGGGCAAGGCGTCGGCCAGCGCGGCCACGCTGTGGCTGGAGCACCGGATGCCCGAGGACGCCGCCCGGGAGCTGATCAAGATCGCCGCGTCCGGCAACGCCGCGCAGCGCGGCACGGCCGGGACGATCCTGGAGGAGCTCGGCCCGGAGGCGGAGCACGCCGTCAGGGAGGCGCTCGTCGAGCCGATGATGTGGCGATACGCCGCGGCCTGGCTGGGCGTCCGCGACCTCGACGCCCCCGCGCTGGGCGAGGGCGACGGCGCGTGGGTGGCCGTGGACACGCTGGCGGCCCTGCTCTACATCGGCGCCCCGGCCGACTCGGCGGCCCATTTCGACATCCTGGGGGAGGACCTGCTTACGCTGGTGCCGGAGATGGGGCGGGTCGACCACCCGGACGCCCTGGCCGTCCTGGAGATGCTCGGCAGGCACCACCCCGACGTGGTCGTGGCCAAGATCGCTAGAAAGACGGCGATGAAGGTCCGTTCACGCCCGTAAACTGTGGTGATCCCATAGTGAACGGAGAGCCGCTGTTGGCCATTCAGCCGATCCGCCTGTTCGGCGACCCGGTGTTGCGCACCCCGGCGGAGCCGGTGGTCGACTTCGACAAGGAGCTGCGCAAGCTCGTCAAGGACCTCACCGACACGATGATGGACGCGCCGGGGGCGGGGCTCGCCGCGCCGCAGATCGGCGTGGGTCTCCGGGTGTTCACCTACTACGTCGACGAGCAGCTCGGGCATCTGATCAACCCCGACCTCGACCTGTCGGACGAGCTCGACGAGGAGGGCGAGGAGGGCTGCCTGTCCTTCCCCGGCCTGTCCTATCCCACGCCACGGGCGATCCGGGCCGTGGCCAAGGGCTACAACATGCACGGAGAGCCGATCACGCTGGAGGGCACCGACCTCATGGCGCGCTGCTTCCAGCACGAGACCGACCATCTCGACGGCGTGCTGTTCATCGACCGGATGGACGTCAAGCAGCGCAAGCTCGCGATGAAGGCCATCCGGGAGGCCGAGTGGAGCGGGCTGTCGGCGCCCGCCGTGAAGCTCTCGCCGCACGCCACGCACGGGAGGGCCCTCTAGTGCGCCTGGTCTTCGCCGGCACTCCGGACGCGGCGCTCCCGTCGCTGCGGGCCCTGCTGGACTCGCCCCGCCATGAGGTGGCGGCCGTCGTCACCCGCCCGGACGCGCAGTCCGGCCGGGGGCGGAAGGTCCACCCCAGCCCGGTGGCCCAGCTCGCCGAGGAGTCGGGCATCGAGGTGCTCAAGCCGTCGAAGGCCGGGGATCCCGAATTTCTCGACCGCATTAGAGCGATAAATCCGGATTGTTGCCCGGTTGTCGCTTACGGGGCATTGCTGCCGCAGGCGGCGCTCGATATTCCACCTCATGGGTGGATAAATCTGCATTTCTCATTGCTGCCGGCTTGGCGTGGAGCGGCGCCGGTCCAGCATGCCGTGCTGCACGGCGACGAGATCACCGGCGCCTCCACCTTCCGGATCGTCAAGGAACTCGACGCCGGGCCCGTCTTCGGCGTGGTGACCGAGGAGATCCGCCCCGAGGACACCAGCGGCGACCTGCTGGCCCGGCTCGCCGAGTCGGGCGCGGGGCTGCTCCTGGCGACGCTGGACGGCGTCGAGGACGGCGCGCTGGAGGCCCGGCCCCAGCCGTCCGACGGGGTGAGCTTCGCGCCCAAGATCGGCGTCGAGGACGCCCGGGTGGACTGGACGGCCCCCGCGATGCGGGTCGACCGGCTGGTCCGCGCCTGCACCCCGGCCCCCGGCGCGTGGACCGAGTTCCGCGGTCAGCGCGTCAAGCTCGGCCCCGTACGGCTCGCGCCGGAGGCGGACAAGCTCGCCCCCGGCGAGATCGCCGCCTCCAAGAACGGCGTGCTGGCCGGCACCGGCAGCCACCCCGTCGAGATCGGCGAGGTGCAGCCGCAGGGCAAGCGGCTCATGAGCGCCGGCGAGTGGGCCCGCGGCGTCCGGATCACCGCCCAGGATCGGCTGGACTGAGTGACCGTGAACGGCCAGGAAGGCCGCCCCAAGGGCCGCCGCCGCCCGCCCCGCCCCACCAGGGACGAGGCCCGCAACGCCGCCTACGACCTGATGAGGGCCGTCGACGAGCGGGACGCCTACGCCAACCTGCTGATGCCGACGCTGCTCCGTCAGCGGCGCGTCAGTGGCCGCGACGCCGCCCTCGCCACCGAGCTGGCCTACGGCACGCTGCGCGGGCTCGGCACCTACGACGAGATCATCGCCGCGTGCAGCGACCGCGCCCCGGAGAACGTGGACCCGCCGCTGCTCGACGCGATCCGGCTCGGCGTCCACCAGCTGCTCAAGACCCGCATCCCGCCCCACGCGGCGGTCAGCGCGACCATCGACCTCGTACGGCTCCGCGTCGGCGCGGGCCCGTCCCGCTACGCCAACGCCGTGCTGCGCAAGGTCGCGGGCCGGACGCTGGAGGAGTGGCTGACCATCGTCGCCCCGCCGCGCGAGCAGGACCCGGTCGGGAACCTCTCGGTCACCTACAGCCATCCGCGCTGGATCGTCACGGCCCTGCGCGACGCGATCGGCGGCGACGTGGACGAGACCGCCGCCCTGCTGGACGCCGACAACGAGCGGCCGCGCGTCGCCCTGGTGGCCCGGCCGGGCCGCTGCTCGGTCGGCGAGCTGGTCGCGGCGGGAGCCGAGCCGGCCGCCTACTCGTCGTACGGCGCCTACCTGACCGAGGGCGACCCCGGCGCGATCCCGGCCATCGGGGAGGCCCGCGCCGCCGTGCAGGACGAGGCGAGCCAGCTCGTCGCCCTCGCCCTCACCCGCGTGCCGCTCGCCGGGGACGGCCAGGCCGGGGAGCGCTGGCTCGACATGTGCGCCGGCCCCGGCGGGAAGGCCGGGCTGCTCGACGCGGTAGCCGTACAGAACGGGGCGCGCCTGCTCGCCTCCGATGTGCAGTATCACCGCGCCCGGCTGGTCTGGGGGACGACCAAGGAGGCCAAGGTGGTCGTCGCGGACGGCACTGAGCCGCCCTGGCGGTCCTCCGCGTTCGACCGGGTGATGCTCGACGCGCCCTGCACGGGGCTGGGCGCCCTCCGCAGGCGGCCGGAAGCCCGGTGGCGGCGGGACCCGCGCAGCATCCCCGAGCTGACCCAGTTGCAGCGCCGGTTGCTCGACTCGGCGCTCGACGCCGTACGGCCGGGCGGCGTGGTGGCGTACGTCACGTGCTCGCCGCATCTCGCGGAGACCCGCGCGGTGGTGGACGACGTGGCAGGGCGGGCCGAGGTGCTGGACGCGCGGGAGTTCCTGCCCGAGGTGCCGGACCTCGGCGACGGCCCCCACGCCCAGTTCTGGCCCCACCGGCACGGCACCGACGCCATGTTCCTGGCTCTGCTCCGCCGTACGTAGACTGCTGCCACTATGGCCGTACAGATCTCGCCCAGCATCCTGTCCGCCGACTTCGCCCGTCTCGCCGACGAGGCCGCCCGGGTGGAGGGCGTCGCCGACTGGCTGCACGTGGACGTCATGGACAACCACTTCGTGCCGAACCTCACGATCGGCCTGCCCGTCGTCGAGGCGCTTCTCAAGGCGACCTCGACGCCGATCGACTGCCACCTCATGATCGAGGACCCGGACCGGTGGGCGCCGGGCTACGCCGAGGCCGGCGCGGGCAGCGTCACGATCCACGCCGAGGCGGCGAAGGCGGCCGTGCGGACGCTCCGGGCGATCCGCGCCGCGGGGGCCCGGGCGGGCTTCGCGGTGAACCCCGCCACGGCGGTCGAGCAGTACGAGGACCTGCTGCCCGAGATCGACATGCTGCTGGTCATGACCGTCGAGCCCGGCTTCGGCGGCCAGCGGTTCCTGGACGTCGTGCTGCCGAAGGTGTCCCGGGCCCGGGCGCTGATCGACAAGCACGGCGGCGAGGTGTGGCTCCAGGTGGACGGCGGCGTGTCCGCCGAGACCATCGAGCGCTGCGCCGAGGCTGGAGCCGACGTCTTCGTCGCCGGGAACGCCGTCTACGGGGCCGACGACCCGGCCCAGGCCGTACGGAACCTCCGCGCGCTGGCCGAGAAAGTCTAGGCCAGGGCGGGGTCCAGGACCACGTCCTCGCCGTGGGTCGTCGGGGCCTCGGGGAAGTGGCAGGCGGTGAGGTGGCCCTCGCGGTTGCCGCTGAGCTGGACCAGCGGCGGCGCCTCCTGGGCGCACCTGTCCTGCGCCTTCCAGCAGCGGGTGCGGAAGCGGCAGCCCGACGGCGGGTCGATGGGGGACGGCACGTCGCCGGCGAGGCGGATCCGCTCGCGTGGCTCGCCCGACACGTCCGGGTCGGGCACGGCCGACAGCAGGGCGTGCGTGTAGGGGTGCCTCGGCCGCTCGTAGATGGACTCGCGGTCGCCCACCTCCACGATCTTGCCGAGGTACATGACCGCGACCCGCTGGGAGAAGTGCCTGACCACGGCGAGGTCGTGGGCGATGAACAGGAACGCGATGCCGAGGTCGCGCTGCAGCTCCCGCAGCAGGTTGACCACCTGGGCCTGGATGGACACGTCGAGCGCCGACACCGGCTCGTCGGCGATGATCAGCTTCGGGCTGAGCGCGAGCGCCCTGGCCACGCCGATGCGCTGGCGCTGTCCGCCGGAGAACTCGTGCGGGAACCGGTTGTAGTGCTCCGGGTTGAGGCCGACGATCTCCAGCAGCTCCTGGGCGCGTTTCTTCCGCCCGCCCTCCGGGTCGATGCCGTTGATCTCCATCGGGCCCCGGATGATCGCGCCCACGGTCTGCCGGGGGTTGAGCGAGCTGTAGGGGTCCTGGAAGATCATCTGGATCTCGGGCCTGATCGGCTTCAGCTCCCGCCGCGAGCTGTGGGCGATGTCCTCGCCCCGATAGAGGATCTTGCCGCCGGTCGGCTCCAGCAGCCGCGCGGCCAGCCGTCCGGTGGTGGACTTGCCGCAGCCCGACTCGCCGACGAGGCCGACGGCCTCACCCGTCCCCACGGTCAGGTCGATCCCGTCCACGGCGTGCACGTCGCCGATCTGGCGCTTCAGGATGAAGCCACCCATGACCGGGAAGTACTTGGTCAGGCCCTGGAGTTCCAGCAGCGGCGTGGTCACGGCTTTTCCTTGATCTGCGTGAGGATTTCCTGCTTCTGCGCGAGCGTGAGGTAGCACGCGTCGCCGTGCCCGGTCTCGGGGGACAGGCCCGGCCGCTGGTGGAGGCAGAGCTCCGGCCCGGCCAGCTCGGGGTAGTCGCAGCGGGGATGGAACGGGCAGCCCGCCGGCGGGCTCAGCAGGCTCGGCGGGGTGCCCCTGATCGGGGTCAGCGGGACGTCCACCGGCCCGCCCAGCTTGGGCACCGAGGAGAGCAGGCCCCAGGTGTACGGGTGCCGGGGCGAGCCGAGGACCTCGCGCACGGTCCCCCGCTCGGCGGCCCTCCCGGCGTACATGACCAGGACGTTGTGCGCGGTCTGAGCGACGACGCCGAGATCGTGGGTGATCAGGATGATGGCGGTGCCCGTCTGCTGCTGCAGGTCCTTCAGCAGGTCGAGGATCTGCGCCTGCACGGTCACGTCGAGAGCCGTGGTCGGCTCGTCCGCGATCAGGAGCGCCGGGTCGCAGACGAGGGCCATGGCGATCATGACGCGCTGCCGCATGCCGCCGGAGAAGTGGTGCGGGTAGTCGTCCACGCGGGTCTTGGCGTTCGGGATGCCGACGCGCTCCAGCATCTCGACCGCGCGGTCGCGCGCCTCGCGCTTGCTCGCGCCCCTGTGCCTGCGGTAGACCTCGCCGATCTGGCGGCCCACCGTGTGGAACGGTGACAGCGCGGTCAGCGGGTCCTGGAAGATCATGGCGATCCGGTTGCCCCGCAGCTTCTCGAGGTCCGTACGGCTCGCCCCGATCAGCTCCCGGTCCTCGAACCAGATCTCGCCGTCGATGTCGGTGTGCTCGGGGTTGTGCAGGCCGAGGACGGCCAGGTTGGTCACCGACTTGCCCGAGCCGGACTCGCCGACGATGCCGAGCGTCGTGCCCTTCTCCACTTCGAAGGAGAGCCCGTCCACGGCCTTGACCACGCCGTCCTCCGTCCGGAAGGAGACGTGCAGATCCTGGACGGAAAGGAAGGAGTCGCCCCGGCGGCCGGAGCTGCTCTCGGAGAGTGTGACGGCGGTCAAACGGTGACTCCTAGCTGAGGCGGACGCGCGGGTCGATGACCGCGTAGAGCGCGTCCACGATGACGTTGAAGACGACGATCGCGGCGGCGGCGAGGAGCACCGTCGCCATCAGCATGGGCAGGTCGGAGTTCACCACCGCCTGGATCGAGAGGCGGCCGATGCCCTGCAGGCTGAACGTGGTCTCCGTGATGATCGCTCCACCGATGAGGCTGGCGAGATCGATGCCGAAGATCGTGGCGATCGGGATCAGGGTGCCCCGCAGCGCGAAGCGGAAGACGACCGTCCGCGCGGGCATCCCCTTCGCCCGTGCCGTACGGACATAGTCCTCACCGAGCTGCTCGACCATGGTCGACCTGGTCATGCGGGTGTAGTTGGCGGTGAAGATGATCGCCAGCACGATCCAGGGGAGCAGCAGGCCGTAGGCCCAGCCGACGGGGTCCTCGGTGAGCGGCACGTACCGCGGGCGCTCGATGACCTGCCACTGGAAGACCAGGAAGTACATCGCCAGCGTGCCGACGAAGTAGATCTGCACGGAGGCGCCGATCAGCGACGAGATGCTGGCGATCTTGTCCAGTGGCCTGCCCTGCCGCAGGGCCGCGATGATCCCGGTGCCCACGCCGAAGACCAGGAAGAGGATGGCCGATCCGAACGTCAGCGAGAGCGTCACCGGCATCCGGTCGACGATCGTGCCGAAGACCGGCTCCTGGTTGACGAAGGAGTAGCCGAGGCAGGGCGCCGGGCAGTGCCCGAGCCCCTCGTAGTCGCGCCCCACGAAGATCCCGGCGAGCCACTGCACGAACTGGACGAAGATCGGCTGGTCCAGCCCGAGGTTGTGCCGCGCCTGCGCGAGGGTCGCCGGCGGGCAGACCTTCCCGCAGGCCAGCCGCGCCGGGTCGCCCGGCACGGCGAAGAAGAGGAAGAACGTCACCGCTGCGACGATCAGCAGGATGAACGCCGCGCCGAGGGTCCGGCGGGTCAGGAATCGAAGCACGAGAGCTCCTGTGCGGTGCTCCGGGGCGCCCCGGCGAGAGGCGCCCCGGAGACGGGTTTCACTGCTTCACGAAGATGGTGTTCGGCGAGACGACCCAGCTGATCGGGTCGACCTCGGCCCCGCCAACCAGCGAGCCGTGGAGGGAGTTGGCGATGTCGTTGAGGTCGGGCACCAGCGGCGTGACCGTCTCCATGATCTTCTTGTCCAGCGCGCCCCAGGCCGTGTTGGCCTCGTTGGCGTCGGCCAGACCCTGGATCCGCTTGATCTCCGCCTCGATGGCCGGGTCCTTGAGGTGGGACAGGTTCTGCCCGCCGTCGTAGATCGGGCCGAAGATGACCGGGAAGACCGTGGCCGCGGTGGGCCAGTCGGCGCCCCAGCCGCCCCAGTAGATGTCGAAGTCGTTCTTCACCTTGCTGACCGAGTCGTACCAGGTCTTGGTGTTCATCGGCTTGGCGACGACCTTGATGCCGGCCTTCTCCAGCGCGTTCTTGATCGCGACGGTGACCCGCTCCTCGGTCGGGGTCTGGTTGTACCCGTACACGAGCGTGGGAGTGGGGTTGCTCGTCTGGGCGAGCAGTTCCTTCGCCTTCGCGATGTCACCCTCCGGCTTGGCCTTCTTCCCGAACAGGTCGTAGTCCTGGAAGCCGGCCACGGTCGGGTTGAGGATCGTGGTGGAGACGACCGAGGCGGCCGGGCCGCCCTTGATCTGCTGGATCTGCCTGGTCGGCCAGGCGTAGTTGACGGCCTGGCGGACCTTGATGTCCGTCACGCGGTCGAGGTTGAAGTAGTAGTAGTCCGCGTAGGGCGACGGCTGCCGCATCAGGCGGGGCTTGAAGCTCGGGTCGCTCAGCACCTGCTGCAGCCGCTCGGGCGCGATGGCGGTGTAGAAGCTGAACGTCTTCTTGTCGTCACCCGCGTCCGCGATGAACCGGTCGGTGACCTGGAGCGACTGGAAGCCGAACTCCAGGTGCCACTTGTCCGGGTACGCGCCGCGGATCGGGTCGCTCGCCGCGTCCCAGTTCGGGTTGCGCTCCAGGTCCATCGACTTGTCCTGGACGTGCTTGGCGATGATGTACGGCCCGCTGGAGACGGGGTCCTTGTCGTACTTCTCCTTGGTGTCCTTCGCCTTCGGCACGATCCCGTAGGTCGTCATCGCGAGGGCGAAGTTGGCGTCGGCGTGCGGCTCGTTGAACTTGAAGACGACGGTCTTGTCGTCCGGAGTCTCGATGTTGTCGAGCTCCTTGCCGTCGTAGGGGCCGGCGTACGCCTTCTTGTAGTCCTCCTGGGTCAGCCACTGCTGGACGTACGGCGCGCCCTCGGTGCTGTAGGAGGCGAACAACCGCTCGACGGACCACTTGACGTCGGCCGAGGTGATCGGGCTGCCGTCCTGCCACTTCACGCCGTCCTTGAGGGTGAAGGTCCAGGTCTTGCCCCCGTCGGACACCTTCCCGGGGTCGGTCGCGAGGTCGCCGACGAGCTTGTAGTCGTTCTGGCCGACCCTCTTGTAGCCGGTGAGCTGGCGGCTGATCAGCAGGGAGAAGTTCGACTCGACGTTGGCGTAGATGCGGCCCGGGTCGAGGTGGGCGTAGTCGTCGCGGTCGATCATGTTGACGGTCCCGCCCTTCACGACGCCCTCGGGCGGGATGGCGGGCCCGGTGGAGTCGGCTGCGGTGCCGATGGCGATCTTCGGCGCGGTGCCGGCGGAGGCTCCGCCCGAGGCGACGGCCCCGCTCGACGCGGTGGTGCCGCTGACGGGGCCACCGCCTCCGCCCTTGGCGCACGCGCCGCTGAGGGCGACGACGCCGATGGCGACAACGGCCAACGTGGACCGCTTCCGGATGGACATAGTGCTCCTATCTGGGGGGACTCTCGGGCAAAGGGTGGCCGGCGGCGCGTCAGCGTCTGATCTTGGGGTCGAAGGCGTCCCGCACCGAGTCGCCCAGCAGGTTGAAGGCGACCACGAAGATCAGCAAGGCGATGCCGGGGAACATCAGGTAGGTGATGTCGGAGGTGTAGACCTCGGTCCCTCTCAGGAACATCCGCCCCCAGTCCGGGGTGGGTTCCAGGATGCCGACTCCCAGGAAGGACAGCGCCGCCTCGGCCGTCACGAAGGCGGGCAGCGCGAGGGTCGACTGGATGAGGATCGGCGTCCAGAGGTTGGGCAGCAGCTCCTTGAAGACGATCCGCGCGGGTGAGGCCCCGCTGACCCGCGCCGCTTCCACGAACTCCCGCTCGCGCAGGGAGAGCACGTTGCCGCGGAGCAGCCGGGAGAGCCCGGCCCAGCCGAAGACGGTGAGCAGGATGATCAGCGACGTGGCCCGCAGCGACGTCGGCGTCTCCTCGTCGGGCTTCACCAGGAGGTTCTCCAGCACCGGGATGAACGCGATGATGAAGAGCGTCTGGGGGAACGACAGCAGCACGTCGATCACGCGGCCGACCACGTAGTCGGTCCTGCCTCCCACGTAGCCCGCGACGATGCCGACCACGACGCCGATCGCCGTCGTCGCCAGCGTCGCCACCAGGGAGATCAGCAGCGAGGTGCGGATGCCGTACACGAGCTGGGTGAAGACGTCACGGCCGAGGCCCGGCTCGATGCCGAACCAGAAGTCGGAGCTCATGCCGCCGTTGGGCAGAATCGGGAAGCCGAAGTCGTTGAGCAGCCCGGGGCTGTCCTGACCGTAGGTCGTGTAGGGGTCCTTGCCGTACAGCGCGGAGATGAGCGGCGCGGCGAGGGCGACCAGGATGAAGAACAGGACGATGAGGGCCGAGATCATTCCGGTCTTGTCCCGGCGAAAGCGCCGCCACATCAGCTGGCCGGGCGAGCGGCCGACGATGGCGGGGGCCGGCTCGGGCGTGCCGGTCACGGAGTCGGCGGCGTCCGTGGCGCTGGCGGTCGTGGCCGGGGAGGGGAACGTCATGGTGCGGTGCTCCCAGATGGACCTTTAACGATCGGAGAAATCCGACTTGAAGGGAACCTTGGCAACTAATTTTCCGAGGGTCAATCGCTCCGCCGCGGCATTCGGGTTTTTGCCCGCTTCGTTGTCCAAAGTAAATCAGCTTGTGTCCGGAAGCCCGTTGACCTCGGCGGATGTCCAGAGTGACACTGCATATTACATGGTGGCTCCTGTGTCTCGATTTCGTGACACAATTCGGACGCCCCAGAGACAGTCCTCACCCGCCCGCGAAATGCCGTCAAGCCCGGAAGGCCTCGCCGGAAGCGTTCAGACGGGGGCCGCGACGCGCCGGTCCCCGGTCCCCCGTCCCCGGTGCCAGGGCCGTGGGGCGTAGGGAGCTCTCACCGTGCGGTAGCTCTCACCGTGCGGTAGCTCTCACCGTGCCCCGCGGTCGCCGGAGCCCTGCTGTGGTGTACGGCACTGCGGCCCGGTAGAGCGGGATTTGCCGGAATCGTGCACAATGGTGACCGTGCCATGCGTGGCACACTGAGACAGAGCAGAGACAGAGCAAGCGTGCTCCGGGGTCGGTGTAATTCCGAACCGGCGGTGACACCCCACAGGGGTGGCAGTCCGCGACCCGGCCGAAGCCATCGGCCGGTGGACCTGGTGAGATTCCGGGACCGACGGTGAAAGTCCGGATGGGAGGAAGCGCGCGAACGGACGACCGTGCCGTCAGGCACCGTGCGTCCGTTGACGTGGTGCGGTGGTCCTATCCGCCGCACCCGTCCACCCCCGGGGCCCGCCGTGGCGACACAGGCGAGAGGAAGACCCGGGGTGAGCGAACAGATCCCGCCCGGCGGCGAGCCGTCCGACGACCGTCACATGCGGCGCGCGGTGGCGCTGGCCGCCCGTGGCCTGGGCGGCACCAGTCCCAATCCCGTCGTCGGGTGCGTGATCCTCGACGCCTCCGGCGAGGTCGCGGGGGAGGGCTTCCACGCCTTCGCCGGCGGGCCGCACGCCGAGGTCGTGGCCCTGCGGGACGCGGGGGACCGGGCACGGGGCGGCACCGCCTACGTCACGCTTGAGCCCTGCAACCACACCGGCAGGACCGGGCCCTGCGCCGGCGCGCTGCTCGACGCCGGCGTGGCGAGGGTCGTCGTCGCCGTCTCCGACCCCAACCCCGTGGCCGCCGGAGGGGCCGGGACGCTCCGCGCGCACGGGGTCCGGGTGGACACCGGCGTCCTGACCGAGGAGGCCGAGCGGGGCAACGCCGCCTGGCTGACCTCCGTCCGGAGGCGCCGGCCGTACGTGACGTGGAAGTTCGCGGCGACCCTCGACGGGCGGTCCGCCGCGGAGGACGGCACCAGCCAGTGGATCACCTCTCCCGAGGCGCGGGAGGACGTGCAGCGGTTGCGCGCCGAGAGTGACGCCATCGTCGCCGGGATCGGCACCGTCCTCGCCGACGACCCCCGCCTCACGATCAGGACCGCGCCCCGCGAGAGGCCGCCGCTGCTGCGCGTGGTCGTGGACCCCGGCGCCCGGACCCCCGCGTCCGCCCGCGTCCTGGACGGCGAGGCCCCAACGCTGGTGGCCGTCGCGGCCGGCGTCGACGTCCCCCCGCACCTCGGCGACGCCGTACGGCTGCCGCGCGCCGAGGGCGGAATAGATCTCCACGCGCTCATGGCTGAGCTGCGCGGGAGGCAGATCGTGAGCGTGCTGCTCGAAGGCGGGCCGAGGCTCGCCGGCTCGTTCATCAAGGAGGGCCTGGTCGACCGGGTCGTCGGCTACCTCGCGCCCGCCCTGCTCGGCGCCGGAGCCGCGGCGCTCGGGCCCGCCGGAGCGGCCACCATCGGAGAGATCCACCGCCTCGGCTTCGAAGAAGTCACCCCCATCGGGCCGGACCTCAGGGTCATCCTCCGGCCGGCACCAGCTAAGGAGCGCTGAATGTTCACCGGAATCGTCGAGGAGCTCGGCGAGGTCGTCGGGGTCGAGCCGCAGAGCGACGCGGCCCGCCTGTCGGTCCGCGGGGCGGTCGTCACGGGCGACGCCCGGCACGGCGACTCGATCGCGGTCAACGGAGTCTGCCTCACGGTGGCGGACGTCGAGGGCGACGTCTTCACCGCCGACGTCATGAAGGAGACCCTGGACCGGTCGTCCCTGGGCGTGCTGCGGCCGGGCTCCCGGGTCAACCTGGAGCGCGCCGTGCGCGCCGACCAGCGTCTCGGCGGCCACATCGTGCAGGGCCACGTGGACGGCACCGGCGTGGTGCTGTCCCGCGAGCCCGGCGAGCACTGGGAGGTCGTACGGCTCTCGCTGCCCGAGGCCCTGAACCGCTACGTCGTGCAGAAGGGGTCGATCGCGGTGGACGGCGTCAGCCTGACCGTGGTCGGGGTGGACACCGACGCCTTCGCGGTGAGCCTGATCCCCACCACGCTCGACCTGACCACGCTCGGCCGCAAGCAGCCCGGCGACCCGGTCAACCTGGAGGTCGACATCATCGCCAAGTACGTCGAGAAGCTCACCGCCGGGGCCCGCGCATGAACTGGGCGACGGCGGGGTTCGACGTCTTCGGGCAGCACGTCTTCTGGACCGACCTGATCGGCAACGTCTGCGCGCTCGTGACGGTCTGGCTGGCGATCAGGAAGACGATCTGGACGTGGCCGGTGCAGCTCGCCGGGTCCGCGCTGCTGTTCGTGGCGTCCGTCAACGCGCACATCACCGGCAACGCGCTCAAGCAGGTGCTGTTCGGCGTGCTCGCGGTCTACGGCTGGTTCCGCTGGTCGCGGGGCACCCGCGACGGCGGCACGCTGGTCATCCGGTCGGCGTCCCCCCGCGAGAGGGCGCTGCTCGCCGCCGCGATGGCCGCCGGGACGGTCGCGGTGGCGCTGCTGTTCACCTTCCTCAACTCCCGCGGCCTGAACATCTCCTGGGCGCCCTGGCCGGACGCCTACATCTTCGTCGGAAGCGCCGTCGCGACCTGGGCGCAGGGCCGCGCCCTCGTCGACTTCTGGGTGATCTGGGTGGCGGTCGACCTCGTCGGGGTGCCGCTGGCCTTCACCTCGCACCTGGTGGTCTCCGGCGCCGTGTACGGCCTGTTCTTCGTGATGGTTGTTTTCGGGTTCCGTGACTGGTTGCGCCAGTCCCGCAGGCTGGAGGCCGTGACCGTATGACCGACATGACACCAGAGATGACACCGGACATGACGCCGGAGATCCGGCTTGATCCCGTCGAGCGGGCGATCGCGGACATCCGCGAGGGCAGGCCCGTGGTCGTCGTCGACAACGAGAACCGCGAGAACGAGGGCGACATCATCTTCGCGGCCGCGAAGGCGACTCCCGAGCTGCTCGCCTTCACGATCCGCTACACCAGCGGCGTGATCTGCGTGGCGATGGAGGGCACGGAGCTCGACCGGCTCGGCCTGCCGCTCATGGTAAACCAGAACCGCGAGCGCCTCAGGACGGCGTACACGATCAGCGTGGACGCCCGCGACGGGGTGACGACGGGCATCTCGGCCGCCGACCGGGCCAAGACGATCCGCACGCTGTGCGACTCCGCCACGGAGCCCTACGAGCTGGTCCGCCCCGGCCACATCTTCCCCCTCCGCTACCGCGAGGGCGGCGTCCTCGTACGGCAGGGCCACACCGAGGCGGCGGTCGACCTCGCCCGGCTGGCCGGGCTGTCGGCCGCTGGAGCCCTCGCCGAGGTCGTCAACGACGACGGCACGATGGCCAGGCTGCCGAGGCTGCGCGAGTTCGCCGACAAGCACGACATCGCGCTGATCTCGATCGAGCAGCTCGTCGAGTACCGCCGCAGGTCCGAGCGGATGGTCACCCGGGTCGCCGAGACCCGCATCCCCAATCGGTACGGCATCTGGCGGGCCTACGGCTACGCCAGCGCCCTGGACGGCGGAGAGCACCTGGCCCTCGTCTACGGCGACCTCTCCGACGGGGAGAACGTCCTCGTCCGCGCGCATTCGGAGTGCCTGACCGGCGACGTGCTCGGCTCGTTACGGTGCGACTGCGGGGTCCAGCTCGACCACGCCATGCGGGTGATCTCCGAGGAGGGCCGGGGCGTGGTCGTCTACCTGCGTGGCCACGAGGGGAGGGGCATCGGCCTGCTGGCCAAGCTCAAGGCCTACGGCCTCCAGGACAACGGCAGCGACACCGTCGACGCCAACGTGGAGCTCGGCCTGCCCGTGGACGCCCGGGAGTTCTCCAACGCCGGGCAGATGCTCGCCGATCTCGGCGTGAAGTCGGTGCGGCTGCTGACCAACAACCCCGCCAAGGTGCGGGGCATGGACGGCTACGGCATCAAGGTCCTCGGCCGCGAGCCCATGCCGGTGGCCATGAACCCGTACAACGAGAAATACCTCAGGGCCAAGCGCGAGCGCCTCGGCCACGACATTCCCGAACAGCACGACATTCCCGAACCGGAAGGGGACAACTCATGAGTGGCGACGGGCGTCCGGACGCGCAGAGGGTGGACGCGGGAGGGCTGACCGTCGGCATCGTCGCGGCGCGCTGGCACGAGAAGATCACCGACCAGTTGCTGGCGAGAGCCGTACAGGCTGCCGAGGACAGCGGCGCCGCCACGGTGACGGTGCGCGTGGCGGGTTCGCTGGAGATCCCGGTGGTGGCGCAGGCCCTGGCGAGGCGGTGCGACGCGGTGGTGGCGCTCGGCGCCGTCATCAGAGGCGAGACGGCCCACTTCGACTACGTCTGCGACTCGGTGACGTCGGGCCTGACCAGGGTGTCCCTCGACGAGTCCACACCGGTCGGCAACGGGGTGCTCACGTGTGACACGCTCGACCAGGCCGTCGACCGGTCGGGCCTGCCGGGGAGCAAGGAGGACAAGGGCTACGAGGCCACCGTCGCCGCCCTCGAAACCGCCCTCATCCTCCGCACCCTCCCCTCGCCGTGATCATGCACAGATTCCCGGGCGTCCGCCGTGACCCGCCCCAATCCCGGTCGTGATCATGCGTGGGTTCGCATTCCTCCGATCCAAGCTGGGAAAACTGTATTGGTGATCATGCATGAGTGCGCAGCCCTCCGAGGGAGCCGTCATGGCTGACCGCACGCCGCCGCCGCTGCCCGTGACCTGGCGTCCCCGGCGCGCCCGGATCATCGCGTACGGCCTGGCGGTCGTGATGGTGGTGGGCTCCGTGGTCCTCGCGGTCATGCTGCCGCCGCAGTTCAAGCTGCCGGACCGGCTCGGCATGGCCGTGTTCGGCTGCCTCGTGGCGGGCGTGCTGCACCTGCTCGGCCGGCTCCGGGTCACGGCCGACGAGCGGGGGATCACCGTGGTGAACGCGCTCAAGGTCCACCGCTACGAGTGGCCGGAGGTGATCGACGTCACCATGGTCGAGGGCGACCCGTGGCCGAAGCTGGACCTGGCCAACGGGCTCACCCTCGGCGCGATGGGGATCCAGAGCACCGAGCGGGAGCGGTCCCGCAAGGCCGTCGCGGAGCTGAGCGCCCTTATCCGGGACCGCGGAGAGGCGCCCGACCGGGTGTAACGCGCCCAGGATGCGGATGCGGAGTCAGCTCACCCCGGCCCATCGGCTGAGGACCGCGGTGGCCTTCTCCTCGTCGGCGGCGGACAGCGTGGCGATGCTCGCTCCGTGGTTCCCCTTGGGGGCGACGAACACGTGGCAGTCGCCGCCCCGGGGGGTGAACCGCTCGGCGCTCCACGGGTCGTACTCCCCGTAGACGAACATCATCTCGCTGGACCGCCCGGTCACCCAGGCGTCGACGTCCTTCATCGCCGCGCCGTCGTACCGGGACCGCAGAGACTTCGGCAGGCTCGAATTGGCCTGGTAGAGCCCGGGATGGCGGAGCAGGCCCTTCAGGTGGCCGAAGCTCAGCGTGGCCCAGCCGAGCTGGGTGGCCGCCTGGTAGTAGTAGCCGAGATAGGGGGCGATGCCCTGGTCGGTGTACACGTACCACTGCTGGATCTTGCCGACCCACCGGAAGATCGCGGTGTCCGACGCGCTGCTGCCCGGGATGCCGCCGCAGTAGCGCGTGCCGAAGTACTGCCAGAAGGTCCAGACGGAGTCGAGCACGCTGAGCTCGAAGGAGCGGTCGGCGCTGCCCACCGTCTTCGTGAAGGTGAGGCCGTCCCGCTTCGCGAGGGCCTTGAGCTTCGGCACGAGCCTGGCCCGCCGCTTCAGCGCCTCCCGCTGCACGTTCCGCAGCGCCGTACGGCACGCGGGGGTGCCCACCTGGGTGAAGAACTCCTCGTAGCGCCGGTCGTCGGAGTTGACGGCGTCGTTGGGAGCCACGTACGCGACGACGCCGCTGACGTCGCCGGGGTAGAAGCGGCGGTGGTAGACGGCCGTCATGCCGCCCTTGCTGCCCCCGGCGGCGATCCAGTTGCCCGTGTAGATCGGCTTGAGCGCCTGGACGATCGCGTGCTCGTCGCTCGCCTCCTGCCAGATGTCGAGCTTCGTCCAGTCCTTCGGTTTGGGCGTGGAGGCGCCGAAGAACCGGTGCTCGACCGCGATCTCGTTGCCGCCCAGGATCCTTGACGGCTCGCTGAGACGGCTCCCGCCGTACAGGGAGTATCCGCTGGTGAAGAGCACGGTCGGCAGGGAGGCCGACCGGTGCATGACGCTCAGCCGCTGCTTGAAGGTCCCCGCGCCCGGGTGCCGGTGGTCGACCGGCTGGGTGAAGGTCAGCGTGAAGAGGGTGTACTTCGCGGACACCCGCTTCTTCGACACGACCTTCAGGCCGTGGACGGCCTTGAGCTTCGCCAGGATGCCGTCATCGCGCTCCCCGGCCGGGGCGGCGGCGGCCGTCCCCGGCACGAGGAGAGAGAGCAGCAGGCAGATCAGCAGGATCGGGCCACGCGGCACGCTGGGGGTCCTCCCGGTCGATGGTGAGCGGGACGACTCTGCCGTATGGCGGTATATCAGGACAACGGGTTATCGGGGCAAGAGCACGCCGCGGCGGCGGAGCTCGGGCAGCACGCCCTCGCCGAACCAGTAGGCCTCCTCCAGATGGGGATAGCCGGACAGGACGAACTCCTCGATCCCCAGCGAGGCGTACTCCTCCACCAGGTCGGCGACCTCCCCGTGGCTGCCGACCAGGGCCGTTCCCGCCCCGCCGCGGACGAGGCCGACCCCCGCCCAGAGGTTCGGGTAGATCTCCAGGTCGCGGGCCTTTCCACCGCGGAATCCGTCATGGAGCGCGAGCATGCGCTGCTGGCCGACGGAGTCGCTGCGGCTGAGGATCTTCCGCGCCGACTCGATGTCCTGGGGGTCGATCCGCTCCAGCAGCCGCTGGGCCTCGGCCCAGGCCTCGTCGGCGGTGTCCCGGGTGATCACGTGCAGGCGGATGCCGAACCGCAGCGTGCGGTTCTCGGCCGCGGCCAGCTCGCGGATCCAGTCGAGCTTCGTCGCGACCTGCGACGGCGGCTCGCCCCACGTCAGGTAGACGTTCACGTGCTTGGCCGCGACCGGCCCGGCGGCCGCCGAGGAGCCGCCGAAGTACAGCTCGGGGACGGGGGAGGGCCGCTCGGCCACCATCGCGCCCTCGACGTCGTAGTGCTCGCCGGTGAAGTCGAACGGCCCGTCCCACGCGCCCCGGACGATGGACAGGAACTCGTCGGTCCTGGCATACCGCTCGTCCTTGGACAGGTGGTCGCCGAACCGCTTCTGCTCGGTGGTCTCGCCGCCCGTGACCACGTTGAGCAGCAGCCGCCCGCCGGAGATCCGCTGGTAGGTGGCGGCCATCTGGGCGGCCAGCGTCGGCGACAGGAACCCGGGCCGGAACGCGACGAGGAACTTCAGCCGCTTCGTGACCTGGGTCAGGGCGGCCGTGACCAGCCAGGCGTCCTCGCAGAAGGTGCCCGTCGGGGTCAGCACGGCCTCGAAGCCGAGCTGCTCGGCCGAGCGGGCGATCTGGCCGAGGTAGTCGATCGACGGCGGGCGGTACACGCTGGCCGTGGGATGGCCGTGGCCCCGGTGGAGCCCGTGGCCGCCGCCGACGATCGCCCGGCTGTCGCCCGTCGTGGGCAGGAACCAGTGGAACCTCACTGCTGTGCCTTCCCCACGACGTCGTTGAACCGGTTGTCGACGAAGCCGGAGAACTTCACGCTGCCCGGGATCAGGCCCTCGGCCGTGAACGCGTCGGTGATCTCCTGCTGGGATGTGACGACGGAGTCGTCGATCGCGATCGGGGTGGCGACGGAGTTGACCACCGCGGCGTTCGCGACATCCGCCGGGAGGCCGGTCTCCTGCGCCCACACCTTGGCCCACTCGGCCTGGTGGGACGCGGCCCAGGTCCGCGCCTTGGCGAGCCGGGTGAGGAAGTCGCGGATGGCCGTCTCCTTCCCGGTGACCGCCGCGGGGGAGGCGACCTCGAAGCTCAGCCCGCTGACATAGCCGTTGCCGTCGACGACCGGCTTCGCCTTGTTCTGGATCTTCACCTGGGCGGCGAACGGGTCCCAGATGGCCCACGCGTCGACCGTGCCGGACGTGAAGGCCGCGAGCGCGTCGGCGGGCTGGAGATACTGCGGCTGGATGTCCTTGAACGACAGGCCCTCCTTCTTCAGGACGGCCAGCAGGTGGTAGTGCGACGCGCTGCCCTTGGCCACCGCGATCTTCTTGCCCTTGAACTGGGCGGGAGAGGTGATCGCGGATCCCTCCGGCACCACGATCGAGAGCGCCGTGGGGTTCTGCTGGTAGGCGGCGACCACCGTGATCTTGGAGCCGGCGGCGGCGGCGAAGACCGGCGGGGTGTTGCCGACGCCGCCGATGTCGATCGCTCCCGCGTTCACCGCCTCCAGCAGCGGCGGGCCGGACGTGAACTGGGACCACGTGATCGCGTAAGGCGTCCCGTCGAGCAGCCCGGCGGCCTTGAGCACCGCCTGCACCCCGGCCTTCTGGTCGCCCACGCGCAGAGTCACGCCCGAGCCGGAGCCACCGGCCGGCTTTCCGGCGGCCGAGTCGTCGGTGGAGCCGGTGTTGGCACAGGCCGTACCGAGGGAGCCGAGGGAGACGGTGAGGAGGAGCGCGGCGAGCAGTTTCCTGGTCATATTCCGGGTCATATTCCGGGTCATATTCGTGGTCATGTTCCTGGTCATGAGCTTCCTTCGGGGGACACGCCGAGAGCGGAGAGGAGGGTGGCGCGGAGCGACAGCAGATCGGGGTGGTCGCGGTGGCGGGGACGCGGTGTGGAGACGGCGGAGTCGTGGGCGATGCGGCCCTCGTCGAGGACGAGGACGCGGTCGGCCAGCAGCAGCGCCTCGTCCACGTCGTGGGTGACCAGCAGCACGGCCGGCCGGTGAACCGACCAGAGCTGGAGGACGAGCTGGTGGATGGTGATCCGGGTCAGCGCGTCGAGGGCGCTGAACGGCTCGTCGAGCAGCAGCAGCTCGGGCTCGCGGACGAGGGCGCGCGCCAGGCTGGCCCGCTGCGCCTCGCCGCCGGAGAGCGTGAGCGGCCACGCGTCGGCCCGCTCGGACAGCCCGACCTCCGCCAGCGCGGCGTCCGCCCGCTCCTTCGGGCCGGGTGCCGGGCCCTTTCCCGGCAGGCCGAGCGCGATGTTGGCGTGGACCCGCTTCCAGGGGATCAGGCGCGGCTCCTGGAAGGCCACCGCGACCGAGTCGGTCACCGTCAGGCCGCCCTCGACCTCGCCGTCCAGCCCGGCGAGCGCGCGCAGCAGGGTGGACTTGCCGGATCCGCTGCGGCCCAGCAGGGCGATGAACTCGCCCCTCCCGATTTCCAGGTCGAGCCGGTCCAGCACCGTCCGCTCGCCGAACCTGCGGGTGAGGCCCCTCACCTCGACAGGAACTCGCGTCGCCATGTCAGCGCCCTCCTCTCCAGCAGGCGGACCAGGGCGTCGGTCAGCAGGCCGAGGGCGCTGTAGACGAGGAGCCCCACGACGATCACGTCGGTCCGGAGGAACTCCCGGGCGTCGTTGATCATGTAGCCGAGACCGGCGTTGGCGTTGACCTGCTCGGCGACGATGAGCGCGAGCCACGCGACGCCGAGGCTCTGCCGCAGGCCGACGAGCGTCTGGGGGAGCGCGCCCGGCAGCACGATGTGCCGGATCAGCTGGGTATTGCTGAGCCTGACCGTGCGCGCGACCTCGGCCAGCTTGCCGTCCACTCCGCGGATGCCCGCGAAGGTGTTCAGGTAGAGGGGGAACGACACCGCGAGCGCCACGAGCAGGATCTTGGGCGTCTCGCCGATGCCGAACCAGAGGATGAACAGCGGGATCAGTCCGAAGAACGGCAGCGCGCGGAGCATCTGCATGATCGGGTCGACCGCGTTCTCCCCTTTGTGGCTGAGTCCGGCGACCAGCGCCAGACCGACGCCGGCGAGCCCGCCGGCGGCGAACCCGATCAGCACCCGCTGGAGCGACACGGCGATGGCCGTGGGCAGCGTGCCGGACTGGACGAGGTCGACCGCCGTCGTGGCGATCGTGGAGGGCGCCGCGAGCAGGCGCGTGGGCAGCACACCGGTGCTGCTCGCGATCTGCCAGACGACGACGAGGACGAGCGGGCTGATCCACCGCTGCCAGGCCTTTCCGCGTGGGCGCCGGTTCTGAGCTGCTGGGGAGGGCCGCGGGCCGGGACTGATCTCCGTACGGACGGGCGTCCCCAGTTCAAGGACGGACATGGGACCTCGCAAGGAAGGCGGGCGTGCGATTCCCCTGAAGCATTGCCGGTATTTCCTACCAAGTCAATGGGTAATCTATACTGAGCTGTGAGCGTGCTGATCGATCGGCCGAACTGGCCCGGCCCCCGGGGGCTGCTCTGGTCCCATCTGGTCAGCGACGAGTCGCACGAGGAACTGCACGCGTTCGCCCGGCTCCTGGGGGTGCCCGAGCGGGCCTTCGACCGGGACCACTACGACGTGCCGGAGACCGTCTACGAGCGGGCGGTCCTGCTGGGCGCCGAGCCGGTGTCCAGCCGCGAGCTGGTCCTCCGCCTCCGCGCCTCCGGCCTCCGCCGCCCGAAGACGCCCAAGGCACCCGAGACGCGGCCGGTCGCTAACCGCTGAGGGCGGCGAGCTCCCGGGTCATGTTCTCCCTGGCCCGCCGCTCCCACAGATCGCGTCCGGCGGCCGTGCCGTAGAGGGGGTCCTCGCCGAGGAGCGCCCGCAGGACGGCCGACCTGCCGGTCCGGAACAGCTCGTCCGGCACATGGCGGTACTCCTCCCGTACGGCTCTCGCGTACGCCTCGTACTCCTGGAGGGAACCGCCGAGGACGGACAGGTCGGCGTCGCACAGCACGGCCGCGTTGGCGTCGCCGGGGTCATAGGCGTGCCCGGCCGTCACCCGGACGATGCGGGCCACCTCCCGGACGCGCGCCGGGGCCACTCCGCACGCCGGAAGCCTCGCCTCGGCGAGCTGTGCGCTCCTCTCCTCGTCCCATCCCGGGCGGCCCTCGTAGACGGCGTCGTGGAACCAGGCGGCCAGCCGTACGGCGCCGGCGTCCTCGGCCAGGGCGGCGAGCGGCTCGATCGCGGCGAGGACCGCCCGCAGGTGGGTGGTCGTGTGATAGCGCCGGTGCGGCTCCGCCCACCGCGCGCTCAGCTCCGCCGCCAGCGCGCTCACCGCGGGAGAGCCGTGAAGCCCGAGAACAGGCCCGAGGGTCGTCACCGGAACAAATCTAGACTCCACCCTCCCGGTGACGCATGGGGGGCACTGTGTGATCGTGGCAATGGTGGGCACGGGCACCCGCCTTTGTTGGCGGAATCGGCCAGAGCGGGGCGGAACCGGCTGCACGTAGCCTGAGGGTGTGCTGCGGCGGACAATCACGGCGTCCGACATCGACTCGCCCGCCGATGTCGCGGAGCTGCTCGACCAATGGGACTACCTGGCGGACGAGGGGCTCGCGACGGCGGTGTTCCTCGCCCTGAGGATGGGCCGCCCGCTCTTCCTCGAAGGGGAGGCGGGCGTCGGCAAGACGGAGCTGGCCAAGACTCTGTCGGCGATCCTCGGGGCGCCGATGATCAGGCTGCAGTGCTACGAGGGCCTGGACGCGGCGCAGGCGCTCTACGACTGGGACTTCGCCCGCCAGCTCCTGCACCTGAAGGCCGCAGAGGCGGCGGGCGCGACCGATGTGAGGGCCCTCGAAGGCGAGATCTACGACAGGCGGTTCCTGATCGCCCGTCCGCTGCTCCAGGCCCTGGAGACCACGCCGAGCGTGCTGCTCGTCGACGAGATCGACCGGGCGGACGACGAGTTCGAGGCGTTCCTCCTCGAGGTCCTGTCCGACTACACCATCTCCATCCCCGAGCTGGGCACGATCAGCGCGGCGGCCCCTCCGGTCGTGGTCGTCACCTCCAACCGGACCCGCGAGGTGCACGACGCGCTCAAGCGGCGCTGCCTCTACCACTGGCTGGAGCACCCGGGCTTCGACCGGGAGGTGGCGATCCTGCGCAGGCGCCTCCCGGAGTGCGCCGAGCGGCTCGCGACGGACGTCGCGCGGGCCGCCGGGCGCCTGCGCGGAGCGGACCTGGTCAAGCCGCCCGGCATCGCCGAGACGCTCGACTGGACCGAGGCCCTGCTGACGCTCGGCGCCACCGCTCTCGACCCCGGCCTGGCGGCGGCGACGCTCGGGGCGGTGCTGAAGCACCGCGAGGACCAGGAACTCGTCCGGGGGAGCGGGCTGCTCGCATGAACCACGAGGCCGTCCGCCGACCGCCGCCCGGGGATGACGCCCTGGTCGCCACCATGACCGGGTTCGCCCGGACGCTCCGGGCCGCCGGGGCCGGGGCCGACCACCAGCGCACCCAGAGCTTCCTCACCGCCCTCGGACACCTCGACGTCAGGGACGCTCACGAGGTCTACTGGGCCGGCCGGCTCACCCTCTGCGCCGGACCGGAGGACCTCCCCAAGTACGACCGGTGCTTCGCGGCCTACTTCGCCGGAGCCCGGCCACCCGCCCGCCGCGCCGGGACGACCGTGTCCGTGACCCGCCCCGTGGCCGTGCCGTACGGCTCCCGCGAGCGTGAGGAGAGCGGTGAGCCCAGCGGGGTGCCCGCCACGGCGAGCGAGGCCGAGGTGCTGCGCCACCGGGACGTGGCGCGGATGAGCGAGGCGGAGCGGCGCGAGGTGCACCGGCTGCTCGCCCTGCTCCGCGGCACGCGGGAGCGGCGCGTGTCCCGGCGGTTCACCCCGTCCCACAGGGGCGTGCTGGATCCCCGGCGCACGGTCAGGGAGGCCCTGCGCGACGGCGGGGAGCCGGCCCGGCTGCGGCGGCGCGCGCGCCGGGACCGGCCGCGGCGGGTCGTCATGCTGGTGGACGTGAGCGGGTCGATGGCGGCCTACGCCGACACGATGCTGCGCTTCGCGCACGCGCTGGTGCGGGCCGAGCCCCGGGCGACCGAGGTGTTCAGCGCCGGGACCCGCCTCACCAGGATCACCGCCGAGCTCCGCCACCGCGATCCGGGCGTCGCCATGGACGCCGTCTCCGCCGCAGTGCCCGACTGGAGCGGCGGCACCCGGCTCGGCGAGGAGCTCAAGGCGCTGCTCAGACTCTCGGACCCGCGCGGCGCGGTCGTCGTGATCGCCTCGGACGGGTGGGAGAGGGGCTCCGCGGAGCCACTCGGCGCGCAGATGGCCCGGCTGTCGCGGCTCGCCCACCGGGTGATATGGGTGAACCCGCACAAGGGCGACCCCGCCTACCAGCCGCTGACCGCCGGGATCCGGGCCGCCCTGCCGTACGTCACGGACTTCGTGGCCGGTCACAGCCTAGCGGCGTTCGAGGACCTGGCGGTTCTGCTGGGGGGAGGGCGTGCTCATGCGTGACGTGCTGGGGCAGATTTCGCGGTGGTGGGAGGCCGGTGAGCGGTTCGCGCTGGCCACGGTCGTCGGGACCTTCCGCAGCGCGCCCCGGCCGCCGGGGGCCTCCATGGCCGTCCTCGGCGCCGAGGCCGTCGGCAGCGTGTCGGGGGGATGCGTCGAGGGAGCCGTCTACGAGCTGGCCCACGAGGTCGTGGCCGGGGGTACGCCCGTGCTCCAGCGGTACGGCGTGAGCGAAGACGAGGCGTTCTCGGTCGGCCTGACCTGCGGCGGGATCATCGACGTGTTCGTGGAGCCGGTGTCGCGCGAGACCTTCCCCGAGCTGGGGGAGATCGCCGCGTCGATCGAGAAGCACCAGCCGGTGGCCGTGGCGACGATCCTGGCCGGGCCCGGGACGGCCGGGGCGCGCCGGGTCGTCTGGCCCGATCACGCCTCGGGGTCGCTGGGCTCGGCGCGGCTCGACGACGCGGTGGACGACGACGTCCGCGGCATGCTCGCCCAGGGGCTCACCGGCATCCGGCGCTACGGAGCGCAGGGAGAGCGGCGGCTGGACGACCTCCAGGTGTTCGTCCAGTCCTTCGCGCCGCCCCCGCGCATGCTGGTGTTCGGCGCGATCGACTTCGCGGCGGCCGTCGCGCGGATCGGCAAGTTCCTCGGCTACCACGTGGTGGTCTGCGACGCCCGGCCGGTGTTCGCGACGGCCAAGCGGTTCCCCGAGGCGGACGAGGTCGTCGTCAAGTGGCCGCACGACTACCTGTCCACGGTGCCGGTCGACGAGCGGACGGTCATCTGCGTCCTCACCCACGACCCCAAGTTCGACGTCCCGCTCCTGGAGGTCGCCCTGCGGACGCCGGCGGCGTACGTCGGCGCCATGGGGTCGCGCCGGACGCACGAGGACCGGCTGGCCCGGCTCCGCGAGGCGGGTCTGTCGGAGAGCGAGCTGGCCCGGCTCAGATCGCCGATCGGCCTCGATCTCGGGGCGCGTACGCCGGAGGAGACAGCCGTCTCGATCGCGGCCGAGCTGATCCGGCTGCGCTGGGGCGGCACGGGCAGGCCGCTCACCGAGACCACCGGCCGGATCCACGGGGATGTCCTGCATGATCACGAACGGTGAACCCGCAGGTGGGCGCGGGTGTGAGGGAACCCGCGCATGATCACGAGCGGTGAGGTGGCGGGGGTGGTGCTGGCCGCCGGGAGCGGGAGCCGGTTCGGACGGCCGAAGGCGCTGGTCGAGTTCGAGGGGGAGCGGCTCGTCGACCGGGCCGTGCGGCTGCTGGAGGACGGCGGCTGCCGTCCCGTCATCGTCGTCCTCGGCGCGGCGGCGGCCGACGTTCCGGGCGCGGTGGTCGTCCGCAATCCCGGCTGGGCCACGGGCATGGGCTCCTCCCTCCGGGTGGGGCTGGATTCGGTGCCCGCGTCCGCGCGGGCCGCCGTGATCGCCCTGGTGGACCAGCCGCTGATCAGGGCCGGCGCCGTACGCCGCCTGATCGGGGCCTTCGAGGCCGGGGCGGCGGTCGCGGTGGCGACGTACGGGGGCGCGCCCAGGAACCCGGTCCTCATCGCGCGGGACCACTTCCCGGAGGTC
Organism: Planotetraspora sp. GP83; assembly: GCF_041262585.1. Taxonomy (NCBI): domain Bacteria; kingdom Bacillati; phylum Actinomycetota; class Actinomycetes; order Streptosporangiales; family Streptosporangiaceae; genus Planotetraspora; species Planotetraspora sp. GP83. Next base: position 262,117 of record NZ_JBGCBZ010000003.1, on the reverse strand, counting down.
GCCGGGCTGGCCGTGGGCGACGTGGGGGCGCGGCCGTTCCTGCGGGCCCACCCCGAGCTGGTGACCCGTGTGCCCTGCGACGACGTGGGGGATCCGGCGGACATCGACGTCCCGGCCGATCTCGACCGGCCCGCCGTACCGCCGCGCCGGGCTGAGCGGTAACCTCTGCACTGCCAGAACAACGTTCGGTCTGGGAAGGACTGCGGAATGCGCATCGGGATGGCACTCAACTACAGCGGCGGTTTCAAGGAGACCGTGGCCGAGTTGGGCGACTACGAGAAGGCCGGGCTCGACATCGTGTTCGTCGCCGAGGTGTACACCTTCGACGCGGTCAGCCAGATGGGCTACATCGCCGCGCGCACCGAGCGCCTCCAGATCGCGTCCGGCATCCTGCCGATCTACTCCCGCACGCCCGCGCTGCTCGCCATGACCGCCGCCGGGCTCGACTACGTCTCCGACGGGCGGTTCACGCTCGGCATCGGCGCGTCGGGTCCCCAGGTGATCGAGGGCTTCCACGGCGTGCCGTACACCGCGCCGCTGGGCCGCACCCGCGAGATCATCGAGATCTGCCGCAAGGTGTGGCGGCGTGAGCGGCTGGAGCACTCCGGCAAGCACTACACGATGCCGCTCCAAGGGGGGACCGGCCTCGGCAAGCCGCTCAAGCTGATCAACCACCCGGTCCGCGAGCGGATCCCCATCGTGATCGCCGCCATCGGCCCGCAGAACGTCGAGCTCACCGCCGAGCTGGCGGAGGGCTGGGAGCCGATCTTCTTCATGCCGGAGAAGTCCGGCGACGTGTGGGGCGCGTCCCTCGCCGCCGGCAAGTCCCGCCGCGACCCCGCGCTCGGCGAGCTGGACATCATCGCCCAGGCCGTGCTGGCGATCGGCGACGACGTCGACGACGTCCTGGAGCTGGGCCGCCCGATGGCCGCCCTCTACATCGGCGGCATGGGGGCCAAGGGCAAGAACTTCTACAACGACCTCGCCCGCCGCTACGGCTACGAGAAGGAGGCCGAGCAGATCCAGGACCTCTACCTGGAGGGCAAGAAGGACGAGGCGGCCGCCCTGGTCCCGCGCGAGCTGCTGGAGAAGATGTCGCTGGTCGGCTCGGAGGGCCACGTGCGGGAGCGGCTCGCGGCGATGCGGGAGGCCGGAGTGACCACGCTCAACGTCACCCCCTTCGCCCGCACCCACGAGGAGCGCCTCGCGCTCATCGAGAAGATCAAGGATCTCGCCGCCTAAACCCCGGCGTGATCATGCACGGCTTCCCGGCAAGGCCTCGCGACCTGCCCTCACAGTGATCGTGATCATGCACGGATTCCCGCGCCCCCCTTCCCGCCTGCGCGGCCACCGGTGGTGATCATGCGGGTGGCGAGGAAACAAGGCAGGCGCGGAACGCCGCCTCCAGCCGCGTCTCCAGCGCGGCCGGATCGGCGTCCCGGAGGCTCTCGGGGCCGAGGAGCCGTCGCAGCGACCCCACACCGAGGAGGATCACCGTGGCGAGCAGGGCCCGCTCTCTCGCCCGGGGCCCCTCCAGCCGCGCGCTGATCGCGTCCACGAGGCCCTCCTCGACCCGCGCCCTCAGCACCGCCCGGATCTCGGGGCTCATCCCCGCCCGGTCGATCATCCGTACCAGCGACTCCGGCGCCCCCGTGCGGAGCCGCTGGGCGACGCGCCCCGCCAGCCGCGCGGGGAGCCCGGCGGGGTCGCCCTCGATCACCGACTCGATCGTCGAGCCGGTGACGAGGACCTTCGCGAACAGGCCGGCTTTCGACCCGAAATAGCGGTTGACCAGAGCGACGTTGGCATCGGCCGCCGAAGCGATCATCCGCATCGTCACCTGGTCGTAGCCGTGCTCGGCGAACAGCTCGCGGGCGGCCCCGAGGATCCGCTCGCAGGTCGCCTCCCGGTCTCGTGTCACGTTGCGCACACTACGACATGTAAACAAGCGTCTACTATGAAAGGGACAGGACGGACGTAACGGCGAGGGGGATCCCCGTGACGCAGGAGCTCGTCCGGGAGGACGCGCCGCGCACGTACACGCACCGCGAGATCATGGAGATCCTCTCCGGGCTCCTGCTCGCCCTGCTCACCTCGATGATCTCGACCTCCGTGGTCGGTACGGCACTGCCGACGATCGTGGGGGAACTGGGCGGCCAGGAGCAGCTGTCATGGGTCGCCAGCGCGACGCTGCTGACGATGACCGTCTCCACCCCGCTGTGGGGCAAGCTCTCCGACATCTTCGGCCGCAAGCTGATGTTCCAGGTCGCGCTCGGGCTGTTCGTGGCCGCCTCGATGGTCGCCGGGCTGTCGCAGAACATCGGCATGCTCATCGCCGCGAGAGCCGTACAGGGGCTGGGAACCGGCGGCCTGTCCGCGCTCGTCCAGGTCATCCTGGGCGACGTCGTGCAGCCGCGCGAGCGGGGCCGCTACTCGGGCTACGTGGGCGCGGTCTTCGGCGTCTCCACCGTCGCCGGGCCCCTGATCGGCGGCTTCATCGTCGACACCGACTGGCTCGGCTGGCGGTGGTGCTTCTACGTCTGCGTCCCGCTCGCGGTGGCGGCCTCCGTCGTCATCCAGAAGGTCCTGCGGCTGCGGCACGTCAAGCGGGACGTCCGGCTCGACGTCTGGGGCGCCACCACCATCACCGGCGGGGCGACGGCGCTGATGCTGCTGCTCTCGCTCGGCGGCCACGAGTTCGGCTGGGGCTCCCCCTGGGCGTACGGCCTGGGCGCGCTGAGCGTGGTGCTGTTCGGGCTGGCGGTTGACGCCGAGCGGAGGGCGAGCGAGCCGATCCTGCCGCCGCGGCTGTTCCGCAGCCGGACGTTCGTCCTGGCGAGCACGGCCTCGCTGCTCGTGGGAATCTCGCTGTTCGGCGTGATGATCTACCTGCCGCAGTTCCTGCAGATCGTCAAGGGGCTGAGCCCGGCCCTGTCGGGCGTCATGACCCTGCCCATGGTCCTCAGCCTTTTCCTGGCCTCCATCATCTCCGGGCGCGTCGTCACCCGGACGGGCCGGTGGAAGATCTTCCCCATCGCCGGCATGATCCTCGTGGCCGCGGGGCTCTGGCTGCTCTCACTGCTGAAGGCGGACTCCGGCTACGTCGTGATCGGCGTGGACATCGCGGTCCTGGGCGCGGGGCTGGGCATGTCCATGCAGATGCTGATCCTCGCCGCGCAGAACGCGGCGGAGGGCCGGGACATGGCGGTGAGCACCTCCGGCGTGGCCTTCTTCCGCAGTCTCGGCGGCGCGGTGGGCGTGGCCGCCTTCGGCGCGATCCTGACCAACCGGGTCAAGGACGAGATGGCCGCCATGCTGGGAGCGGCCCACGTCAAAGCCACGAGCGTGGCGCTGGGCACCCCGGAGGCCATCCACCACCTCCCCGCCGCCGCGCGCCGGATCGTGATCCAGGCGTTCGCGTCGGCGATGAGCACGGTGTTCCTTCTCGGGGTGCCCGCCGCCGTCCTCGGCCTCGTCGCCGTGGTCTTCCTCAGGGAGGTGCCCCTCCGCTCCTCCCGTCAGGCGGCCTTACAGGTGAGCACCGGGCCGGCCCAGTCGATCCGGTCGTAGCTGTTGGTGTCGCCGCCGACCGTTCCGACCAGGCGCAGGAAGGTCGCTCCGGTGAGGTCCGCCGTGAGCGTCGTGGCCGGGTCCTGCCAGGTGCGCAGGCCGCTGTCGGCCCGCTTGGCGTCGTCGGCCCAGACCTCCGCGGTGATCGTGCTCTGCCCCGGCACCGTGCGCGGGTCGCGTTCGTCGTCCACGCCCACGTCCGTCGTGAGCCCGGTGCACCGGCCGGCGAGGTAGAAGACGATCTGCACGGGCGCGTGGGTGCCGAGGCCCTTGGGATAGGCCACGCCGTTGATCTTCATGGGTTTGCCGTCGCCGGGTTTGGGACCGCCGTTCGACATGTCGTGCTCGACCGGCCCGTATCCGTTGCTCGCCCAGGCCCAGGCGACGGCGCCGAGATCGGAGGTCCCGGCGGGCGGGGCGGCCGGCACCGTCAGTGCCTCGGTGACGTTCCTCGAAGGCCCGTTCTGGGAGGTCAGCGTCGCCGTGAGCCCGGCCGTGCCCGGGGGCGCGGACGCGGGGGGCGTGACCCGCCATTCGGCCGACAGCGACTGGCCGGTGCCGAGCGTCGCCCGGCGAGCGGGCCGGTCCGGCTGGATCGACCACCCCGTGGGGGCGCTGAGCCTCAGGCTGGGGAGGATGAGGGGGATCCGGCCGAGGTTGGTGGTGGTGACCTTCGCGGTGAAGGCGCGGCCGGGCGGGGTGATCGTCCCCGGGATCCCGGCCACCGTGGGGGAGACGACCAGGCCCAGGTCTGCGGCGGGCGGGGTGCGCCACCAGTCGGCCCGCGGCCTGACCCGGTACATCACGGTGGCGTGGCCCGGCACCGTCGCGCTGATCGCGCCCGCCGTCTCGGCCTCCTTGTGCCGCCACAGGTCGCGCAGCACGTAGGCGGGCCGCCGGGGAAGGCCGAGCTCCTGCGCCGTCGTGCCGAACGTCGCGGTCGTGTCGGTCTCGTTGAACAGCGCCACGGCGACGTCGCCGTCCTTGAGGGGCTTGACCATGATCCAGTGCCCGTCGTCGTTGCGGAGCACACGGCCCTGCACGCCGAGCGGATCCTGGTCCACGCCGATGACGTCCTTGTTGAGCAGGATCTCCATCGTCTGCGGCGTCGCCTTGCGCAGGTCGGTCCCGATGAGCAGGGGGGCCGCCATGATGGACCACAGGCTCATGTGCGAGCGGTATTCGGCGTCCGTCATGCCGCCGTTGCCCACTTCGAGCATGTCCGGGTCGTTCCAGTGCCCCGGCCCCGCGTACGGCGCGAGCGGCGCGTTCAGCTTGAAGATGTTCAGCATGGAGACGTAGCCGTCGCTGATGTCGCCGGTGGTGCGCCACAGGTGACCGACGTCCTTGCCCCACTCCCAGGGCTTGTTCTGGCCCCACTCGCAGATGCTGAAGACGATGGGGCGGCCCGTCTTCTTCAGCGCGTCCCGCATCTTCGTGTAGCGCTCGAGCGCGGGCCTGCCCTCGTTGTTGCAGTTGTCGTACTTCAGGTAGTCGACTCCCCAGTCGGCGAACGTCTGCGCGTCGACCTCCTCGTGGTCGAGGGCTCCCGGCATCGTCTTCGCGCAGGTCTGCGTGCCCGCGCTGGTGTAGATGCCGAACTTCAGCCCCTTGGAGTGGACGTAGTCGGCGAGCGCCTTGATCCCGCTGGGGAAGCGCTCGGGATGCGCCCGAAGCCGCCCTGTCCCGGGGTCGCGTTCGGGCGCCGCCCAGCAGTCGTCGACGTTGACGTGGTCGTATCCGGCCTGCTTCAGTCCCGACGTGACGAAGAAGTCCGCCATGTCGCGGATCATCTTCTCGTCGATGGCGCAGCCCGTGGAGTTCCAGTTGTTGAAGCCCATGGGCGGGGTGAGCGCCTGCCCGTCGTCCAGGGCGATGGCCGCCTCGGGCGTGACGGCGGCCACCGTACTGAAGGCGCAGACCGTCGCCGCAATGACGATCGCGCTCAGTGCTCTTCGCACGTGCATCCTCCTCATCTGGGCGCGACCGCGCCGCAGATCGGATCTTTACACACGTGTTAACAGAAGAAAAGCACTTTTGTGGCGATAAATCCCCAGATAGGTCGGATGAATGAGGGGTCGGTCAGTCCATCAAGGTCAGGGCGTAGAGGGCGATGGCGGCGAAGTCGTCGGCGGGCTCGGAGGCCTGCCAGGACCGGACGTCGTCCACGAAGCGCGCGCCCCGGCCGGTGAACCGCTCGTACTTGTCCCCGCCGTCCGGGCAGCGCCGCATCCCGTCCTCGAAGTCGCCGAGGCCCTCCTTGAACAGGCCCTCGCCGTTCGGGCCGTTGACGACCGCGCCGACGAGGATCGGGTGACGGCCGTCCTGGCGGCCGTTGATGTTGGCCACCTGGTGGTGCGGGCAGCGGATGAAGCTCTTCCCGGCCCCGACCATGAAGGACACGCCCCACGGGTTGGCGCCGAACACCCAGTTGCGCTGCTGGGTGCCGAAGGCGTCGTACGACGTGTCGTCCGTGACCGAGCGGTAGAGGCGCGAGGTGGCGGCCAGCCCGAAGGCGTGCGGCACCGAGTCGAACTCGGCGTGGTTCGCCCCGGCCCGGAAGGGGTCCTTCGCGGCCCGCTTGGCGCCGATCTCCAGCTGCGCCTTCAGGTCGCCGACCAGGTCGTCCTCCGACACGGCCAGACCCTTGGCCCCCGCGTCCCGCAGCGCGACCACCAGATCCCGGTGGGCGAGCGCGCTCACGTCGTACAGGTTGAGCGTGTCCCCGCCCGCCTCGTGGGCGAGATACTCCGAGGCCCAGTGCGCGGCCTGCTCCAGCCACCCGGACGCCCTGGGGTCGCCCAGCTTCGCCGCCGCGAGCGCGAGCTGCGCGCCGCCGAGCTCCATGTCGTCACGCCAGGCGGTCTCGGGGTAGAACGCGAACGGCAGCGACGTCACGAGCTGCTTGACGTTCTCCGTCTTGGCCATGCCGTACACACCGGCGGCCTTGTTCAGGAGGGCGTGGGCCTTCCGCTTGTCCGGTTCGAGCTGCGCCGCCAGCGCGAACGCGGCGGCCGTACGGCCGGCCAGGTTGGGGCTGATCTTCTCGCCGGGGGCGGCGGCCCGGAAGACGGGCCGCTTCCGCAGGTAGGGGTGCTTCTTGTCGTGGTCGTCGGCCTCGGGTAGCCGCCACACGTCGTGGTCGCCCGTGATCTTGTCGTTGCCCGACCCGAGGCCCACCTGGATGTAGAGGGTCTTGTTCTTCTCGTCCCACATCTTGTCGAGGTACTTGAGGCCGTGCCGCGCCTCGGCGGCGAGCGCCCTGCCCGAGCCCCCGTCCCGCTCCGCCGCGAAGATCAGGGTGTCCACGTAGGCCAGGATGTGGGTGAACTTCAGGTAGTCGCCGGCGTCGAACCAGCCGCCCTCGGCGTCCACCTTTCCGCCGATCTTCTTCAGGTCGCCCTTGATCTCGTCGGTGTCGGGGCCGGCGAAGGTGGGCCACTCATAGACGGTGGCCTTCCGGTCGTTCAGGTGGCTCGTCGCGCGCTTCAGGTCGCCCGGGATGACGTCCGCGCCGTCGCGCTGGCTCTGGAAGAAGGTCACGGCCTTGCGCGCGGTCTTCCCGAAGCGCGCGCCGATCCGGAAGGGCGGAGACGTGCGCCCCTCGGACTTGATCCGATAGCGGCCCGGCTCGCGCAGCGCGGTGAGGTCGAGGTCGTAGACGTGGGGGTAGCGGCTGTTCCACTTGCCGAGATCGGCGCCCGCGTGACCCTTCAGCACGGCCCGGCCGCGCTCGTCCACCACCGTGAACGCCGCGCCCGTCGCGGCGCCGGCCGACATGAGGTAGGCGTGCTTCGCCTCGCCCGCCGAGAACCCGACCTGGTCCACCCGGATGAACCCGGCGTTCTTCCCGGCTGCCGCCATGGCGGGGCTCCCAACCGTCAGGACGAGGGCCGCGAGGGCGCCGGCCGCGCGTAATCTCTTCATAGTTAAGGAACCTACCTAAACCCTGGCAAGAGGCACGGTCAAGCCCGGCGTAGAGTCCATTCGTGACTTACGCCTCCCGCCGCGTACGGCTGGCCGCGGCCCTCCCGGAGCACGACGTGACCGCGCTGCTCGTCACGCGGCCCGTCAACGTGCGCTACCTGACCGGCCTGGCGAGCTCCAACGCGGCGGTGCTCGTGACCGTCGCGGGCGACGCCGTGCTCGCCACCGACTCCCGCTACATCGAGACCGCCCGGCGTCTGTGTCCCGACGTCGAGCTGGCCGAGGCCAGGGACGTGGCCGGAACGCTGGCCGGGCGGCCGGGCCGGATCGCCATCGAGGCCGACCACATGGCGGTCGCCGAGTTCGAGCGGCTCCGCGCCGAGCGGCCCCTGACCCCGGTCAGCGGCCTCGTCCAGGGCGTCAGGACGGTCAAGGACGAAGGGGAGATCGAGTCGCTCCGCCGGGCCTGCGCGATCACCGATGAGGCGTTCTCGCTGGTCATCGGCCGCATCGCCCCCGGCGTGACCGAGCGTGAGATCGCCCGGTGGCTGGAGTTCCGGATGATGGAGCTCGGGGCGGAGAAGCCCGCCTTCGACTCGATCGTCGCGAGCGGCCCCAACGGCTCCATCCCGCACCACGCGCCGTCGGACCGTCCCGTCGAGCGGGGCGACCTGGTCACCATGGACTTCGGCGCGCTCTTCGACGGCTACCACGCCGACATGACCCGCACGGTGGCCGTCGGCGAGCCCGCCGGGTGGCAGCGCGAGATCTACGAGCTCGTACGGCAGGCCCAGCGCGCGGGGCGGCATGCCGTACGGCCCGGCGCGACGGCGCACGACGTGGACGCGGCCGCGCGGGGCGTCATCGCCGAGGCGGGCCACGCGGCGCATTTCGAGCACGGCCTCGGCCACGGGGTGGGACTGGAGATCCACGAGCTTCCGTTCCTGGGCCCTGACAGGACCGGTAGACTAGAGGATCGAGTTCCGATCACCGTCGAGCCCGGGGTCTACTTGCCGGGCAGGGGCGGTGTGCGCATCGAGGACACGCTGGTGACGCGTGACGACGGGCCGGAGCTCCTCACACTGACGACCAAGGAGCTGCTCGTCCTCTAGGGGCAGCCACACGCAGGAGATCTCACGTGGCCACGACGAACGACCTGAAGAACGGACTGGTGCTCAAGCTCGACGGCGGTGAGCTCTGGACCGTCGTCGAGTTCCAGCACGTCAAGCCCGGCAAGGGCGGCGCGTTCGTCCGCACCAAGCTGAAGAACATCCTGTCCGGCAAGGTCGTGGACAAGACCTTCAACGCGGGCGTCAAGGTCGACGTGGCCAACGTCGACAAGCGCGAGATGCAGTACTCGTACCTCGACGGCGAAGACTACGTCTTCATGGACACCGAGACCTACGACATGCTGAACGTCTCCCGTCCGGCGGTCGGCGACGCCGCGAACTACCTGCTGGAGAACATGCTCGCCACGGTCGCGATCAACGAGGGCAACGTGCTCTACGTCGAGCTTCCGGCCGCGGTCGAGCTCACCATCGCGGAGACCGAGCCGGGCCTGCAGGGCGACCGCTCGACCGGCGGCACCAAGCCCGCGAAGCTGGAGACCGGCGCCGAGATCAAGGTGCCGCTGTTCATCACGACCGGCGAGAGGGTCAAGGTCGACACTCGCAACGGCGAGTACCTCGGCCGGGCCTGACGTGTCAGCTCGGGGGAAAGCCCGACGCCGCGCGCTGGACATCCTCTTCGAGGCCGAGGCCCGGGACGAGAACCCGCTGAGCGTGCTCGCCGAGCGGGTCGAGCGGGCCGAGCCGCCCGTGAACGAGTACACCTCGGCGCTCGTCGAGGGAGTGGCCCGGCACCTCGACCGGATCGACGAGCTCATCTCGACCTACGCCGAGGGCTGGACGCTGGAGCGGATGCCGGCCGTCGACCGGAACATCCTGCGCGGCGGCACCTACGAGATGCTCTGGTCGGACGAGGTGCCCGAGGGCGTGGTCATCAGCGAGTGGGTGCATCTCGCGGCGGAGCTGTCGACCGACGAGTCGCCGCAGTTCGTCAACGGCCTGCTGGCCCGGTTCAAGCAGCTCAAGCCGTCGCTGTCGCTCTAACCTGGAGGGCCGGAAGTGCGTGACGCCACGCGGCAGACCGTCGTCTGGGAGGCGCTCCGCGCCGTCCTGGGGGACCGGGTCGCCGCCACCGGACGCCAGTCGCTCGACATCGTCGACGCCGGAGGCGGCACGGGCGGCTTCGCCGTACCACTCGCGAAGCTCGGCCACGCCGTGACGGTGGTCGACCCCAGCCCGGACTCGCTGGCCGCGCTGGAGCGCCGCGCCGCCGAGACCGGCGTGGGCGTCAAGGGCCTGCAGGGGGAGGCGGCCGACCTCGGGGAGCTGCTGCGGCCGGACAGCGCCGACCTGGTGCTCTGCCACAGCGTCCTGGAGTACGTCGAGGACCCGGCGGGCGCGCTCGGCGCCGTCCGGGGCATCCTCCGCGCCGGGGGAGCGGTCAGCGTGCTGGCGGCCAACCCCGTCGCGACAGCCATCCACCGCTCCCTCGCGGGGCACTTCGACGAGGCCCGGCAGGTGCTCTCCGACGCGGCCGGGCGCTGGGGCGACCGCGACCCGGCTCCGCGCCGGTTCGGCCGCGACGCCCTGGCCGCGCTGGTCACCAGGGCCGGGTTCACCGTGGGCGACGTGCACGGCGTGCGGATCTTCGCCGACCTGGTGCCCGGCATGCTGACGGAGGGCGACCCCGACGGGCTGATCGCCCTGGAACGGGCGGCGGCGGCCCACCCGGTGCTGCGCGACATCGCCACCCAGCTCCACGTCATCGCGTACAGGTAGAAGCCGCTTTGTAGAAGAAGCTTATAGAAACCGTGTTCGGGTAGGCTGGCGGCGTGTCCCGCAACCAGCTGCTGCCACGGGAGCCGTCGCCGCCGGGTGGCCCCGGCGACGACAGCGGCTGCCCCATCCTGCACGTGGACATGGACGCGTTCTTCGCGAGCGTGGAGCTGCTCGACCGTCCCGAGCTGAGGGGCACCCCCGTCATCGTCGGGGCGCCGGGAGCCCGTGGCGTGGTGCTCAGCGCCACCTACGAGGCCAGGCGGTTCGGCGTCCACTCCGCGATGCCGATGACGCGGGCCCGCCGGATCTGCCCCCAGGCGACGGTCATCCCGCCCAGCCACGGCAAATACTCCGAGGTCTCCCGAGGAGTCATGGAGATCTTCCAGGCCATCACTCCCGAGGTGGAGCCGATCGCCTCCGACGAGGCGTTCCTGGACGTCGGCGGCGCCCGCCGCCGGCTCGGGCCGCCCGCGGCCATCGCCCGGATGATCCGCGAGCAGGTGGCGGAGCGCTACGGCATCACCTGCTCGGTGGGCGTGGCGAGCAGCAAGTTCGTCGCCAAGCTGGCGTCCCGGCAGTGCAAGCCGGACGGGCTGCTCGTCGTCCCGGCGGACAAGGTGGTCGAGTTCCTCCACCCGCTGCCCGTCGCCGCGCTGTGGGGCGTGGGAGAGCGCACGGAGCAGGCGCTGGTACGGCTCGGCATCAAGACGGTGGGCGACCTGGCCCACGTGCCGGTCGCCACGCTGCAGCGCGAGTTCGGGGCCGTCGGCGCTCACCTGGCCGCGCTCGCCTGGGGCCGCGACGAGCGCGCGGTCGTGCCGCACGTCCCCGACAAGAGCATCGGCAACGAGGAGACGTTCCCCCATGACGTGGACGACCCCGAGGCGATCAGGCGGGAGTTGCTGCGGCTGTCGGAGCGGGTCGCCGCCCGGCTGCGAGTGGCCGGGCACGTCGGCCGCACGGTGAGCGTGAAGCTGCGCCGCTCCGACTTCACCACGATCACCAGATCGCGCACGTTGAGAGAACCGACCGACGTCGCGAAGGAGATTTACACCACATCTTGCGAGCTCTACGAGGCCGCCGGGCTGGAGCGGGTGCGCCTCAGGCTCGTCGGGGTCCGCGTCGAGAACCTCCGCCCGGCCGCCGCGGCGACCCGTCAGCTCAGCCTCGGCGAGCGCGAGACCGGCTGGCGGGAGGCCGAACAGGCGATGGACAAGGCGGTCCGGCGCTTCGGCCCGGACGCGGTACGCCCGGCCTCGCTCGTTCGCCGTCCGTTTGATCCAATGGATCCATGACTTCGCCTCCGGTTTGGACCGCGTTGGACGTTTTCTTTCGCCTACGTCTACAGCCTCGTATTCTGGGGATAACCGACCGCGAGGTTCGGACACCGCGTGTCGTTCGTTGCCGTCTTCCCCTGAATGGGGCCGTCCTTGGGAGGCGCCGTGCCGCTGTCTGAGCACGAGCAGCGCTTGCTCGACCAGATCGAGCAGGCCCTCTACGCCGAGGACCCGAAGTGGGCCAATACCGTCCGCATCAGTGATCCCCGAAACCACTACAAGCGCCGCCTGGTGAAGGCCTCGATCGGCTTCGTGCTCGGCGTCGTGATGCTGATGGTTGGCGTCGTCACCAGTTGGATCGTCGGCGTCGCCGGGTTCGTGGTCATGCTGGCCACCTGCCTGTGGGGCCTGTCCAGCTGGAAGCGCATGAACGGGTTCGGCGGTGAGAGCTCGGCGGCGCCGGGCCGGCCGCGCGGCCGCCGTCCCCAGCGCCAGGGCTTCATGGAGCGGATGGAGGAGCGCTGGCGCCGTCGTCACGACGAGCGCTGAGCGCCCCCCACTACCTGCTCGTCAGTTCCCTCACGTGATCGTCTCGCCGTGCCGTCCTGATCCGGATGTTCTCCAGCCGGTCGAAACCGTCCAACGCCTTCTCACCCAGCGCTCGTAGGCGCAGCAGCGTCGACCTGGGCGCCAGAGCCGCCCCCACCCGCCGCCTTCTCGACACCGTGGCCGCCAGCGCCCGCCTCACTCGCCTGACGTCCGAGGCCGCGGGACCCGCGTCGAGCGGCGTGGGGGCGTACCGCAGCCGCTCCTCCGCCGAGGCGATCGTGCCGATCGAAGCGGCGGTCTCCGCGTCGAACTCGTACTGCTCCGTCAGCCTCCGGGCCAGCGCACGGGGGCTCTCGCTCGGCTTCCGCGGCATCCCGAAGTCGGTGAGCGTGTCGCACAACTCGGCCCAGGCCGCCTCGACGGCGGGAGCCGCGTACGCCGAGGGATCCCTGGGGATCGCCCGCACCGTCACCTCGCGGGGGAGCTCCCCGGAGGTGTTCGGCGCCCGCGGGGCCGGAACGCGCACCGTCGCGGGCCGGGCCGCCGCCACCCGGGCGAGAACCCGGCGCCGGCCGTACCAGAAGAGCAGCCGGAGGAGCGCGGGGATGAGGGCGAGCAGGAGGAGCGCGCCCGCGCCGATGCCGCCCTTGGCCGCCACGGGCAGGCCGGGGTCCGGGATCACCGGCACGCCGCCGAAGTCGCGGTCGAACTGGCGGGGGTTCCGCCTGGCCGGGCCGCCCGGCTGGTCACTCGTGTCACCCGCGCCGGACGACGGCCCGGCGGACGAGCCCGTCGTGGGGTTCGCCGTCGGGGTCACGGGGACGGTGTACGGCGGCACCTGGGCCGTTCCCTGGCCGGCGCCTCCTGTGGGAGTGGGCTCGAACCGCAGCCACCCGACACCCGCGAAGTAAAGCTCGGGCCACGCGTGGGCGTCGTGGGTCCGCACGACCCACGACTTGCCGATCTTCGTGCCGCCGGTGTAGCCGATGGACACCCGGGCCGGGATGCCGAGCATCCGTGCCATGACCGCCATCGCGCTCGCGAACTGCTCGCAGTAGCCCGAGCGGCCGGTCAGGACGAACCGCGACAGCGCGTCGCCGCCCGACCCGGTCGTCCGCAGGCTGTAGGTGAACTTGCCGCTGTGGGTGAACCACTCCTGGAGCTTCACGGCCTTCTGGTACGGCGTGGCCGCCCCTCTCGTGACCCGGACCGCCATCTCACGGACCTGGCCGTCGAGGCCGGGAGGAAGGTCCAGGAAACGGCTGCCGCCCGGCAGGGAGACGGCCGCGTCGAGCTGCGCCGCGGTGGGCTGCGGCTCGCCGGTGGCCACGCGATACTCCAGCCCCGCCGCCTCGTCGCGGGTCGAGAAGACCATCAGGGTGGCCCGGTCGGCCCGCCAGTCGCCGTCGGCCTCCACCTGCGTCGCCGGATAGGGCAGCGGCAGGAACCTGAGCTGCTCGATGTCCTCGCTGATCGTGATCCGGGTCTCGGCCCGCTTCACCGTGACCCCGGGGCCGAGGCCCGGCGCCGGGGGCAGCGGCCCCGCGGACACCCGGTCCTCGGGGCGGCCCCGCAGCGCGCTGGGTGTCCACTTCCTGCCGTCGAACAGATCGAGCGAGTAGATCCGCAGGTAGCGGGGCTGGTCGTCGCTGCTCGTATAGGTCAGGACCGTCGCGTTGCCCTGCTGGTTGAGCTGCCCGCCGAGCTTGGCGATCGCATCCGGGATGCCGATGTTGTTGCCGCCCGGGCCGAGGCCGTTGCCGACCCCGAACCCGAACAGGGGGTCCGGCGCCAGCGTCGGGAGCAGCGCGGGCAGCAGGATGGCGAGCGCGATCGCGGTCACGCCGATCCTCTTGCCCGACAGCGCCAGCCGCCCCGTGTCGGGCGCCGCGCCCGTGCCGCCGATCCTGGACCGCCGCACCAGCACGGCCCGGCCCCAGTGGCTGAGCCGCTCCCGCCCGTCGGCCACCAGCAGCCCGACGTATCCCAGCGCCCCGATCACGAACGCGGGCCACCCGATCGGGTCGGTGATCACAGCGGCGGGCACGGTGAACAGAGCCAGCAGCGGCAGCCCGGCCAGCGCCGCGCGGCGGAGCCGTACCGCGAAGAGGTCGACCAGGACGGCGATCAGGCCGACGCCGCCTCCGGTCAGCAGGGAGATGCCGGGAGTGGACGGCACAGGGGCCGCGAAGCGCTGGATGTCGTCGTAGCCGGAGGCGATCAGCTCGCCCAGACGCAGGACCGAGTCCTTCGTCGGGATCACCGCCACCCACGCCTCCTGCCGGGCGAAGGCGGCCGTCAGGTAGACGCCCAGGGCGACGAGCATCGCGGGGGGCGCCAGCCATCGGGGAGCGGCCAGCCGGGAGGCCGCGACGCCGGCCACCGTCGTCACCAGGACCGCGCCCATGCTCGCCCAGAACCAGGCGCCCCCGTTGAACAGCGGGTAGAGCGTGATCGAGACCGCCGCCGTGGCCAGTCCCGCCGCCACGGGCAGTTTCATGCCGCACTCCTCTTATAGGCGGCCTGCGGCCAGACGGTCGCGAGCGAGGCGCCCGCCGGGAGCGTCAGCACGCGCCAGCCCGCTCCCGCCAGCACCGCCCGCGCCGCCTCCGCGCCCTCGTCGGGGAACTCGTCCCACGTCGCCACGTCGAGCACGACCGCGACCCCGGTGACGCCCGGATGCCGCAGCTTGGCCAGCGCCCGCGCCTCCTCGCCGTCGATCGCCCCGAGCACGGCGACGATCAGGCCGTCGCCGCCGCCCTGGCGGAGCGCCGCGATCCCGTGCTCCAGCGACCGCGCCGTGCTCGGCCGTACGACGGAGAGCGTGTCGAGCAGCGACCAGGACTGGCCCATGCTGTAGTCCGCAATCTCATGCCGACTTCTGAGATCGCCGGGCAGCTGCCGCGCGCCCTGGTCCGTGACCAGGCGCAGGCCGAGCCCCTCGCGGGACAGGTGCACCCCGATCGACGCCGCCGCGGAGACCGCGACCTCGAAGGACGACCGCGGGCCCTCTCCCCGGTGGGCGTGCCTGCGGTTGTCGAGCAGGAGCGCGCCCCTGCTCTGCCACTGCTGCTCCTCCCGCCTGACCATCAGCTCGCCGTGCCGCGCAGTGGACCGCCAGTGGACCCGCCGCAGGTCGTCGCCCTGGCGGTACTCGCGTGGAGCCACGTCGTCGTCGCCCGCCGCCGCCACCGATCTCGTACGGCTGTCGCCCCCGCCGGTCCACTCGCCCGACAGCCGTACGGCCGGCAGCGGCACGACCTCGGGGGTCACCACCAGCGTGTCGGTGATCGTGAACGACCTGGCCAGCTCGACCAGCCCGAACGGGTCGGTGATCCGGACCGAGAGCGGCCCGATCGGGAAGCGTCCCCTCAGGTCGGAGCGGACCTTGTAGTCGATCTCCCGGATGCCCCGCGACTCCACCCTGTCGAGGACGAAGCGCGGCCGGGTCCCCAGGGCGTACTGCAGGGTGTCCTCGACCAGCAGCAGGCCGGTCGGGAGGCGGGTCAGGTTCTCCAGCCGCAGGGTGACGGTGCTGTCGGCGCCGGCCTCGACCCGCGCGGGGTCGAGTCGCCGGGCGCAGGTCAGCCGGTAGCGGGTCCGCGCCACGACCATCGACGCGAGCAGCGGCATGGCGATGATCAGAACCGCCACCCGCAGCAGGTCGTGCTCCCCCAGGAACAAGGCGCATAACAGCGCCGCGACGCCCGACGCGAGGAACGAGCGCCCCCGCGAGGTGAGGGCCTTCAACCCCGTCATCGGACCTCCCTCATCTGGCGCGTCCTTCGGCGCGTCACTTGGCGTCCGGCACCGGGATGCGGCGGACGAGCTCGGCGATCACCTGCTCGGGGTGGCGGCGCTGGCCCTGGGCCTCCATGCTCGGCAGCAGCCGGTGCGCGAGGACCGGGACGGCCAGGTCCTGCAGGTCGTCCGGGATGACGTAGTCGCGGCCCGAGAGCGCGGCGTGCGCCCGGGCGCTCCTCACCAGGTGCAGGGTGGCGCGCGGGGACGCGCCGAGCCGCAGGTCGGAGGAGTGCCGCGTCGCGGCGACCAGGTCGATCGCGTACCTCTTCACCGGCTGGGAGACGTAGACCGCGCGGACGGCCTGGATCAGCGCGTGAACCTCGGCCGTGGTGGCCACCGGCTCCAGCTTGTCCAGCGGCTGCGAGGCGCCGTGCACGTCGAGCATCTCCAGCTCGGCGGCCGGCTCGGGGTAGCCCATCGCGATCTTCGCGGTGAACCGGTCGCGCTGCGCCTCCGGCAGGGGATAGGTCCCCTCCATCTCGATCGGGTTCTGGGTCGCGATCACCATGAAGGGCGACTCCAGCCGGTAGGTCACGCCGTCGACGGTGACCTGGTGCTCCTCCATGCACTCCAGGAGGGCGGACTGCGTCTTGGGCGAGGCCCGGTTGATCTCGTCGCCGACGACGATGTTCGCGAAGACCGGCCCCGGCTTGAACTCGAACTCCCTGGTCTGCTGGTTGTACGCGCTGACTCCGGTGATGTCGCTCGGCAGCAGGTCGGGGGTGAACTGCACGCGCCTGACCGGGCAGTCGATGGAGCGCGCCAACGCCTTGGCCAGCATCGTCTTGCCGACCCCGGGCACGTCCTCGATGAGGAGGTGGCCTTCCGCCAGAAGAACGGTGATCGTGAGGCGGACCACGTCGCTCTTGCCCTCGATCACGGACTCGATCGCGTGGCGGATCCGGTGGGCGGTTTCCACCAGCTCTTCGAGCCGGCTTCCAGCATCGGTGACGTCGGGGGTTGCTGCCACCAGGCCTCCATGAGGTGCGTCCCCGAGAATGGGGCGTTAAACGGTGCTTTTTCCATTCTGTGTACCGACCCTATGACTCCCGGGGTTTCCCGGGCGACTATGTCCGTAATCAGGCAGGCCGAACTGCCCACAGTGTTGTAAGGCGTGTTCGCAGTCAGGTAGCGCGTTCGTGCGAATCCCGTGACAAACTCCCCGCGCTTTTCTCCGACACGCCCAAGGGCGAGGGAGGGGCCGCCAGGGCGCTCCACTTTGCTCCACCATCACTGACCTGCGGAAACGCCGCCGAAAATCGATGCCGACACGGCTTGGATCAGTTGACGGTGGGGAGAAGTGGAGTATGGTGGTGCGCAGTGGAGGGCAGGGGCTACAGCGCTGAGCGCTCCGCAAGGCACGGGAGGTGGGTCCGGTGTTCCTCGGCACCCACCAGCCGCGCCTTGATGACAAAGGACGGCTGTTCCTGCCGGCGAAGTATCGCGAGGAGCTGGCGGAGGGTCTTGTGATCACCAAAGGCCAGGAGCGCTGCCTCTACGTCTTCCCCGTAGAGGAGTTCCAGCGCATAACCGAGGCCCTGCGCACGGCGCCGGTGACCGCCAAGGCGGTCCGCGATTACAGCCGCGTCTTCTTCGCCAGCGCGTCCGACGAGACGCCGGACAAGCAGGGGCGCATCACGATTCCCCCGAGCCTCAGGCAGTACGCGGGGCTGGAACGTGACTGCGTGGTCATCGGGGCCAACACCCGGCTGGAGATCTGGGACGCCCAGGCATGGGACACCTACCTGGCCGCCCAGGAGCAGGCGTTCTCCGATCTGTCGGAGGAGGTGCTGCCAGGAATCCTGTGATCGATAGACCCGTCGGTGACGTTCGGCGAGGTCTCCACCCGCTCCCATGCGGCAACTGATGCACCTTCCCCGGTGTCAGATGCCGCGGCAGCGGCGCGGATGGGGACCTGGCCGGACGGGTCGGCCTCCCGAAGAGGCCGGCATGGGTGGGGATCCATAGGGTAATCACCGGCGGCAGCCGCGCATCCGCGAGCTTCGAAGCGGCCAGTTGGGGGTTGGAAAGCGTTGTCGCAAGACTTGGGGCAACCGGGCGGTCACGTTCCGGTCATGCTCGATCGCGTGCTGGAGTTGCTCGGTCCCGCGCTGGCCGGGCCGGATCCGGTCGTCGTCGACGCCAACCTCGGCCTCGGCGGGCACGCCGAGGCGCTTCTCGCCGCCCACCCGCCGCTGCATCTCGTCGGCATCGACCGCGACCCCACCGCCATCGAGCGGTCCACCGAACGGCTCGCCCCCTACGCGGAGCGGGTGACGATCGTGCGGGCCGTCTCCGACGAGCTTCCCGATGTCCTGGCGGACATCGGGCGTCCGCGCGTCAACGGCGCGCTCTTCGACCTCGGCGTCTCCTCCCCTCAGCTCGACGAGGCGGAGCGCGGCTTCGCGTACTCCTACGACGCCCCTCTCGACATGCGGATGGACCGCGAGCAGGAGCTCACCGCCGAGCGCGTGGTGAACACATATTCCGTCGCGGAGCTGACCCGCATCCTGCGAGACTACGGCGAAGAGCGGTTCGCGGGACGTGTGGCGAACCTCATCGCCAAAGAACGCGTCAAAGACCCCATCACCAGCACCAAACGGCTTGCCGATCTCGTGCGGGCGGCCATCCCCGCCGCGACGAGGCGAACCGGGGGCAACCCCGCCAAGAGAACGTTCCAAGCGTTGCGCATCGAGGTGAACGAGGAGCTGACCGCGCTTGAGCGCGCGCTGCCCGCGGCCCTCGACGCGCTGACGCTCGGGGGGCGAGTGGTCGTGCTCGCCTACCACTCTTTGGAGGACCGGCTCACCAAGCAGGTCCTCGCGGCGCGAACCAGGGACACCGGCCCCCCCGGCCTCCCCGTCCCGCTGGAGGCTCATCAGCCCCGGTTCCGCCTACTGACGAGGGGAGCCGAGCTCCCGGACGAAGACGAGGTGGCCCGCAACCCGCGGGCGGCCTCGGCCCGTTTGCGGGCGGCAGAGAGGATCCGCCAGGGATGAGGACGACAGAGCAGGAGACCAGGACGACGACCCGGCGGGCTCCCGCCGCGCCCGGCCGTCCGCCCGGCCGCGCGCCGCGGGGCCGCGTCCCGGGCACAGTGACCGCGCCCGCACGAGCCGGCGAGACCGTCACTCCGGATGCCTCCGTACGGCCGAGGCCGCGCGGCGGGTCGGTGCGGCAGGCCCTCCGGCGGCCGCCGAGGGCCCCGTTCGTGTTGCTCGTCGTCGGGCTGATGTCCGGCGGCCTGGTGACCCTGCTCCTTCTGAACACGGTGCTCGCCCAGGACTCCTTCAAGGTCAGCGACCTCCGGTCGAGCACCGACCAGCTCCGCGAGCAGGCCGCGGACCTGGAGGGCCGGCTCCGCGTGTGGGACCAGCCGAACGCGGTCGATGAGTCGGCCAGGAGGTACGGCCTCCGGGAGGATCCGTCGTCGCCGGAGTTCGTCAACCCCCACCCGTCCGCCGCCACCGCCGCGAGCGCGGGTGAGCCTCAGGAGGAGGGCACGGACCGGTGAGAGACAGCGGCCGGAGCCCGGGCCCCGGCCGCGGCGGTCCCAGCGGGCGAGGCGGCCAGGGGCCGGGCGGCGGCAGGAGAGCACCGGGATCCCCCGGATCCCCCGGATCCCCCGGATCCCCGGGATCCCCCGGGTCGCAGGGAAGGCCCACCCGCCCCGCCGGCCCGCCACGTCCGGAGCGGCCATCGGCGGCGGATGAGCCACGCCGCCGGCCGCGCCCCGACTCCGTCCCGCCCGGCCGTACGCCTCCGCCTGGCAGGCCGCGTGGGCGCGGGCCCGCGGCCGTGCGCCCTCCGGGTCCGCCGCCGCCCCCGCGCCCGCCGGCCGTGCTGCGGCTGGGCAACCCGGCGCGGCGGCTGAACGCGGGGCTCGCCGTGATGGCGTTCGTGCTGTCGCTGTTCGCCGGGCGCCTCGTCCAGCTCCAGGGGCTGGACTCGAAGGTGCTCCAGGCCAAGGCGGCCCAGCAGCGCGTGCAGCCGGAGACGCTGCCCGCGCGGCGCGGGTCGATCAGGGACGTGGCCGGGCACGAGCTGGCCGTCACCGCCGACGCCCGGGAGATCTACCTGGACCCGGCGGACGTCACCCCCGCCCAGCGGGACCTGATCGCCTCCACCCTGGCCGTGGAGCTGAACCGCCCCAAGGAGGAGATCGCGGCCAAGCTGGCCAAGACCACCCAGCGGTACATCGTGGCCGCGCGGGACATCGAGCCGCTGCGCGCCAAGAAGATCATGAGCTTCCGGTTCAAGGGAGTGGGCTCCAGGCCGACCTACCGCCGGGAGTACCCCGGTGACACGCTCGCGGGCGGCCTCATCGGCTTCGTCGGCTTCGAGGGGCACGGCCTGACGGGGATCGAGCGGGCCTACGACAAGGTGCTCGCCGGGCAGGACGGCAAGCAGAGCATCGAGATCGGCAGGGACGGCCAGCGCATCCCCATGACGAGCAGCAGCCGCCAGGCCCCGGTGTCCGGCCGCGACGTGCGGCTGACGATCGACCGGGACATCCAGTGGGCCGCGCAGGAGGCGATCGAGCGGCAGGTGCGGGCGGCCAGGGCGCGCAGCGGCAGCGTCATCGTGATGGACATCAGGACCGGGCAGATCGTCGCCATGGCCAACTCGCCCGAGGTCGACCTCAACGACTGGGAGACCACGCCGGAGGAGGACTGGGGCAACCGGGCCGTGTCGGAGATCTTCGAGCCGGGCAGCACCAACAAGGTCATCACGGCCGCCGCGGCCATCGAGTCGGGCGCGGTCACCCCGGACACCGTCTTCCGGGTGCCCGACCACACCCAGTGCGCCGACCGGGAGCTCAAGGACGCCCACCCGCACGGGCCCGAGAACCTCACGTTCACCGGTGTCATCGCCGAGTCCAGCAACGTCGGCACGATCATGGCGGCGGAGAAGGTCAGCAGCCAGCGGCTGTACGACATGTTCCGTTCCTTCGGCTTCGGCGTGAAGAGCGGCGCGAGCCTGCCCGGCGAGGAGGCCGGGCTGCTGCCGCGCTGGGAGAACTGGTCCGGCAGCCAGCGCTGCACCATCGCGTACGGCCAGGGCATCTCGGTGACCGCGCTCCAGATGGCCAGCGTCTACCAGACGATCGCCAACGGGGGAGTGCGGGTGACCCCCTCGATCGTCGCGGGCACCACGGACGAGCACGGCCGGTTCGTCCCGGCCGCGGCGCCCAAGCAGACCAGGGTCATCAGCCAGCGCACCGCGCAGCAGATCGCCGGCATGCTGGAGGCCGCGGTCGGGCACGACGGCACCGGCGCCGCCGCGGCGATCCCCGGCTACCGGGTCGCGGGCAAGACCGGCACCGCCATGCGGTACGACGAGAAATGCAAGGGATACTGCGGCTACACGGCGACGTTCGTGGGGTTCACCCCGGCGGACGCGCCCCGGCTCATGGCGCTGGCCGTCATCCAGGATCCCAAGAACGGCCATTTCGGCGGCATGGTGTCCGCCCCCGTGTTCAAGGACGTCATGACGTTCGCGTTGAAGAGCAGGAAGATCCCGCCGACCGGGACGAAGGCGCCGGATGTCGTCCTTCGCACCGATGAGTGACGAGGGACGGTACGCTCTCGCCGTGCGTCCTTCTGCCGCTCCCACCCGTCCGCTGTCCGGCCTCGCGGCGCTTCTCGGCACGTCCTCCGCACCCGGGGCCAGGGCGGCCCGCGGCGCCGTGACGGGCCTCAGCATCGACTCGCGCCGGATCCGGCGCGGCGACCTCTACGTGGCGCTGCCCGGCAAGGCCGCCCACGGCGCGGAGTTCTCCGGGGACGCGCTGGCGGCGGGGGCGGTGGCGATCCTCACCGACGAGGAGGGGCGCGAGCGCGCGACGGCCACGGGGCTGCCCGTGCTAGTCGTGCCCGACCCGCGGGCCCTGCTCGGGCAGGTCGCCGCCTGGGTGTACGGCAGGCCCGCGGACGGCATCACGGTCATCGGCGTGACGGGGACCAGTGGAAAGTCCACCTCGACGTTCCTCCTGGAGGCGGGGCTGCGGGCGGCGGGCCACCGCACCGGCCTGGTCGGCGGCGTGGAGATCCGGGCGGGCGACGTGCGGTTCGTCCCCGAGCTGACCACCCCGGAGGCGAACGACCTTCAGGGCCTGTTCGCGCTGATGCGGGAGCAGGGCGTCACGGCCGCCGCGATGGAGGTCTCCAGCCACGCCCTGGCCCTCGGCCGCGTGGACGGGATCTTCTACGATGTCGCGATATTCACGAATCTGTCGCAGGACCATCTGGACTTCCACCGCGACCTCGACGACTACTTCGCCGCCAAGGCCAGGCTGTTCACCCCCGAGTTCTCGCGGCTCGGCGTCGTCAACATCGACGACCCCCATGGCCGTGAGCTGACCGGCATCGCCAAGATCCCAATCACGACGTTCTCCGCCGCCGGGTCTCCGGAGGCCGAGTGGCGGGCGGAGGACGTGCGGCTCGGCGCCGGCGGCAGCGCCTTCCGCGTCGTCGGTCCCGGCGGGGTCGAGGCCGACGCCGCGGTCGCCCTTCCCGGCCCGTTCAACGTGGCCAACACCCTCGGCGCGCTCGTCGCGCTGGTGGAGACCGGGATCCCCCTCCAGACCGCGGTGAACGGCATCGCCACGTTCACCGGGGTGCCCGGCCGAATGGAGCGCGTGCCGGGGACCGACGGCTACCAGGTGATCGTGGACTACGCCCACAAGCCCGGCGCCGTCGAGTCGGTCCTGACCTCGCTGCGGGCCGTGCTCGACGACGGTGACGCGCCGGCGGGGCGACGGGGACGGCTGACGATCGTGCTCGGCTGCGGTGGCGACCGTGACCGGGGCAAGCGGCCCATGATGGGCGCGGCGGCCGCCCGGCTCGCCGACGTGGCGATTCTCACCAGCGACAACCCCCGCACCGAGGATCCGCTCGCCATCCTGGCCGCCATGCTTGAAGGCGCGCTGACGGTTCCCCAGAGCGAGCGGGCCCACGTCGTCGTGGAGCCCGACCGCGCCGCCGCCATCGATCTGGCGATCTCCGGTGCCGCGCCCGGAGATGTGGTAGTTGTGGCCGGCAAGGGACACGAGCAGGGCCAGTACGTCGGGGGCGCGGTCATCCCGTTCGACGACCGCCAGGTCGCCGGGGACGCCGTTTCGAGAAGACGAACGGAAGAGAGCAGGAAAGACGCATGATCCCGTTGCCGCTGGCGCGGCTCGCCGAGATCACCTCCGGTGCCCTGACCGGTATGGCCGACCCCCGGGCCGTGGTCCGCGGCCCCGTCGTGATCGACTCGCGGGCCGCCGAGCCGGGATCGCTGTTCGTGGCGATCAAGGGCGAGCGCGCCGACGGGCACGACTTCGCCGGGCAGGCCTGCGCGGCGGGGGCGACCGCCGTCCTCGCCTCCCGCCCGGTCGAGGCGCCCGCGGTCATCGTGGGCGACGTGCTGGCCGCCCTGGCCGGTCTCGCCACGGCCGTCGTGTCCGAGCTGCCCGCCGTGACCGTCGTGGGGGTGACCGGCTCCGCCGGCAAGACCACGACCAAGGACCTGCTGGCGAGGCTCGCCGCGCGGATCGGCCCCACGGTCGCGCCGGTCGGGTCGTACAACAACGAGATCGGCCATCCGCTGACCGTCCTCAAGGCCGACGAGGCCACCCGGTTCATGGTCCTGGAGCTCAGCGCGAGGAACGTCGGCCACATCGCCTACCTGGCCCGGATCGCCCCGCCGCGCATCGGGGTGGTGCTCAACGTGGGCACCGCGCACCTCGGCGTCTTCGGCGGCAAGGAGGCGATCGCCCAGGCCAAGGGCGAGCTGGTCGAGGCGCTGCCGGAGGACGGCGTGGCCGTGCTCAACATCGACGACCCTCTCGTCAAGGCGATGGCCGGCCGCACCGGCGCGAGGGTGACCTACTTCGGGCGGTCGCCCGGGGCGCACGTCCGGGCTTCGGACGAGACGCTCGACGAGCGCGGCCGGGCGTCGTTCACGCTGCGCACGCCTTCCGGCGCGGCCCCCGTGCGGCTCCGCCTCCACGGCGCGCACGCGGTCGAGAACGCGCTCGCCGCGGCGGCCGCGGCCTACGAGCTGGGCCTGCCGGTCGCGACGATCGCCCAGGAGCTGTCGGAGGCCGAGCCGCGCAGCCGCTGGCGCATGGAGGTCACCGACCGGGCCGACGGCGTCACCGTGATCAACGACGCGTACAACGCCAACCCCGACTCGATGCGGGCCGCCTTGGCGAGCCTCGCGAGGATCGGCGAGGGCAGGCGGCGCTTCGCCGTGATCGCGGCGCTGCGCGAGCTGGGCGACCGCAGCGCCGAGCTCAACGAGGGCGTCGGGCGGCTCGCCGCGGGCGCCGGGCTGGAGACGCTGATCGTCGTGGGCGAGGACGCCGGGCCGGTCCTGGCCGGCGCCCCCGGCGCGCTGCACGTCCCCGACGTGGCCGCCGCCACGGCGGAGCTGTCCGCCCGGCTGACGCCCGGCGACGTGGTGCTGGTGAAGGGGCCGCGCGCGGCCGGACTCGAGCGGGTCGCCGAGGCGATCCTCGGAGGTGACGCCCGGTGAGGAACATCCTCATCGCGGCCGCGGTGTCGCTGCTGCTCTCGATGGTCGGCACGCCGCTCGCGATCCGCCTGTTCGCGCGCCGCGGATACGGCCAGAACATCCGCGAGGAGGGCCCGTCCGGGCACTACGACAAGAAGGGCACGCCCACGATGGGCGGCACCGTGATCGTGATCGCGGCGCTCATCGGATACTTCACGGCCCACCTGACGAGCATGCTGTCGTCGTCCGGGGACACGCCCACGGCGTCCGGGCTGCTGGTGCTGTTCCTCATGACCGGGCTCGGCCTGGTCGGCTTCCTCGACGACTTCATCAAGATCTACAAGCAGCGCAGCCTCGGCCTGCGCAGCGGCGCCAAGGCGGGCGGCCAGCTCGTCGTCGGAGCGATCTTCGCGGTGCTGGCCGTCCAGTTCCCGAACGGCTACGACCTCACGCCGGCCGAGAAGAGCCTGTCCTTCCTGCGCGACTTCGGGCCGCCCATCGGCCTGTTGGGCTTCACGATCTGGGTGCTGTTCATCATCGTCGGCTTCTCCAACGCGGTGAACCTGACCGACGGCCTCGACGGCCTGGCGTCGGGGGCGACCTGCCTCGTCCTCGCGGCGTACGTGCTGATCGGCAACTGGCAGCTCCGCAACAGCTGCACGGCCGCGCTCGGGCCCAACTGCTACTCGGTGCGCGACCCGCTCGACCTGGCCGTGGTCGCCGCGGCGGTGCTCGGGGCGACCCTCGGCTTCCTGTGGTGGAACGCCCCGCCCGCCAAGATCTTCATGGGTGACACGGGCTCGCTCGCGCTCGGCGGCGTCATCGCGGGCCTGGCGATCACCACCCGCACTCAGCTCCTGCTGGTCATCCTGGGCGGCCTGTTCACCATCATCACGATGTCGGTGATCATCCAGGTCGGCTTCTTCAAGATGACCAGGAAACGGGTCTTCCGGATGGCCCCGCTGCAGCACCACTTCGAGCTGTCGGGCTGGGCCGAGACCACCATCGTCGTCCGCTTCTGGCTGATCGCCGCGCTCTGCGTCGCCGCCGGTCTC
Source organism: Planotetraspora sp. GP83 (assembly GCF_041262585.1). Classification (NCBI taxonomy): domain Bacteria; kingdom Bacillati; phylum Actinomycetota; class Actinomycetes; order Streptosporangiales; family Streptosporangiaceae; genus Planotetraspora; species Planotetraspora sp. GP83. Next base: position 236,587 of record NZ_JBGCBZ010000003.1, on the reverse strand, counting down.
GGCCTGTTCTACCTGGAATGGATGCCCAAGCAGTGAGCGTCGTCGTCGCCGGGCTCGGGGTCTCCGGCACGGCCGCCGCCCGTGGGCTCGCCGGAAGCGGCGAGCGGGTCATCGTCCTTGAGTCGGGCGGCGGCGAGCGGCAGCGCGCCGTCGCCGCCGAACTGGCCGCGTCCGGGATCGAGGTGCGCTTCGGCGAGCCGGTCCTCCCCGAGGGGACCTCGCTCGTCATCACTTCGCCGGGGTGGCGGCCCGACCATCCGCTGCTGGTCGCCGCAGCCCGCGCGGGCATCCCGGTGATCGGCGAGGTCGAGCTGGCCTGGCACCTCCGCGCGTCGGACGGCTCCGCCGCCCCATGGCTCACCCTCACCGGCACGAACGGCAAGACCACCGCCGTGCGGATGCTGACCTCCATCCTCACGGCGGCCGGGAAACGGGCCATCGCCGTGGGCAACGTCGGCGTCCCGATCGTCGAGGCGGTCCGCGAGCCGTACGACGTGCTGGCCGTGGAGCTGTCGAGCTTCCAGCTCCACTGGTCGTCCAGCCTCGCCCCCCTCGCGGCGGCGGTGCTGAACGTCGCGCCCGACCACATCGACTGGCACGGCTCGTTCGAGGACTACGCCGCGGCCAAGGCCCGGATCTTCGAGAACGCCGGCGTGGTCGTCTACAACGCCGACGACGAGTGGTCCACCAGGCTGGCCGAGCCGTACGCGGACGGAGGCCGCAGGGTCGGCTTCACGCTGGGCTCGCCGCGCCCGGGACAGCTCGGCCTCGTCGAGGACCTCCTGGTGGACCGGGCCTTCGTGCCCGACCCGGCCAACGAGGCGGAGGAGCTGGCCTGCCTGGCCGACGTCCGGCCGTTCGCGCCGCACAACGTGGCCAACGCGCTCGCCGCCGCGGCGCTCGCCCGCGCCTACGGCGTGCCCGCGGACGCGGTACGGCGCGGCCTCGCGGAGTTCGTCCCCGACCCGCACCGGATCGCCCACGTGGCGACGGTCGGCGGCGTCGACTACGTGGACGACTCCAAGGCGACCAACCCGCACGCCGCCGCGGCCTCCCTCGCCGCCTACCCGTCGATCGTGTGGGTCGCGGGCGGTCAGCTCAAGGGCGCCGACGTCGGCGACCTCGTACGGCAGGCCGCGCCGCGCCTGCGGGGAGCGGTGGTTCTGGGGGCCGACCGCGAGCGAATCCGCGAGGCTCTGGCGCGACACGCCCCGGATGTCCCGGTGGTGGACCTCCCGGGGCAAGACACTGGGGTAATGGACCGTGTCGTCACCGAAGCCGCCCGGCTGGCCTCCCCGGGGGACACCGTGCTGCTGGCCCCCGCCGGAGCGTCGCTGGACATGTTCGCCAGTTATGGAGCGCGTGGGGAGGCCTTCGCGCGAGCCGTACACCGCCTGGCGGAGCGGTGACCACGCTGCAGGCGGAGGAGCGCGCGCCCACTCGCCTCGGGGCGCTCCGCGAGCTGCTGGGCCGCCCGCTGACGTCGTACTACCTGGTGCTCGGGTGCAGCGCCCTGCTGCTGACCCTCGGCCTGATGATGGTGCTGTCCGCCTCCAGCATCGAGGCGCTGCAGAAGACCGGCAACCCGTTCTACTGGTTCCTCAAGCAGTCGATGTCGGTCGCCATCGGCCTCCCACTGATGTGGGTCTGCTCCCGGATGCCGCAGCGGTTCTTCCGGCTCGCCGGATATCCCCTGATGGGGATCTCGATCCTCGGCCTGCTGATGGTCATCTTCATCGGCCAGGAGCTGCTGGGCGCCCAGCGGTGGATCGCGATCGGGCCGTTCTCCTTCCAGCCCTCGGAGCCGGCCAAGCTCGGCCTGGTCCTGTGGGGCGCCGACCTCCTCGCCAGAAGGGCGCGCAACGGCCGGATCGAGTGGCGGCACCTGCTGATCCCGCTGATGCCGGGCACGGCGCTCATCGCCGTCCTGGTCATGCTGGGCCGTGACCTCGGCACCACCATCGTGCTCATGCTGATCTTCCTGGCGCTCCTGTGGGTGGTCGGCGCGCCGGTGCGGCTGTTCGGGGGGATCCTCCTGGTGCTCCTGCTGGCCACGGTCATCATGATCATGGTTGAGCCGTACCGGCTGGCCCGCCTGGCGGACTACTGGGATCCCTGGAAGAACGCGCAGACCTCCGGCTTCCAGGCGGCGCAGGGGCAGATCGCGATGGGCTCGGGCGGCTGGTTCGGCCTGGGCCTGGGCAGCAGCCGCCAGAAGTGGAACTGGGTGCCCCACGCGGAGAGCGACTTCATCTTCTCGATCCTGGGCGAGGAGCTGGGCCTGATGGGCACCCTCGTCGTCGTGGCGCTGTTCGGCCTGTTCGGGTACGCCGGGCTGCGTATCGCCTCCCGGGTCAACGACCCGTTCATCCGGCTGTCGTCCGCCGCCGCGGTCGCGTGGATCGCCGGGCAGGCGATCGTCAACATCGGCGCCGTCATCGGCGTCTTCCCGATCACCGGCATCCCGCTGCCCCTGGTGTCGTACGGAGGATCGGCGCTGTTGCCGACCCTCGCGGCGCTTGGCATGTTGTTGTCGTTCGCCAAACGGGAGCCCGGCGCGGCCGAGGCCCTGGCCGCCCGTGGACCCGGACCGGCCGCCAGGGCTCTAAGCTGGCTTGGCCTGGGTGGCCGCCCGAGGCGATGACACGGAACAGGGAGTGACATGAGGGTGGTCCTCGCCGGCGGCGGGACGGCCGGCCATATTGAGCCGGCGCTCGCGCTGGCCGACGCGCTTCGCCAGCAGGACCCCGCGATCGGGATCACCTGCCTCGGGACCGAGCGGGGCCTGGAGACCCGGCTCGTGCCCGCCCGCGGTTACGAGCTGGCCCTGGTGCCCGCGGTGCCGCTGCCCCGTGCCCTCACCCCCCAGTTGCTCGCCGTGCCGGGGAGGCTCGCCGGGGCGATCAACGCGGCGGCCGGGATCATCGACCAGGTGCGGGCCGACGTCCTCGTCGGGTTCGGCGGCTATGTCGCGACGCCGGCCTACCTGGCGGCGCGGCGGCGCGGGGTGCCGATCGTGGTCCACGAGGCCAACCCGCGGCCCGGCCTGGCCAACCGGCTCGGCGCCCGGCTCACCGACCACGTCTTCACCGGCCACCCGGACACGTCGCTGCCCAACGCGCAGTACGTCGGGATCCCGCTGCGCCGGGAGGTCGCGATGATGGACCGCCTGTCCCTCGGGGACAAGGCGAGGTCCTACTTCGGGCTGGAGTCCGACCGGCCGACACTGCTCGTCTTCGGCGGCTCGCAGGGGGCCCGCTCCATCAACAACGCGGCCCTCCAGGCCGCGCCCCATCTGCGGGCGGCCGGCATCCAGGTGCTCCACGTGATCGGGCCGAAGAACACGGTCGAGGAGGAGCCGCCGCCCGGCGACCCGCAGTACGTGATCCTTCCGTACGTCGACCGCATGGACCTCGCCTACGCCTCGGCCGACCTCGTGCTGTGCCGCAGCGGCGCGATGACCTGCGCGGAGCTCACCGCCGTCGGCCTGCCGGCGGCGTACGTGCCGCTCCCGCACGGCAACGGCGAGCAGCGGCTCAACGCCCAGCCCATCGTGCAGGCCGGCGGCGGCCTGATGGTCGACGACGCTGACCTGTCCGCGGCCTGGATCGTCGAGGTGCTGCTGCCGATCCTGAACGACCCCGAGCGGGTGGTCGGGATGTCCGAGGCCGCCTCCCGGCTGGGCCGCAAGGACGCCGACGTGACGCTCGCCCGCAAGGTTTTGGAGATCGCCTCGCGATGAGTCTTGTGAAGCTCGTGGAGCCCATCCCGGCGGGGGAACTGGGCCGGGTGCACTTCATCGGCATCGGCGGCGCCGGCATGTCCGGAATCGCCCGGATCCTCCTGAAGCGCGGCGTGCCCGTGTCGGGCAGCGACGCGCGCACCTCCGAGATGCTGAGCGAGCTGCGTGACCTCGGCGCCACCGTGCACGTGGGCCACGCCGCCTCCCACATCAAGGACGTCAACACGGTCGTCGTCTCCACCGCGATCCGCGACTCCAACCCGGAGCTGGGGGAGGCCCTGCGGCAGAACCTCCGGGTCATCCCGCGAGCCGCCGCCCTCGCCGCCGTGATGGCCGGCCGGAACGGCATAGCGGTCGCGGGCACCCACGGCAAGACCACGACCACCTCGATGCTCACCGTCACGCTGCAGAAGTGCGGCGCCGACCCGTCGTACTGCGTCGGCGGCCAACTCGTCACGACGGGTCTCGGCGCGGACGAGGGCGCGGGCGACGTCTTCGTGGCCGAGGCGGACGAGAGCGACGGGTCGTTCCTCATGCTGGCGCCGCGCATCGCGGTCGTCACCAACGTCGAGGCCGACCACCTGGACAACTACGGCGACCCGCAGGCCGTCCACGACAGCTTCGCCCGCTTCGTCGAGCGGATCGGCTCGGTGCTCGTGCTCTGCGCCGACGATCCGGGCTCGGCGGCCCTCGGGCCCATCGCGCGGGCCCGCGGCCTCAAGGTCGTCACGTACGGCGAGGCCGCCGGCGCCGACTTCCGTACCGCCGACGTCGTTCCGCGCGGGTTCGGCGTCGAGTTCACCGTGGCCGGGCACGGCAGCGTCCGGCTGGTCGTCCCGGGGCGGCACAACGCGCTGAACGCCACCGCGGTGGTGGCCGTCGCGCTGGAGCTCGGCCTGCCGTTCGAGGAGGTCAGGGAGGGCCTGGCCGCGTTCACCGGGGCCAAGCGGCGGTTCGAGGCCAAGGGTGAGGCGGGCGGCGTGTCGGTGTTCGACAGCTATGCCCACCACCCGACGGAGCTGGCGGCCGACCTGCGCGCCGCCCGTGACGTGGTCTCCGGCGGCGGGCGGGTGATCGCGGTGTTCCAGCCGCATCTCTACTCGCGCACCCGGTTCTTCGCCGCGGAGTTCGGCGCGGCGCTCGGCCTGGCCGACGAGGCGATCGTCCTCGACGTGTACGGCGCGAGGGAGGATCCGGAGCCCGGAGTCTCGGGCGCGCTCGTCGCGGGGAAGGTGCCGCTGCCGTCTGAGCGCGTCGCCTACGTGCCCGACGGCGCTTCGGTCCCTCCGCTGGTCGCAGACCGGGCCCGGCCCGGAGACATCGTCCTCACCATGGGCGCGGGAGACATCACCGAGCTGGGCCCCCGCATCGTCGCGGAGCTGGCCGCCCGGTGAGGCCCGCCGTCCGGCGTGCGGCCGTCGCCACCCTGCTGTCGGGCGGGGTGGTGGGCGCCGCCACCTGGGTGGTGTTCTTCTCGCCGGTCCTGGGCGTGCGGGTGGTCGAGATCACGGGGAACACCGTGGTGCCGGCCGAGCAGCTCCGCCAAGCGGCCGGAGTGCGGGCCGGCACGCCGCTGGCCACCGTCGACATGGGCGCGGTGGAGCAGCGGGTGGAAGCCGTCCGGGAGGTCGAGTCGGCCCGCGTGGAGCGGAGCTGGCCGGGCACGCTGCGGGTGACCGTGGTGGAGCGCACGCCGGTCGCCGCCGTGCCGCTGGGCCGCGGGAGGTCGGTGGTCGTGGACCGCTTCGGTGTGGCCCTGCGGGAGGTGGCCGTGGTCCCGCCCCGGCTGCCCGTGCTGCGGGTCCAGCGTTTCGCGGCGGACGACCCGGCCACCGGGTCGGCGCTCACCGTGCTGAGCCGCCTTCCGGAGGACGTGCTGCGCCGCGTCCGCGAGGTCCGGGCCCCGTCCCCGAAGTCGGTGACCCTCACGCTCACCGACGGCCGCACGGTCGTCTGGGGCGACTCCCGGCGCGCCGCGGAGAAGGGCCGGCTCCTCCTGGCCGTCCTCGGCAAGCCCGCGACCAGCTACGACGTCAGCGCCCCTGACGTGGTGACGGTCAAGTGAGATTTCTCACCGGCCGCACGGAGGGGGAGCGTGCGAATGGGACAGCGCGCGACACGCCGGACGGCCTTGCGGCGCGGTTAGTTGACCCTGGGGGAGGCACAACCCTACTGTCCGTATCAATCCTCAGGTTGACATAACTCTAAATCTCAACTTGAGGGTGAGAGTTAGCAGAGACAGCGCGGGCACCGCCCGCACGAAACGCAAACGAGCGGAAAGGCCCCTCGTCGTGGCAGCACCGCAGAACTACCTCGCGGTCATCAAGGTCGTCGGCATCGGCGGCGGCGGAGTGAACGCCGTCAACCGGATGATCGAGGAGGGACTCAAGGGCGTCGAGTTCATCGCCATCAACACCGACGCCCAGGCGCTGCTGATGAGTGACGCCGATGTGAAACTCGACGTCGGGCGCGAGCTGACCCGAGGTCTCGGCGCGGGCGCCAACCCGGAGGTGGGCCGCAAGGCCGCCGAGGACCACCGCGAGGAGATCGAAGAGGTCATCAAGGGCGCCGACATGGTGTTCGTCACCGCCGGCGAGGGCGGCGGCACCGGCACCGGCGGCGCGCCCGTCGTGGCCAGCATCGCCCGATCGCTGGGCGCCCTGACCATCGGCGTCGTCACCCGGCCCTTCAGCTTCGAAGGCAAGCGCCGGGCCATGCAGGCCGAGGCCGGCATCGAGACCCTGCGGGAGGAGGTGGACACGCTGATCGTCATTCCGAACGACCGGCTGCTGTCCATCTCGGACCGCCAGGTCAGCGTGCTGGACGCCTTCAAGGCCGCCGACCAGGTGCTCCTGTCCGGTGTCCAGGGCATCACCGACCTGATCACCACTCCGGGTCTGATCAACCTCGACTTCGCCGACGTGAAGTCCGTCATGTCCGGCGCGGGCTCGGCCCTCATGGGCATCGGCCACGCCAGAGGCGACGACCGCTCGGTGGCGGCCGCCGAGATGGCGGTGTCCAGCCCGCTGCTGGAGGCCAGCATCGACGGCGCCCACGGCGTCCTGCTGTCCATCGCGGGCGGCTCCGACCTCGGCCTCTTCGAGATCAACGAGGCGGCCCAGCTCGTCTCCAACGCGGCGGCGTCCGACGCCAACATCATCTTCGGCACGGTCATCGACGACGCGCTCGGCGACGAGGTCCGCGTGACGGTCATCGCCGCCGGGTTCGACGAGCCGGTCGCCACCAAGCCGGTGGCCGCCCCGCTGTCGCGGTCGCAGCCGTCCCGCCCGACGGTGGCGGCGCCGCCGTCCCGCCCGGTCGCGGCAGCCCCGGCTCCGGCGCCGGTCCCCGCGCCCGCTCCGGCACCGCCTCCGGCCCCCGCGCCGGCTCCCAAGCCTGAGCCGCGCGCCGAGCAGCCCGCGCCGCGTCCGTTCGTGAGCCCGGCGCCTGCCGTGTCCGCCGTGCCGCCGCCTCCTGCGGCGACGCCGGAGCCGCCGCGTCCCGAGCCGGGTGTGGGGAACACCGGACCGCTGTCGATCCCGCGTCCCACGCCCGAGCCGCCGACTCCCATCACCTCGCGCGTCACCCAGCCGGCTCCCCGCCGCCCGGTGGTGTTCGAGGAGCAGGAGGAGGAGCTGGACGTGCCCGATTTCCTGAAGTGATCGCCAGACGCGAGGAGATCGCGGCGAGCCTGGCGGAGGTGGAGCGGCGCGTCGAGGATGCCTGCCGCGTCGCCGGCCGGGTCCGGTCGGAGATCACCCTCATCGCGGTGACCAAGACCTATCCCGCCTCCGACGTGCGGCTGCTCGCGGAGCTCGGGGTGTCCGACATCGGGGAGAACCGGGACCAGGAGGCGGCGCGGAAGGCCGCCGACTGTGCCGATCTCCCGCTCACCTGGCACTTCATCGGGCAATTACAGACCAACAAGGTCCGATCCGTCGTGTCCTACGCCGATCTCGTCCACTCGGTCGACCGGCTCAGGCTGGCCGAGGCGCTCAGCCGCGAGGCCGTACGGTCCGGGCGTGAGGTGGGGTGCCTCATCCAGGTCACGCTGGACCCGGCGGCCCCCAGTGGCCGGGGCGGCGTCCGGCCCGAGGACGTTCCCGAGCTGGCCGGCGCCATCGCCTCGGCGGAGTGCCTGCGGCTGGGCGGCGTCATGGCGGTCGCGCCCCTCGGCGAGGATCCGGGGGAGGCATTCGCCCGGCTGCGGGGGGTGGCGGAAGCCGTACAGAAGGAACATCCCTCCGCGAATGTGATTTCGGCGGGCATGAGTGGGGATCTTGCCCAAGCGATAGCCAACGGCGCGACACACCTGCGTGTCGGTACGGCGTTGCTCGGTCGCCGGAAGCTCTTCGTCAGGTAATGTCCCCCAAGTGGACCTTGGTGTCCGCGCTCAGGTAGGGGTCGATCAGCGGTGAGCTCCACGCGGGGTACGGCTACCGCCCATATCAGAAAACGCGGAGGACGACGAGCGATGGCCGGCGCGATGCGCAAGATGGCGGTCTACCTCGGTCTCGTGGAGGACGACCGCTACGACGACAGGTACGGGACCGAGTACGGCGGCGACGAGGACTACGCCGACGACGACTACGAGTCGCCGAGGCGCGGATTCGTCGTCGGGCCGTCCGGGCCCCAGGGGGCTCCGGGCGCGCATGCGGCGGCCCACGAGCGCGACGAGGACGGCGAAACGGCCGTCCCGGCACCTCGGCCCCCGACGACGGTGCTGGAGCGCCGTACGACCGATCTGGCGCGGATCACGACCCTTCACCCCCGCACGTACAACGAGGCGCGCACGATCGGGGAGCACTTCCGCGAGGGGACTCCGGTCATCATGAATCTGACTGAGATGGTTGACAGCGACGCGAAACGGCTTGTCGATTTCGCGGCAGGTCTCGTCTTTGGCCTACACGGCAGCATCGAACGTGTTACCAACAAGGTATTCCTGTTGTCCCCTGCCAACGTTGAGGTGACCGCCGAGGACAAGGCCCGAATCGCGGAACGAGGCTTCTTCAACCAGAGCTAGAGTTCCATCTATGAACAGTGACCGGCCGAGCGGTGCCCAAGGGGACCGGAGGCAGTGGACCCAGATGGAGGCGGGGCTGGACCGTGGGGATCGTTAGCGAGATCTTGGTCGTCGCCCTGACTCTGTACCTGGTTCTGTTGATCGGCAGAATGATCTTTGAGACGGTGCAGGCTTTCGCCCGTTCCTGGCGGCCCTCGGGGGTCGTCCTGGTGCTGGCGGAGGTCACCTACACGGCGACCGATCCTCCTCTCAAATTCCTCCGCCGTTTCATTCCGCCCCTCAGGTTGGGTACGGTGGCCTTTGACCTGAGCTTCACAGTGCTGTTCATTGTGGTTTTGGTCTTGATCCAAGTCGTGAACGCGCTTCGTTGATCGGGTACCGTCCCGCCGGACAGACTCCAAGCGCGCCAAGGAGACCCAAATGCCGTTGACGCCCGCTGATGTGCGGAACAAGCAGTTCAGTACCACCCGGCTCAGGCCGGGGTACGACGAGGAGGAGGTTGACGCGTTCCTCGACGAGGTCGAGGCCGAGCTCGACCGACTCATTCAGGAGAACGAGGAGCTCCGTGCGAAGCTGGCCGAGTGCCTGAGGGGCAAGGTCCCCGGAGGCATGGGCATGGCCGGTTCCATGCAGATGGCGCCCGCCCCGGTCGCCGAGCCCAAGCCCGAGATGATGGCCCCCCAGCCTGAGCCGATCAAGCCCCCGGAGCCGGCCCGTCCCGAGCCCGTCCCCGTCGGCATGGGCCTCCCGCCCGCCGAGGACAACATGGACACCGCGGCCCGCGTGCTCGCCCTCGCGCAGCAGACCGCCGACCAGGCCATCGCCGACGCCCGCCGCGAGGCGGACGAGACCGTGACCCGCGCCCGGCGCGAGGCCGACGACATCCTGGGCAAGGCCCGCCGCCAGGCCGAGCAGATCATCGGCGACGCCCGCGCCCGGGCGGAGACGCTGGAGCGCGACGCGCAGGACCGGCATCGCCAGGCCATGGGTTCGCTCGTGCAGACCCGTGACGAGCTCGAGCGCAAGGTCGAGGAGCTGCGCAGCTTCGAGCGGGAGTACCGCAGCCGCCTGAAGCTGTACCTGGAGAACCAGCTCGCCGAGCTGAACGTCTCCGCCGAGGGCAGCGGCGCCTTCCCGATCGTGGGCGGTGGCCCGGCGATGGCGCACGCCGTCGCTCCCGGCGGCCAGCAGATCACCGCGGGCCCCAACCCGTTCGGCCAGGAGCCCCCGCAGCACTCCGGCGCGTTCCAGGGTCCTGACGGCCCGCACAACGACCGCCGGTAGGCAGCGGGCCCCCCGGCCCCCCACCCCGGAGAAACCCCCAGTGATCCTCATCAGCGCCGCACTGGTGCTCGCCGCCATCGTCCTGCTCATCGCGGGCGTTGTCCTGGCGAAGGCCTTTCTCGTGATGTGGTCGATCGTGATCAGCGTGCTGTCCGCGGTCTGCCTGCTGATCGGGGCTCTACTGAGGCGCCACGAGCTGTTCCCCGCCGGCGGACGCGCCGCCGACGGGCCGGTTCTCACCCCCCAGGGTGCCCCCGTCCCGCAGCTGGCACACACTGGTGCCGCTGTGTACGGCGGGGCGCCGGCCCACCCGGTGGCCTCGCCCATGGTGGCGGTGCCGCCGGTCACGCATCACGGGGGGCTGCCGCCGCACACGTTCCCGCCGCCGCGGGTCCCGGCGACGGCGCCGATCACCCGCCCACCGGCCACCGCCGGTCGCGGTCTCGGCCCAGAGACCATCGTGCTGGTCATCCCCGGCCGCAAGCGCTTCCACCTGCCGAACTGCCGGCAGCTCGTGGGGCGCGAGGTCGAGGAGCTGACCCACGAGGAGGCCCGCGAGGAGGGCTTCACCCCCTGCACCACCTGCCTGCCGGAGGCGTCCGCCCGTCCAGCGGGAGACGCCGAGGACCTGGCGGGGGTCTTGGCGGAGAGCAACGAGAGTCCCTCCAGCACACCGGCCGCGGTCGTCCCTCAGCCGGAACCCGTCGCCTCCGAACCCCTCACCTCCGAACCCGTCACCGTGGAACCGGACACCACCGAGTCCGGCGCCCAGGAACCCGACACCGGGGAAATCCCGGTGGTCGAGTCCGCGGCGGCCCCGCTCGACTGGTTCAAGCGCGACGCGTCCCCCTCGCCGGAGCCGACGCCTGAGACGGAGACGGCCCGGTCCCCGTGGGCGACGTCCGGCTTGGGCATATCCGGGTGGGCCGGCAAATCAGAGGCCGCCCGTCCAGAACCCGGCGCGACCGCGTCCGAGGACACCGCGTCCGAGGACACGGAATCGGCGCCGCCCCAGTCCGACTGGTTCAAGGTGGACAAGGCGGACAAGGCGGACAAGGCCACGGCCGAGCCCGAGCCGGCCGCCGCCGCCGACGCTGACGACGCTGACCACACCGACGACGCTGACCACACCCATGATGAGGCCGAGGACCGGACGGCGGACACGAAGCCGGTGGAGCCGGCCGAGACCGAGGAACCCGGGCGCGCCGGGTTCACGGTCCCTTCCGGCTCCACCTCCGTGTCCAGTCCCGTACAGCAGGCCGACGGCGAGGACGCGTCCGAAGACGACGGCGAGGGCGACCACACGATCGAGGCCCGCAGGCCCGGTGCCGCGCCGCCGGGATCGGTGAAGGTCATGGTCGGCACCCGCCGCTACCACAGCTCGGAGTGCCCCCTGATCGCCGGCATGGACGACGCCGGCATCGAGGTCATGACCCGGGAGGACGCCGAAGAGGCGGGCCTCACCCACTGCTCGGTCTGCCAAGCGCGATAAGCCCCCCCGCAGGCATGAAAGACCCCGCCAAGCCGTATGCGCTTGACGGGGTCTTTCCGTTCGGTCAGGCCTTGCGGAGGTGGAACGTCAGGCCGAGGTCGGCGTCCTCGTGCCGGGACAGGTCCTCACCGGGGGAGCCCTCGCCCTCGGTGAGGCTCGCCGCCAGCACCTCGTCGGCGACGGTCTGGCCGCCGCCGCGCAGGGCGTCCGCCAGATCGCCGTCGGCCGACCACCACAGGTCGATCCGGTCGGTGATGGACAGGCCGGTCGACTTCCTGGCGTCCTGGACGAGGCGGATGACCTCGCGGACGAGGCCCGCCCGGCGCAGTTCGTCGGTGATCGCCAGGTCGAGCGCGACGGTCTCGCCTGTCCCGGTGTCGATCGCGCCGGTCTCGACGGCCCAGCCCGTCCTCGGCTGCTCGGTGACGATCACGTCATCCGGGCCGAGCTCGACCACGCCCAGCTCCCCGGCGTCGACGGCGGCGGCCGTACCGGACCGGAGGGCCTGCGCGAGGGCGGCGGGGTCGGCGGCGCTGACGGCGCCGGCCACCAGCTTGGTCTGCGACCCGAACCGCTTGCCGAGGGCCCGGAAGTTCGGCTTGACGGTGAAGGTCACCAGGTCGGCCGAGAATCCGGACATGTCCTCGAGCCTCTGGACGTTCAGCTCGTCGGCGATCAGCTCGCGCAGCTCGCCCGGAAGGGTCGCCCAGCCCGGTGCGCCGATCAGGGCCCGGCCAAGCGGCTGGCGGGTCTTGACCGACGACGAGGCGCGGGCGGAGCGGCCCAGCTCGACGAGGCGGCGGACCAGCGCCATCCGCTCCGACAGCACCGAGTCGAGCAGCGCGCCGTTCACCTCCGGCCAGGTGGCCAGATGGACCGACGGCGGGGCGCCGGCTCCGCGGAGCACGTCCCACACGTAGTCGGTGAGGAACGGCACCAGCGGCGCCATCAGCCGGGTGACGGTCTCCAGGCACTCGTACAGCGTGGCGAACGCCGATGCCTCGCCCGACCAGAACCGGCGGCGGGACCGCCGGACGTACCAGTTCGACAGGTCGTCCAGGAAGTCCGCCAGGCGGCGGCCGGCCCGGGTGGTGTCGAACTCCTCCAGCGACGCCGTGACCTCGGCGACCGTCCGGTGCAGCTCGGCCAGGGCCCACCGGTCGATCAGCGGGCGCTCGCCGTACGCCGGGGCCTCGGAGAGCCGGTCCGGCGACCACGACTCGGCGTTGGCGTAGAGCGTGAAGAACGACGCGGTGTTCCAGTAGGTCAGCAGGACCTTCCTGACGATCTCCTCCAGGGCGGCGTGGCCGATCCGCCGGGGCGCCCAGGGCGAGCCGGAGGTGGCCATGTACCAGCGGAGGGAGTCCGCGCCGTGCTGCTCCATCAGCGGCATGGGCCGCAGCACGTTGCCGAGGTGCTTGCTCATCTTCCGGCCGTCCTCGGCGAGGATCAGGCCGAGGCAGAGCACGTTCTCGTACGACGACCTGCCGAAGACCAGCGTGCCGACGGCCATCAGCGAGTAGAACCAGCCACGGGTCTGGTCGATGGCCTCGCAGATGAACTGGGCGGGATAGGACCTCTCGAAGACGTCCTCGTTGCGATGCGGCGCACCCCACTGGGCGAACGGCATGGCACCGGAGTCGTACCAGACGTCGATCACGTCGGGGACGCGCCTGGCCTCCCCGCCGCAGGTGGGGCAGGGGAAGGTCACGTCGTCGACGTACGGCCGGTGCGGGTCGAGCGCGGACAAATCCATGCCGGCGTGCCTGCCGAGCTCCTTCAGGGAGCCGACGCAGGTGACGTGTGACTCGTCCACCGAGCAGATCCACAGCGGCAGCGGCGTGCCCCAGTATCGCGAGCGGGACAGCGCCCAGTCGACGTTGCCCCGGAGCCACTCGCCGTAACGGCCGTTCTTGATCGTCTCGGGGAACCAGTTGGTCCGCTCGTTCTCGGCGAGGAGCTGGTCCTTGATCGCGGTGGTCCTGATGTACCAGGACGGCAGGGCGTAGTAGAGCAGCGGCGTGTGGCAGCGCCAGCAGTGGGGGTAGCTGTGCTCGAAGTGGCCGCCGCGGAAGAGCAGGCCGCGCTCGCGCAGGTCCTCGGTCAGCGGCTCGTCGGCGTCCTTGAAGAACATGCCGCCCACGAGCGGAACGTCCGGGAGGAACCGGCCGTCCGGCCCGACCGGGTTGACGACCGGCAGGCCGTACCGCTTGCAGACGGTCATGTCGTCGGCGCCGAACGCGGGAGCCTGGTGGACCAGGCCGGTGCCGTCCTCGATCGTGACGTAGTCGCCGAGGACGACATAGTGCGCCCCCGGGATGTCGACCAGGTCGAACGGCCGCGAGTAGGTCGTGTGCTCCAGGTCCGCGCCGACGAAGGAGGCCACCACCTCGGCGTCGTCGCCGAGGACCCGCTCCAGCAGCGGCTCGGCCACCACGAGCACCTCGTCGCCGTGGCGCGCCGCCACGTATGTGACCTCGGGGTGCACGGCCACCGCCGTGTTGGAGACCAGTGTCCACGGGGTGGTCGTCCACACCAGAAGAGACGCGCCCAGCTCGGCGAGCGGCCCGGACGTGGCGGGCATCCGCACGTAGACCGACGGGCTGGAGACGGTCTCGTAGCCGCCCGGCTGGCCCAGCTCGTGGTCGGACAGGCCGGTGCCGCAGCGCGGGCAGTAGGGCGTGATCCGGAAGTCGCGGAACAGCAGGTCCTTGTCCCAGATGGTCTTGAGCGACCACCAGACGGCCTCGACGTACGACGGGTCCATCGTGCGGTAGGCCTGGGACATGTCGACCCAGTAGCCCATCCGCTCGGTCATCTCCTCGAACGCGTCGACGTGCCGCAGGACCGACTCGCGGCAGCGGGCGTTGAACTCGGCGATGCCGTACGCCTCGATCTCGGGCTTGCCGGAGAGGCCGAGCTCCTTCTCGACGGCGACCTCGACGGGCAGGCCGTGGCAGTCCCAGCCGGCCTTGCGGGGGACGTGGTAGCCGCGCATGGACTTGTAGCGGGGGAAGACGTCCTTGAACACGCGGGCCTCGACGTGGTGGACGCCCGGCATGCCGTTCGCTGTGGGCGGGCCCTCGTAGAACACCCAGGAGGGGCCGTCCGCGTTCTGCTCCAGGGAGCGCTCGAACACCTTCCCGTCCCGCCAGCGTTCGAGCACCTCGCGTTCGAGGGCCGGCAGGTCGACCTGCGCGGGAAGAGAGCGGAAGTAATGGGAAGACATCGTCGGGCGGGACCTCCACGCGTGGCTGACATGGCGCGAAGGGACGAAGCCGGGACGGCTCCGCGGTACCACCCTCCTTGACGCCCAGTAGTGATGGACGCCCTCTCATTTGATCGCTGCCGGTTCTACTCGGCCGATGGCCTTTCTTCCGGCGGCTCCGGGGTGATCTTCCCTCCGCGGCTCGCCCCGGGCTCGCACCGTCCCCGGGTCGCTCACGCGAGTGGGTGCGGAGGTACTCGTCCCCATCAACGCCTTGCAGACTAAGACGATAACGCAGATGGGCCGCCGAGGCTTCCCTCGAAGGAACATACGGTGATGCCCCGATTGTTGTCAGGGTAAGTGCCCCCGCGTTCGCCGGTTCCCGGCGTACGGCGGGGCGCTGCGCATTGTGTGTGCCACCCGGCTCTGGGAGGGGTAAAACCGTCGGCGAGTCGTTTGCCGATCCGTTATCAGCGACCTATGCTGCCCGAACTGCTCATCTGCTTGATCACCACTGTTGAATAATGGGAGGCCCTCATGGCCACGCGTGCGGCGAGAACCGCCACCAGCGAAGATACTTGGTCCGACGCAGAGCTCGCCGAGGTCCGCAAGCGGCTCCTCCACGAGATCGAGGAGTTGAACGCCGACATCACCCGCGCCGAGGCGGAGCTGGCCGCCGGGGACGCCAGCGAGGGGGCGGGGGACGATCCGGCGGATGCCGGGGCGAAGACCTATGAGCGCGAGCGTGAGATCGCCCTTACCCTGAATGCGCGCGACCTGCTCGCGCAGAACGAGCGGGCGATCGCCCGCGTCGACGCAGGGACTTACGGAGAGTGCGAATCGTGCCACAAGCCGATCGGCAAGGAGCGTCTGCAGGCGTTCCCGAGGGCGACGCTGTGCGTAGCGTGCAAGCAGCGGGAGGAGCGCCGCTGAGCGGAGAGACGGACACGCGGCCCGATCGCGCGCGGAGGGTCGCCCTCCTCGTCGCCGTCGCGGCGGTGGTGTACGCGCTCGACGTGGTGAGCAAGTTCCTGGTGGTGGAGTTCCTGGAGCACAAGGAGCCCGTCACCGTCATCCCCGGCGTGCTGGTGCTGAACGTCATCCGCAATCCCGGTGCCGCGTTCAGCATCGGCACCGGGATGACGATCATCTTCACGGTGATCGCCGTCGGTGTGGTCGTCGCCATCCTCCGTACGGCGCGGCAGCTCCGGAGCCTGCCCTGGGCGATCACGCTGGGCCTGCTGCTCGGCGGGGCCCTCGGCAACCTCACCGACCGGATCTTCCGGTCGCCCGCGCCGCTGCAGGGACATGTGGTCGACTTCCTCCAGGCTTTCCCCGTCACCGGGTTCCCGGTGTTCAACCTCGCCGACTCGGCCATCGTCTGCGGCGGCGTCCTTGCCGTGTTCCTCGCCTGGCGCGGCTACCAGATCGACGGCACCCGCCAGACGGGGGAGACCCAGACGGGGGAGGCTTCGGATGGCTGACCAGCGGAGCCTGCCCGTCCCCGACGGCCTGGAGGGCGAGCGCCTCGACGCCGCCCTGGCCCGGCTGTTCGGATTCTCCCGCACTCGCGCCGCCGAGCTGATCGCCTCGGGCGACGTGCTGGTCGACGGCTCCCTCCCGGCGAAGTCCGACCGGGTCCACGCGGGAGCGTGGCTCGACGTGACCATCCCCCCGCCTCCGGCCGCCCCGATGCCCGTGGCCGAGCCCGTGCCCGGCATGGCGATCATCTACGAGGACGACGACATCGTCGTGGTGAACAAGCCGATCGGCGTGGCCGCGCACCCGACCGTCGGGTGGACCGGACCGACCGTGCTCGGCGGCCTTCTGGGCACCGGCCACCGGGTCTCCACCAGCGGCGCGGCCGAGCGGCAGGGCATCGTCCACCGGCTCGACGCGAACACCACGGGAGCCATGGTGGTGGCCAAGAGCGAGCGGGCGTACTCGCACCTCAAGAGGGCCTTCAAGGAGCGCACGGTCGACAAGCGCTACCACGCGCTCGTGCAGGGCCACATGGACCCGCTGCGCGGAACCGTGGACGCCCCGATCGACCGCCACCCGTCAGGGGACGGCCGCTTCGCCGTCGTCGCCGGCGGCAAGGACTCCGTCACCCACTACGACACCATCGAGGCGTTCCGGGCGGCGTCGCTGCTGGACATCAAGCTGGAGACCGGCCGGACCCACCAGATCCGGGTGCACATGTCGGCCCTGCGGCATCCCTGCGTGGGCGACCTCATGTACGGCGCGGACCCCACGCTGGCCGCCCGGCTCGGACTTTCCCGGCAGTGGCTGCACGCCGTCTCCCTGGCCTTCGAGCATCCGGCGACGGGGGAGTGGGTCTCCTTCACCAGCGACTATCCCGATGATCTGGCGCGCGCGCTCAAGATCGTCAGTGACGAGAGCTAGCTCTCCGCCCAGCCGCTGTCGCCGAAGTCGCCGTCCTGGCCGGTGAGGCCGTTGTCCTGCTCGCCGGCCGCTTCGTCCGACGCTTTACTTTTCTTCCCCTTTTTGTCTTTGTGCTTGTCCTTGCCGCCGGCTTTTCCCTTGGAGGGCTCCACGGTTCCGCCGTCGGCGCTCTTCGTGGGTGACGCCTTGGGCGTGGGACTGTCCTTGGGACTGGACTTGGGGGAGGGCTTGGTCGTCGGTTCCTGGCTCCGCCGGTGGCCGGTCGGGCCGGTGGAGCCCGCCGTACGGTATACCGGGCCGGTCCTTCCTCGGGACGTCGGCTCAGTCCGATGCTCGGTCGGCGCCGCCTCGGCCGTCCGCGTGGCGAAGACCGTCACGGTCGGAGTGCTGATCGGGTGCGTCCCCGGGTCCGGCGTGCGGGCCGTCATATAGGCCACCCCGCCCACGGAGACGCCCACCAGGGCGACCAGGGCTGTCGCGCCGGCGGCGAGTCCCCACCGTACGCGTCGAGGCTGGGGCGGCGGAGCGGTGGAGAAGGCCGGGGAGGTCCCCGGGTACGGGAGGGGGGTCGGAGTCGAAACGCCGGTGGCGGCAGGGCTCGCGGCACGCGCGGGCGAGAGACGCGCGAAACGGGGGTTCCTCGGCGCCGGGACGATCGGGTCCGTCACCTGGCCGGCGGACACCGCCATCAGTTGTGCCGCCGCCTCCTCCGCCGTTATCCGGCGGGACGGGTCCTTGATCAGCAGGCCGGTGATGACCGGAGCCAGGGAGCCGGCCCGGTGCAGCGGCCCCGGCTCCTCGTACATGACCGCCGCCAGCGTCGCCAGCGCGTGGCCGCGATGGAACGGCGACCGGCCCTCGACCGCGAGGAACAGCGTCACGCCGAGAGACCACAGGTCCGAGGCACGCTGTGCCTGCGCGCCGGCGGCCCGCTCGGGCGCGATGAACGCGGGCGTGCCGATCAACATGCCGGTCCTGGTGACGGGGGAGTCGTCCTCCATGGCGGCGATGCCGAAGTCCGTCAGGACGGCCCGGCCGTCGTGGGCCATCAGCACGTTGTCGGGCTTGACGTCCCGGTGCAGCACTCCTGCCGCATGGGCGGCCCTGAGTGCCCCGAGCACCTGGAGGCCGATCTCCGCCACCCGCTGGGGCGGCAGCGGGCCCTCGTCGCGGACGATCGAGCCGAGAGTCCGCGACGGGACCAACTCCAGAACGATCCAGGGATGGCCGTTCTCCTCGAAGACGTCATAGACAGCCGCCACGCCCGGATGGCTGAGCCGTCCGGCGGCTCTCGCCTCGCGGAAGGTCCGTACGGTGAAGATCTCGCGTTCGGGCCCGGTCAGCTCGGCGGACGCGAGGAGCTCCTTGACGGCCACCTCACGCTGCAGAACCTCGTCCATGGCCCGCCACACCGTCCCCATGCCGCCACGCCCGAGCGGCTCTATCAGGCGGTACCGTCCAGCGACGACTCGATCGGAGATCTGCGCATCAGCCATGAACTTCGCGCTACCCGAGTTGGCCCATGCCATTCCAGAGCGTGACTATTCGTTGTCAGTATCCGCTCGGACCTGGGCAACTCCACCAAATCGTTATTCAAGCCGGAAGGTGCTCGCGAAGACCTGGAAGTAGGACATACCGGTTGTCCAGCGGTTGTCGGGCGTCTGCCAGAGAATCGCGACCTGCTGGCCGTCCATCTCGAAAGCCCGATCGAGCACCCTGACCTTGCCGGTCTTGAGGACGTGGCTGAACTCCCAGTCCGCGGACGGGAGCCCCCGGAAGCGCCGTGGGCGGAGATCGATCCGCTGGTAGCCGAGCAGCAGCCCCTGCTTCGTCGACGTCGCCTCGACCGTCGTGAGGGCGGAGACGGGGTCGTCGTCCGTCCAGGAGGTGAGGTCCACCTGGAGGTAGCTCCCCGGCATGCCGGGCCCGTGGAACCATACGCGCGTGGCTGTCCGCTTGTAGGGCGTCCAGCCCGGCGGGAGGGCGATCGAGAAGCCCAGATCGTCCGTGTGTGTCTCCCAGCCCCGCGGGAGGGCACCGGTCCGGGAGGGGGACGGTGAAGGCGACGCCGCGGGTTCCGACGGGGACGCCGATCCCTTGTCCGTCGCGGTGGGCGACGCCGGGCCGGGTGACGGATCCCCCGGCGCGATCACCGTGTGGTAGCCGTACCAGCCACCGATGCCCACCCCTGCCAGCAGCACAGGAAGCAGGATGAGCAGGATCACCCGGACCCGAGACGGGCGCCGCGCCGGCCCACCGGCGGTTCCTCCGACGTTGCCCACGGTCCCGCTGTGGCCGAGGCCGCTGTGCGTGTTCCCCTGGTCCGATAAGTAGTAGCCCCCGGCCGGACCCGGGACATCGCCGGCCGTCCGATGCCCGCCGTGCGTGCCTTCGAAAGGGTTCACGCCGGAATCCCGGCCCGGCTGGAGACGGCTCGCTCCGCCCGACGCGGCGGCCTGGAGCAGCTCGGCGGTCTCCACGGCGTCGATCCGCTGGGCCGGGTCCTTCCGCAGCAGCCCCTCGAGCACCGGCGTCAGAGCACCCGCGCGGCGGGGCGGCTCGGGCTCCTCGTGCAGTACGGCCGCCATGGTGGCGATGGGCGAGTTCCGGTCGAAGGGAGGCCTGCCCTCGACGGCGGCGTAGAGGGTCGCCCCGAGGGACCACAGATCGGACTGGGGCGTGGCGGGATCGCCGTTGAGCCGCTCGGGCGGAAGGAACGCCGGGGTGCCTGTGACGACGCCCGTCATGGTCAGCCCGGTCTCCTCCGGCATGGTGGCGATGCCGAAGTCGGTCAACACAACCCGGTTGTCGCCACTGAGCAGGACGTTCTCCGGCTTGACGTCACGATGGAGCACACCGGCGGCGTGTGCCGTACAGAGAGCGTCGAGCACCTGGAGGCCGATGGACGCGACGCGCTCGGGGATGAGCGGCCCATGCTCACGCAGCACCTCGCCGAGCGACCGGGCCTGGACGAGCTGCATCACGATCCAGGGACGGCCCTCCTCCTCGATGACGTCGTGGACGACCACGACGTTCGGGTGGGAGATGCGGCCGGCGGCGCGGGCCTCGCGGATCGTCCGGCGGTTGAAGGCCTCCTGGTCCTCCTCTCCCATCGGGTGGTAGAGGACCTCTTTGACGGCCACGGCACGGTCGAGCAGCTCGTCATGGGCGCGCCAGACGATCCCCATGCCGCCGCGTCCGATGGGTTCGAGCAGGTGGTACCTGCCCGCCACACGACGCCCTTCCGCCACCTCGCCCCCTTCCAAAACCCCTGAATAGTCCCACAGATTCAAGGTCGGCGAAGGTGGGGTGGACGGCTGTGCGGCCGACGGGGCGCCGGGCCGCGGAGGGTGAGCGATCCCGTCCCGTTCCCTTCCCACGGCCAGCACATCACCGAGACGGGGGCACATGGTGCTCCGCGCCTTGTCCCTCGACCAGCGTGGTGGCCTTCCGAAAACCCACCGCGCGATGTCTTCAATGGTCCTTTCAATCAGCCCTGAAGAAAGGCCTGAATCTTCTTGACTTCCGTCTTCTGGTTACAGAAGAAAATGGTATGGGTTTTCGCAGATTGCTTCTCGCGGCCGGCGTCGCATGCGGAATTCTTTCCATCTCCGCGCCCGCGCACGCCACAACCTACTTCCAGCAGTGGGACGACTGGGGGTATGTATCCGACAACGGTACGACCACGTCCATCAAGGTATGTGATGTGGCCAAGGACGGCCATGGGGTGTACATCCAGTACACCCCATTCGGCCTGCCCGACGCTCCGAAAGTGTGGGACGCGAACGGCAGCGCTCCTGGATGCAGCACCTATTCGGGACTGGGGCACATCAGCAGCGCGAGACTCTGCGTCAACGGTGTTGTCTGCACGCCGTGGGTCGCGGAACCGCCAGGCGGCTGGTAAGACGGCTGTAGCGCGGTAGGATCCGGCGGCGTCGGCCGTGGTGCCGATGCCGCCGGAGTTCCTCACCCGCTGAGCATGAGATAACGCGAATCAGTTGCTCGGACTGAGGGGCGTATCGCCGGTCGCTTTTTCCGGTCGCTCATTTGGCGGGCGTGAAGGTCGCGGCGAAGGTCTCGAAATAGTAGAAGTCTTTCTTCCACCGGTTGTCGAGCGTGTGCCAGTAGATGGCGTATCCGTGGTGCTTGTCCGTGACAAAACCACGATTCAGCACATGCGCTTTTCCGCTGCTCATCCGCCAGGTGAACTCCCAGTCGGCCGCCTCTTCGTAATAGTCGACCGACTCGATGCGTACTCGGTTATAGCCGGGGAAACCGGCGGACTTCTCCTGGCTCTTCCAGTCCTTCACCGCATCGGATTTGGGCTTGTCCGTCATTCCGATCAACAGGTAGCGGCTGCGATCCGGCCCTCTGAACCAGACTCCGGTGCTGTCGCGTCTGTCCACCTTCCAGCCGTCGGGAAGGGCGACGGAGAAACCGGTCTTGTCCTTGTACCGGTGCCAGCCGTCCGGAACGTCAGCGGGCTTCGATGTCGTGGGGGTCGGCGACGGCTTGTCAGAGGGGGTCGGCGTGGAACTCGCCTGGCTGGGCTTCTCGGAGGCTGACGCTGATGGCGAGGACGGCTTGCGGGACGGCGGTGCGGAAGACGACGCCTTGCCGTCCGTTGCGCCGTTCCCCGAGTCGGTTTTGCCTTCGCGAAGACCGAGGTATCCCGCGACGCCCGCGATGACCGCCAGCGCCGGGACGATCACGAGGGCCGCCTTGAGCATGGGCCTCGGTCGCCGCTCGACCGGCCCGGTCTCCGCGCCCTCGCGCCAGATCTCGCTCCGCTGGGTGGGTGCGGCCGGAGTGCCCCCTTGGTCGGCGGTCGGTTCGGCTGCCACCCCGCCCCAACCCGGTCCCGCGTCGTCGGCTCGCCGGCCGGAGGGCGCGCTGTCGCGCTTGGTCGGTACGGCTTGCGCGCCCGTCTCCGGCATCGGCTGCTGGCGGGCAGGGGGAGGCGTCGTGGGGGACGGCGAGGCCGGGCCGGGAGGTACGGCGGGCTTGGACGCAGGCGCAGGGGCAGGCGAAGACGGCGAGGGGGTGGGGGCAGCCGCGGACGGGGTCGCGGGCCGGCCGCTCTCACGCACGACCGGGATGGGTGAGGTGATCTCACCCGGCGCCGCCTCCTGGCCGCTCCGGTAGCCGTCGCTGTCAGCGGGATAGTGATCGCCCTGGTGCTGGGGGTCCCGGGGCTGGGGGTCTAGGTGCTGGCTCCCCGGAGGCTGGGTCCCTCGGTTCTGATCGCTCCAGTCGTCGTCCGCCAGGTCGGAGCCGGCTGGTGCGGGGCCCTGCATGTCAGGTGAGTCTTCGCCGCGGCCGCGCCCGTCGCGAGAGGCCGCCGGTCCTCTCCGGTCGCCCGATCCGGGGGAGCCGCCGTGGTCGCCCGACGTCGTGGCGCTCTGCGCGCCCGGTGAGGTGGAGCCCTGTCGAGACCCTGCGGCTGCTGCGCCGCGATCGTCGCCAGCAGGGTGCTCGGCCCCACGGTCGGAGGCCGGCTCTGGATCTGGAACGTTTTTCGCCTGGCTGGAAGACCTCTCTCCGGCCGATGCCGGCGGCGGGCCGCCTGCCGGGGACCCGGCAGGGCTTGCCGTACCGCTCCGGGCTGCGGACGCCGGGGGCTTCGCCGGAGCGGGCGAAGGAGCCTTCCCGGCGCGGGACGGCGTCGGCTTTGCCACACCCGCACCCGGGGCTGGTGCGCTCGATGTGGGGGGCTCGGTCGACGGATGTACGGCCGGCATGAGGGCGGTACCGGTGGGAGACGTGGGGCGGGCCGCCTGCTTCAGCAGCCTGGCCGTCTCGTCGTAGCCCGGGCGGTCGGCCGGTTCCTTGGCGAGCAGGCGCAAGAGCACCGGACCCAGCCGTCCCGCCCTGCCCGGAAGAGTGGGCTCGTCGTTCAGCACGGCGTGCATGGTGGCCATGGCCATGCCGCGGTCGTGCGGGGGCTTGCCCTCCACCGCGGAGTACAGCGTGGCCCCCAGTGACCACAGGTCCGACTCGCGCTGCGCGGGGCCGCCGCGGAGCCGTTCGGGCGCGATGAACGCCGGGGTGCCGACGAGCCCGGTGCGGGTCATCGTCGAGTCGGCCTCGAGACGGGCGATGCCGAAGTCGGTCAGGACCACCCGCCCGTCGTCGGTGAGCAGCACGTTCTCCGGCTTGACGTCCCGGTGCAGCACGCCCTGCAGGTGGGCGGCGCGCAGGGCGTCGAGGATCTGCAGCCCGATCTCGACCGTCCGGTCAGGGGAGAGCGGGCCGTCCTCGCGGATCACCTGGCCGAGCGAGCGCGACCTGACGAGCTGCATGATGATCCATGGGCGGCCGTCCTCCTCGATCACGTCGTGGACGACGACCACGTTGGGGTGGGTGAGGCGGCCCGCGGCCCGCGCCTCCCGCATGGTGCGCCGGTTGAGATCGCTGAGCTCGTCGCCCATCGCGCTGTCGTAACGGACCTCCTTGACCGCGACCTCGCGGTCAAGCAGTTCGTCGTGCGCCCGCCACACGACGCCCATGCCGCCCCGGCCGATCGGCTCCACAAGGTGGTACCGGCCTCCGACGAGCCGGCCTTCCGTCTGTGACATCTAATCCCCTCCCGGACCCATAAATCGTCCCATGGATGGCAAAGGGATCAACCTGCCTGAAGTCCGGCCACTACCCGCATTCCGGTATGTGAGACATGCTGTTCCAGCTGATGGGGGTGGCTGCTAGGGTCGGATTCGTGGCTAGGTATTTCACGTTTACGCAGCCGGCTCCGGGAGGGCCGGTCGCCCGATCGTGATCTAGCGACCATCCGGAGCCGGCTGAAGGCAGAGACATCGCGTCTCTGCCTTTTTCGTTGTCAACGAGCCGGTTCGATGGGCCGGCCCACTAGGCCTACTAGGAGCCGAAATGTCCCACATGGTCCAGCTCGATCGCGGTGCCGTGCGAATCGGGGATCTCGCCATCGGGGACGGCATGCCCGTCGCCGTGATCGGCGGGGAGCACGCCCGATGGGTGAGAGGCCGCGTCCCGGCGGAGGAGACGCGCGCCGCGTGGCCGGGCCCGCTGCTCGTGGAGCCTTCTGGGGAGCCCTCTGGGGCCGACGACCTGGCCGCGGTCGCGGAACTGGCCGACGCCGTGGTGGTCGGCGCGGCGTGGACGCACGACCTGGACCTCGTCCGGGCGGTGGCGCGGGTCGGCCTGCCGGTCGTCGTCCAGCGCGGCCACACGGCCACGCTGGAGGAGTGGCTGGCCGTCGCGGACATCTGCGCCGCCGAGGGGAACGACCAGGTGGTGCTCTGCGAGAGCGGCAGCCGTACCCATCTGGCCGGCCGTACCCATCTGGGAGGCGTCACGCTGGACCTCGCGCTGATGGGGGCCGCGCGGCGGCGCTCGGGCCGTCCCGTGCTCGCCGACCTGGGCGACGACCCGGCGCTCGCGGGCGCGGCGGTCGCCGCCGGCGCGGACGGGTTGCTGCTCGCCCCCTCCGCCTCACAGGCGACCGCCGAGGCGGCGCACGAGGCGGCCACGGTCCTGGCCGCTCTCGTACGGCCAGAGGCGCACGGAAGGGTCGGCGACGCGAGGGACGCGATTGACCGGGTCGACGCGGCCCTGGCGATCCTCCTGGAGCGCCGGGCCGGGCTGGCCGGGACGATCCAGCGGCTGAAGCCCGTCGGGGGCTTCCGCGGCCGCGACATGGACCGGGAACGCCGCCTGGTCGCGGCCATGGCGCGCCGCGCTCCCCGGCTCGGCGAGGCGCGCCTCGCACCGGTCATGAACGCCGTCATCGAGGCCGGCCTCCATCTGGCAGAGGAGGAGCGCCGGGGGTCTGACCTGGCAACTCCCGAAGCCGGATAGGATCTGATTCACCTGAGTCCCACGGGTTCGCGATCACGCGTAGGCTCTGATCCGCACCCGGTAGCGGCGGCGATGTTGGGGGTCTCATGGGTGATTCGTTTGTGCATCTGCACGTCCACACCGAGTATTCGATGCTCGACGGGGCCGCTCGGCTGAAGCAGATGTTCAAACTCGTGGGCGATCTCGGCATGCCCGCGATCGCGATCACCGACCACGGCAACATGCACGGTGCCTACGACTTCTACAAGCAGGCCACCGACGCCGGGGTGAAGCCGATCCTCGGCATCGAGGCGTACGTCGCGCCGGAGTCGCGGCTGCAGAAGAAGCCGGTCCTGTGGGGCGAGCCGCACCAGAAGAGCGACGACGTCTCGGCGGGCGGCTACTACACCCACATGACCATCTGGGCGAGAAACCGGACCGGTCTCGGCAACCTGATGCGGCTGAGCTCCCGCGCCTACACCGAGGGCTTCGTCCGCAAGTGGGCCCGGATGGACGCCGACCTGCTCGCCGAGCACTCCGACGGCCTGATGGCGACCACCGGCTGCCCGTCGGGCGAGGTGCAGACGCGCCTGCGCCTTGGGCAGTACGACGAGGCGCTGAAGGCCGCCGCGAAGTTCCAGGAGATCTTCGGGAAGGAACACTACTTCCTGGAGATCATGGATCACGGGCTCGACATCGAGCGGCGGGTCAGGGACGGGCTGACCAGGATCAGCCGGGAGCTCGACATCCCGCCGCTGGTCACCAACGACTCGCACTACACCTACGAGGCCGACGCGGCGA
Source organism: Planotetraspora sp. GP83 (assembly GCF_041262585.1). Lineage (NCBI taxonomy): Bacteria > Bacillati > Actinomycetota > Actinomycetes > Streptosporangiales > Streptosporangiaceae > Planotetraspora > Planotetraspora sp. GP83. Next base: position 210,819 of record NZ_JBGCBZ010000003.1, on the reverse strand, counting down.
GCCACGACGCGCTTCTGTGCATCCAGACCGGCAAGCAGCTCTCCGACCCGGACCGCTTCCGGTTCGACGGCAGCGGCTACTACGTCAAGTCGGCCGACGAGATGCGGGCCGTCGACTCGTCCGACCTCTGGCAGGAGGGCTGCCGCAACACGCTGCTGGTCGCCGAGAAGGTCGACCCGGCCGGCATGTTCGGCTACAAGAACCTGATGCCGAGCTTCCCGGTGCCGGAGGGGGAGACCGAGGAGAGCTGGTTCCGCAAGCAGGTCTGGGAGGGCATGGAGCGCCGCTTCCCGGACGGCTTCGACGACGAGCACCGGCGGTGGGCGGAGAAGGAGATCGATGTCATCCTTCAGATGGGCTTCCCGTCCTACTTCCTCGTGGTCGCCGACTTCATCATGTGGGCCAAGAACAACGGCATCCGGGTCGGCCCTGGCCGTGGCTCGGCGGCGGGCTCCCTCGCGGCCTACGCGCTGGGCATCACCGACCTCGATCCCATCCCGCACGGCCTGATCTTCGAGCGGTTCCTCAACCCCGAGCGCGTGTCCATGCCCGACGTCGACATCGACTTCGACGAGCGCAGGCGCGCCGACGTCATCCGGTACGTCACGGAGCGGTGGGGCGCCGACAAGGTCGCCATGATCGCGACGTTCGGCACGATTAAGGCGAAGGCCGCCATCAAGGACGCCGCCCGCGTCCTCGGTTATCCGTACGCCCTGGGCGACAAGGTCTCCAAGGCGTTCCCGCCCGCCGTGATGGGCAAGGACATCCCGCTGAGCGGCATCTTCGACTCCGGTCACCCGCGCTACAACGAGGCCGGCGAGCTGCGGAAGCTGTACGAGGAGGACGTCGACGTCAAGGCGACGATGGACCTCGCCAAGGGCCTGGAGGGCCTGATCCGGCAGACCGGCGTGCACGCCGCGGGCGTCATCATGTCCGCGGAGCCGCTCGTCGACAACGTCCCGATCATGCGGCGCGACTCCGACGGCGCGATCATCACGCAGTTCGACTACCCGACCTGCGAGACGCTCGGCCTGCTGAAGATGGACTTCCTCGGCCTGCGCAACCTCACGATCATCGACGACTGCCTGAAGATGATCGAGATCAACGGCGGCGAGCCGATCGACCTGCTGAAGCTGCCGCTCGACGACCGGATCACCTACGAGCTGCTGAGCCGCGGCGACACGCTCGGCATCTTCCAGCTCGACGGCGGCGGCATGCGCTCGCTGCTGCGCATCATGCGCCCCGACAACTTCGAGGACATCTCCGCCGCCCTCGCGCTCTACCGGCCCGGCCCGATGGGCGCCAACTCGCACACCAACTACGCGCTCCGCAAGAACAGCCAGCAGGAGATCACCCCGATCCACCCTGAGCTGGAGGAGCCGCTCAAGGAGATCCTCGACACGACCTACGGCCTGATCGTCTACCAGGAGCAGGTCATGGCCATCGCGCAGAAGGTCGCGGGCTACTCCCTGGGCGGCGCCGACCTGCTCCGCCGCGCGATGGGCAAGAAGAAGAAGTCCGAGCTGGACAAGCAGTTCGAGTTCTTCGAGAAGGGCATGCAGGACAACGGCTTCTCGGCCGCCGCGATCAAGGCGCTGTGGGACATCCTCCTGCCCTTCTCCGACTACGCGTTCAACAAGGCCCACACCGCCGGATACGGCCTGGTCTCCTACTGGACGGCCTACCTCAAGGCCAACTACCCGGCCGAATACATGGCCGCCCTGCTCACGTCCGTCAAGGACGACAAGGACAAGTCGGCGCTCTACCTGAACGAGTGCCGCCGCATGGGCATCAAGGTGCTGCCGCCGGACGTCAACGACTCCGACTTCGACTTCACCCCGCGCGGGACCGACGTCCGCTTCGGCCTGTCGGCCATCCGCAACGTCGGCGGCAACGTGGTCGACGGGATCATCGCCGCCCGCAAGGAGAAGGGCAGGTTCGCCGACTTCAAGGACTTCCTGCGCAAGGTGCCGGCGATCGTCTGCAACAAGCGCGTCATCGAGTCCCTGATCAAGGCGGGCGCCTTCGACTCGTTCGACCACGTCCGCAAGGGCCTGCTGATGGTCCACGAGCAGGCGGTCGACGCGATCATCGACATCAAGAAGAACGAGGCCATCGGGCAGGACTCGCTGTTCGGCGCGGTCGACGGCGCGGAGGACCAGACGTTCGACGTGCAGATCCCGCCGGGGGAGTGGGACAAGACCACGCTGCTGCAGTTCGAGCGGGAGATGCTCGGGCTGTACGTCTCCGACCACCCGCTGCTCGGCGTGGAGCACATCCTGGCGTCCGGCGCGGACTGCTCGGTGGCCGCCCTGCAGTCGGAGGACCGTCCCGACGGCCAGATCGTCACGGTCGGCGGCCTGCTGAGCGGCCTCCAGCGGAAGGTCACCAAGAAGGGCGACACCTGGGTTCTCACCATGCTGGAGGACCTGGAGGGCGCCATCGAGGTGATGATCTTCCCCTCGGCGTACCAGCTCTGCGCGACCATCCTCGCGGAGGACGCGATCGTCTTCGTCAAGGGCCGGATCGACAAGCGCGAGGACGTGGCGAAGATCATCGCCATGGAGGTGACGGCTCCCGACCTGACGGCCGAGTCAGGCGGCCCGCTCGTTGTCAGCCTGCCGATGGCCCGCTGCACCCCGCCCGTCGTGGGCCGGCTCAAGGAGGTCCTGATCACGCATCCGGGCACGACCGAGGTGCACCTCCAGGTGCACAACGGCCCGCGCACCACCGTCATGCGCCTCGACGACCGGCTCCGCGTCACCCCCTCGCCCTCCCTCATGGGCGACCTCAAACAGCTCCTCGGCCCCGCCTGCCTCGCCTGAGCCGTACGGCCCGCGCGGTCTCAGCGGTGCTCGTGCACCCGGCCCGGCCTGTGGCGATGGGCCGGGTGGCGCGGCCGGTGGTTCTTGTGGCGCCTGCCGTGGCGGGCCGGGGGACGGGCATGAGACCGGCCGACGGGCTGGGCGTGGGTGGGCTTCTGGTAGGCGAACCGGCCGGTGTCGTGGCCCGGGTCGTGGCCCCCGTCCTGGCTCGTGTCGTGGTCTCTGCCGTGGTCGGCGTCGCGCCGGCCGCCGTGGCCTGAGCCCTCCCGGTCTCTGTGCTTCTTCTCCCTTTCGAGGAACTCCTTGAGGCCGGGCGTGAAGCCGCCGCCGAAGCGCCGCATGTCGGGTGACACGAAGTCCGACGGCGGGACGTCCCGCAGCGCGGACCGCATGGAGTCCACCCAGATCGGGCCGGGGAGCGAGGCGCCCTGCACGGCGCCGTAGTACTGGCCTCCGATGGTGACGCCCGTGAGGGGGTAGCGGTAGGAGCCGCGGATGTCGCCGACGCTGACGGCGGACGCGAGGTGGGGTGTGTACCCGGCGAACCAGGCGGAGGTGTACCCGTTGTTCGTGCCCGTCTTACCCGCCGCCGGCCGCCCGATGGACTGCCCGTGCATCGTCCCCTTCGTGAAGACCCCGGACAGCACGTGGTTGACCGCGTCGGCGACCTCCGGGTCGAGGACCTCCCCGCAACTCGGCGGCACCGAGGTCCGCGTGCCGTCCCGCTCGACGATGTCGGTGATCGCCATGGGCCGGCAGTAGCGCCCGCGCGCCGCGAAGGCCGCGAACGCCGCGGCGACGGTCGTCGGGTCCATCTCGTTGACGCCCAGCGTGAACGTGGGCACCTCGCGCAGCGGCGTGCCGTCCGCCCTCGAGATGCCGAGCGCCCTGGCCGTCCTGACGACGTTGCACAGGCCGACCTCCCGCTCCAGCTTCATGTAGAAGATGTTGACCGACTTCCAGGTGCCCAGCTCCAGGCTGTACGGCCCGCCGGTGCCCTCTCCGCTGGCGTTGTAGATCGTGGCCGAGGGGGCGTTGACCGGCTTCCCCGCGCAGTCGCGGTAGCCGCTCGACGGCACGTACGAGCCGGGTGTGTCGAAGCCGTCCCCGAACCGCCAGCCCTGGGCCAGGGCCGTGGCCAGCGTGAACGCCTTGAACGTCGACCCGGCCTGGAAGCCGTCGCCCCCGCCGTGCGCCCTGTCGGCGGCCAGGTTGTAGGTCGTCCGCGGCCCTGTCTTGCGGTCGCGCGGGTTGCGCCCGTAGCGCTTGCTCGCCGCCATGGCCCGGATGAGGCCGGTGCCGGGCTCCACCATGGTCTCGGCCGCTACCTGGGTGTCCCGCGGGGCCACGCGCGCCGCGATCGCCTTCTCGGCGGCCTTCTGCGCGGCCGGATCGATGGAGGTCCACAAGGTGAGCCCGCCCCGCTGGAGGCGGCGCTCCCGGTCGGCCCTCGTGTATCCGAAGGCGGGGTTGGTGAGCACCTCCTGCTCCACGTAGACGCAGAAGTAGGGGTAGGCGCTGCCCTCGCACCCGCCCGGCTCCCCGCGCATGCGCAGCCCCAGCGGGTCGCGGGCCGCCGCGCGGGCCTGCTCCACCGTGATCATTTTCAGCTCGGCCATCCGGTCGAGCACGATGTCGCGCCGCTCCAATAGCCGCGCCTGCTGGGCCCTGCCCAGCGACGGGTCGGTGTCGTACGGCGTGCGCACGGCGCCGGCGAGCGTGGCCGACTGGAGCAGCGTCAGGTCGGCGGCGTCGACGCCGAAGAACCGCCGTGCCGCGGCCTGGATCCCGAACGCGCCCGCCCCGAAGTAGGCGATGTTGAGGTAGCGCTCCAGGATCTGCTGCTTGGAGTACTTCTTCTCCAGCGCGAGCGCGTACCGCGCCTCGTCGATCTTCCGCTGGATGCTGCGCATCCGGGCGAGGGCGCGCTCGTGGGCCGACTCGGCCCGGTTGACCATGATGTTCTTCACGAGCTGCTGGGTGATCGACGAGCCGCCCTGCCGGATGCCGCCCGCCTGCGTGTTGGCGATGAGCGCCCGGAGCGTCCCCTTGATGTCGACGCCGCCGTGCTCGTAGAACCGGGAGTCCTCGATGGCCACGATGGCCTGCCGCATGGCCGGGGCCACCTTGTCGATCGGCACGGACTCCCGGTTCTGGTAGTAGAACTGGGCGATCTGCCTGCCGTACCGGTCGAGCAGGCGGGTCATCTCCGGAAGCGGGTCCTCGCGCGGCGGCGGGGGCAGCTCCGTGAAGGTGGACGCGGCTCCCTTCGCGGCGAACCCGGCCCCGCTCACCAGCGGCATGGCCAGCGCGGCGACCAGGACACCTCCCAGCGCGCCGGAAAGGCCCAGCGCGGCGGCGGCGCTGAGGAGACGAGAGGTCACGGAATATCAGTGCGACCCGATGGACGTCCCCAAACGCCGGACGCCGAAAGCTTTACGTTCCCCGGCTGATCTTCAGCCCCAGAGAGGTGAACTGCTCGAAGGGGCGGTGGTAGCCGCGCTCGATGTGGTTGACACCGCGCAGGGTCGAGGTGCCCTCGGCGACCGCGGCCGCCAGCACCGCGGAGAACCCGGCGCGGATGTCGGGCAGCGTGACGTCGGCGCCGCGCAGCTTGGACACTCCGCGCACGACGGCCGAGTGCTTGGCGTTGGTGTCGTGGTAGCGGCAGGCGGGCCCGCCCAGGCACTGCGCGAAGACCTCGATCTCGCAGCCCATCTTCTGCAGGGCCGGCACGTAGACCAGCCGGTTCTCGAAGACGGTCTCGTGCAGGACGGACATGCCCTCGGCGCGGGTGAACAGCACCATCAGCGGCGTCTGCCAGTCGGTCATGAACCCCGGATGCGTGTCGGTCTGCACGGCCGCGGCTCGCAGGCCGTCCGGCGCGGAGGCGGTCAGCCAGTCGTCGGTGATGTCGAACCTGGCGCCCATCCGGGCGAGCGTGGTGATGGCGGTGACGAGCCGGTCCTGCGGGCAGCCGTGGACCCGCACCTCGCCACCGGTGACGAGCCCGGCCACCAGGTAGGAGAACGCCTCGATGCGGTCACCGGCGAGCCACGTCGAGGCGCCGCGCAGGCGCTCGACCCCCTCGATGACGATGCGCCGGTCGGGGCTGAGCTCGATCATCGCGCCCATCCGCTGGAGGAACAGCGCGAGCTCCACCACCTCGGGCTCCATCGCGGCGCCCTTGATGACCGTCTTGCCCTCGGCGAGCACGGCCGTCATGAGGATGGTCTCGGTCGCGCCGACGCTGGGATAGGGGAGCGTGATACGGCTTCCGCGCAGGCGGGTGGCCTTGGCCGTGATGCCGGTGTCGCCGACCTCGATCTCGGCGCCCATCGAGCGCAGCGCCTCGACGTGGAAGTTGACCGGCCGCCGCCCGATCGGGTCGCCGCCCACGAGCGGGACGAACGCCTCCCCGGCCAGGTGCAGCAGCGGGCCGAGCATGAGGATCGGGATGCGGTTGAGCCCGGTGTACTCCTCGGGGACGCGGGGCCGGATCTCGGCGCTCTGCTCGATTGTGATCTCACCCGGCGTTATCTCCACGTGGATGCCGAGCGCCTCCAGCATCGCCGCGGTCAGCCCGACCTCGCCGACCTCCGGGGCGTTGTGCAGCGTGCTCGGGCCTGTGCCCAGCATCGCCGCGACCATGTGCTTGGAAACCGCGTTCTTGGATCCCCGCACCTCGACGTCCCCGCGTAGCGGGCCTGACGGGTCGATCTGCCACACCTCTTCACTCACGCCCTAAAGAGTAACGGCGCTTCGCCCCATCGCCATGTAGGTAGCATCTGGACGGTGCGGCATCATTTGGCGACGCTGGTCATGACCGTGCTCGTGCTGGCCCTGCTGGGAGTGGCCGCCGGGTTCGCGTGGTCGGGGCTCGCGCCCTCCTCGCTCTACGTGCTGACCGACGTGGGGCCGCAGCTCGCCGACCCCGAGTCGCAGTCGCTCATCGACGCCGACGGCTGGTTCGCCGTCGTCACCGGCGGGTTCGGCCTGGTCTGCGGCGTGGCGGCGTACGTCGTGGCGCGCCGGCGGCCGGTCGCGGTCCTGCTGGGGCTGGCGGGCGGCGGCCTGCTCGCCGGATATATCGCGTTCCTGGTCGGCAGCTCGGCGAAGGGAACGGTCCAGGCCGCGGGCCCCGGCGGGGTCACCGGCACCGCGTCGCTCGGCCTGACCGCGCGCGGCGTGCTGTTCGTCTGGCCGGTCCTGGCTACCGCGATCTTCTGGGCCGTCGAGTTCGTGGTGACCTACCGCCACCGGGATTAGGGCCGCCTCTTCCCGTGCCCGGTCGCCCGCTCGAACGCGTGCCCGAGCCGCAGGACGTCGAGGTCCGCCCACGGCCTGCCGATGATCTGCACGCCCACGGGCAGGCCGCCCGGCGTGAACCCGGCGGGAATCGACATCGCGGGCGCGTGCAGGACGCTGACCCAGTAGCAGGACCGCATCCAGGCGAGATAGTCCGGCATCCGCCGGCCGTTGATCTCCAGGACGTACGGATCGTCCACCGGGAACGGCGGCACCTGGCTGACCGGGGCGACCAGGAACTCGTAGTCGCCGAAGAAGGCGTTCATCCGGTGGAACAGCCCGGTGCGGAGCCGCTCGGCGCGCGCGAGGTCCTCCCCGGTGACCTTCCTGCCCTGTTCCACGTTCCACGCGACGTTGGGGCCGACCTCCGTCAGGTCGCCGTAGTTCAGCGCGTAGTACCACGATCGGTAGATCCGGAACGCGTCCTCGGCGTCGGAGAGGTCGAGCTCGACCCGCTCCACCTCGGCTCCCAGCCCGGCGAGCGCGGTCACCGCGCCGGCCGTGACCCGCGCCGTCTCCGGGTCGACAGGCAGCCCGCCCAGGTCGGGGCTGAACGCGATCCGCGCCCCGGTGAAGTCCCGCTCCAGCAAGCCACGGTCCAGCGGCCCGCCGAACGCCTCCCTGACGGCGTACGGCGAGCACGGGTCGAACCCGGCGATCGCGGTCATGAACAGCGCGAGGTCGGCCGCCGTGCGGGCCATGGGCCCCGGCACGGCCAGCGTGAACCAGGCCGCGTTAGCCGACTTCGACGGCACCCGGCCGGGAGTCGGCCGCAGCCCGGCCACGTTGCAGAACGACGCGGGATTGCGCAGAGAGCCGCCCATGTCCGAGCCGTCGGCCAGCGGCACCATGCCGGTCGCCAGCGCCGCCGCCGCCCCGCCGCTGCTCCCGCCCGCGCTCCTCGACAGGTCGTACGGGTTGCGGGTGGCCCCGAACACCTCGTTGACCGTGTGGGAGCCCGTGCCGAACTCGGGCGTGTTGGTCTTGCCGACCGCGATGCCGCCCGCCTCCCTGATCCTCCGTACGATCAGGTCGTCGGTCTCCGGGACGTGATCGGCGAACAGACGCGAGCCGTACGTCGTCCTGATCCCGGCCGTGTCGACGAGGTCCTTGTGCGCGACGGGGAGCCCGTGCAGCGGGCCGCGCCAGTGGCCGCGGGCGAGGTCGGCGTCGGCCTGCGCCGCCTGATCGAGGGCGCGCTCGGGCACCAGCGTGACGATGGCGTTGACCTGGCCGTTCACCTCGCCGATCCGCCGCAGGCACGCCTCCGTGAGCTCCACCGCGCTCACCTGCCGCGTGCGGAGCAGGCCGGACATCTCGGTCGCGGTGAGGTCGGGCAGCTCGGTCATGGGCTCAACTCTTCGCGATGGCGGCGGTGACGGCCTGCGTGAGCCGGACCAGGTTGGCCGGGGCCGTCTCGATCTGCAGGCCGCGGCGGCCGGCGGAGAAGTAGACGGTCTCGAACCCGAGCGCCGACTCGTCGATCACGGTGGGCAGCTTCTTGCGCTGCCCGAGCGGGCTGATGCCCCCGACGACGTAGCCGGTGACCCGCTCCACCTTGACCGCGTCGGCCATCGCCGCACGCTTGCCCTTCAGCGCGGCGGCGAACGCCTTGAGGTCGAGCTTCCCGGCGACGGGCACCACGGCCACCGCGAGGCCCGCCTCCGTCTCGGCGACGAGGGTCTTGAAGATCCGCTCGTACGGCACGCCAAGCGCGTCGGCCGCCTCCTCGCCGTACGCCTGGGCGTTCGGGTCGTGATCGTAGGGATGGAGGGTGAACTCCGCCTTGGCCTGGGTCAGGGCGACCGTCGCCGGGGTTCCCTGCCCGCCCTTGCTCCTGGTCTTGCTCACACGAAGCAGCCTACAGAGATCCTTGACATCTGCTATTTGCATTACTTGAATTAAGTAAACAAAGAACCCCCCAAGGAGGACCCGCATGAAATGGGCCCGCTGGTTAGCCCTGGTCGCCGCCGTGATCGGCGCGGCAGTCCTGCACGGCGGCACGGCGTTCGCCGCCCCGAAGTTCAAGGTCCTCGCGTTCTACAGCGGCACCTACGACACGGCGCACATCAGCTTCGTCAAAGAGGCCAACCAGTGGTTCCCCCAGGCCGCCGCGCAGAACGACTTCTCCTACACCCCGACCAACAACTGGGACCAGCTGAACGCCGCCACGCTCTCTCAGTACCAGGTGGTGCTGTTCCTCGACGACCTGCCGCAGACCGCCGCCCAGCGGTCGGCGTTCGAGCAGTACATGCGGGGCGGCGGAGCCTGGATGGGCTTCCACGTGTCGGCCTTCAACACCGACCCGCAGAGCTGGTCCTGGTACCACAACACGTTTCTCGGCACCGGGGCGTTCAGGAACAACACCTGGGGCCCCACATCGGTCACCATCCGGAACGAGGGCGGAAACCACCCCTCGACGGCCCGGCTTCCCGCGACCTTCACCTCGTCGGTAAGCGAGTGGTACAGCTGGACCAACGACCTGCGAAACAACCCGGACATCAGGATTCTGGGGTCGATCGCCCCGTCGAGTTTCCCGGTCGGAACCGACCCCAACCAGACGTGGTACAGCGGCTATTACCCCATCATGTGGACGAACAAGAACTACAAGATGCTGTACGCGAATTTCGGCCACAACGCGATGAACTACAACACGAACACCGCGCTGTCCTCGACATTCGCCAGTGACACGCAGAACCGGTTCGTCATCGACGGCCTGCTCTGGCTCGGCGGCGCCACGGCGAACCCCACCCCGAGCCCCACGCCGACCCCGACGCCGACCCCGACGCCCACCCCGACGCCGACCACCGGCCCGGACCCGGCGGCGTGGTACAGCGTCGTCAACAAGGGCAACGGCAAGTGCGTGGACGCCCGCGCGGCCGCCACCGCCAACGGGACCGCGGTCCAGCAGTACGCCTGCAACGGCACAACCGCCCAGAAGTGGCAGTTCCAGCCGACCGGCAGCGGCTTCGCGCGGATCAACAACCGCAACAACGGCGCCCAGGCGATCGACGTGACCAACATGTCCTCGGCGGACGGCGCCCTCCTCCAGCTGTGGGCGTACAGCGGCGGGAACAACCAGCAATGGCAGGCGGTCTCCGAAGGCGGCGGGTACTACCACTTCGTGAGCCGCCTCAGCGGGAAATGTCTCGACGTGCCCGGGGCCTCGGCCGCCGACTCCGTCCAGCTCCAGCAGTACACCTGCAACGGCACGGCCGCGCAGTCTTTCCGGCTGTCCCCTTGAGATCACCCAGCCCGTCTTAAGGACTGGACGGGAGAAGATTCCTCCCTGGTCATCCGTAGACTAGGACGGTGATTTCCCGTATCGACCTGCGTGGCTCGCTGCCCGGCGACCTGCGCGACGTGCTGCCCCGCGCCGATCTCGACGTCGAGGCCGCCCTGGAGAAGGTGCGGCCCATCTGCGAGGAGGTGCGCCATCGCGGTGTGGCGGCCGTGCGGGAGCTGACGGCGAGATTCGACGGGGTCGAGCTGGAGTCCACCCGGGTGCCCGTGGAGGCCATCGGGCGGGCCCTCGACGAGCTTCCCGCGGCCGTGCGCGCGGCCCTGGAGGAGTCGATCCGCAGGGCCCGCCTCGTCCACCGGGACCAGCGGCGCACGGACACCACGACCCGGGTCGTGCCCGGCGGGTCGGTGACCGAGCGCTGGGTGCCGGTCGGCCGCGTGGGGCTGTACGTCCCGGGAGGCCGGGCCGTCTACCCGTCCAGCGTGGTCATGAACGTCGTGCCCGCCCAGGAGGCCGGGGTCGGCTCGCTCGCCGTCACCTCGCCCGCGCAGCGCGAGTTCGGCGGGCTGCCGCACCCCGCGATCCTCGCGGCCTGCGCTCTGCTCGGGGTGGACGAGGTCTACTCCGTGGGCGGAGCCCAGGCCGTCGCGATGTTCGCCTACGGCACCGAGGAGTGCCCCCCGGTCAACATGGTCACCGGGCCGGGCAACATCTGGGTCGCCGCGGCCAAGCGGCTGCTCAAGGGCCGCATCGGCATCGACTCCGAGGCCGGCCCGACCGAGATCGCGATCCTGGCGGACGAGACGGCCGACCCCGTCCACGTCGCCTCCGACCTGATCAGCCAGGCCGAGCACGACGTGATCGCGGCGGCCGTGCTGGTCACGACGAGCCCGGAGCTCGCCGACGCGGTCGAGAAGGAGCTGCCCGGCCAGGTCGCCGCGACCCGCCACTCAGAGCGGATCACCGAGGCCCTGAGCGGTCGCCAGTCCGGCATCGTGCTCGTGTCGAGCGTCGACGACGGGCTGAAGGTGGTGGACGCCTACGCGGCCGAGCATCTGGAGATCCAGACGGCGGACGCCCACGAGGTGGCCGCCCGGGTCCGCAACGCCGGGGCGATCTTCGTCGGCCCCTACGCGCCGGTGTCGCTCGGCGACTACATGGCCGGGTCCAACCACGTGCTGCCGACCGGCGGCTGCGCCTGCCACTCGTCCGGCCTGTCCGTCCAGACCTTCCTCCGCGGCATCCACGTCGTCGACTACACCCGCGAGGCGCTCGCCGAGGCCGCGCCGTACGTCTGCGCGCTGGCCGACGCCGAGGACCTGCCCGCGCACGGCGCCGCCATCCGTGCCCGGTTCGACTGGGAAGTGCCCTCATGACCCTTGACGACCTGCCGATCCGTGACGACCTGCGCGGCAAGCAGCCCTACGGCGCGCCGCAGCTCGACGTGCCGGTCCAGCTCAACACCAACGAGAACCCCTACTCGCCCTCGGCCGCGCTGATCGGCGACCTCGCCGAGGCGGTACGGCACGGCGCGGCCACGCTCAACCGCTACCCCGACAGGGACGCCGTCGAGCTGCGCAAGGACCTCGCCGACTACCTCGGCCACGGCCTCACGGCACGCCAGCTCTGGGCGGCCAACGGGTCCAACGAGATCATCCAGCAGATCCTCCAGGCGTTCGGCGGCCCGGGGCGGTCGGCCATCGGCTTCGAGCCGTCCTACTCCATGCACCCGATCATCGCGGGCGGCACCAACACCCGCTGGATCGAGGGCGCCCGCGAGGAGGACTTCTCGATCGACGTGGCCGCGGCCGTCGCCGCGATCGAGCGGCACCGCCCCGACGTGGTGTTCCTGACCTCTCCCAACAACCCGACCGGTACGGCGCTGCCGCTCGGCGTGATCGAGCGGATCCTCGAGGCCGCGCCGGGGATGGTCGTGGTCGACGAGGCCTACGCCGAGTTCGCCCGGACCGGCACGCCGTCCGCGCTGACCCTGCTGCCCGGCAACCCCCGGCTGATCGTCACCCGGACCATGTCGAAGGCGTTCGCCATGGCGGGGGCCCGGCTCGGATATCTCGCCGCCGACCCGGCCGTCGTCGACGCCATGCTGCTCGTCCGCCTGCCGTACCATCTGTCCACCCTGACCCAGGCGGCCGCCCGGGTGGCCCTGGCACACCGGGCCGAGCTGCTCGGCACGGTGGACGCGCTGCGGGCCGAGCGGGACGCCACGGTGGACTGGCTACGGCACCGTGGCCTGGCGGTCGCTGACTCCGACGCCAACTTCGTGCTATTCGGTAGTTTTCCGGATCGGCGCGTCGTGTGGGAGGGGCTGCTTGAGCACGGTGTGCTGATCAGGGAGACCGGTCCCGCGGGATGGCTCCGTGTGTCGATCGGGACAAGTGAAGAGATGGCGGCGTTCCGCGCCGCCCTGGAAGGGGTCCTCGGATGAGTGACGCGAGCCCTGCCGCGGGCGACGAGCGCCGCGGCCGCGTCGAGCGCAGCACGAAGGAGACGTCGGTCCTGGTCGAGGTCAACCTCGACGGCACCGGCATCGTGGACGTCGCGACCGGTGTCGGCTTCTACGACCACATGCTGGCGCAGCTCGGCAAGCACGGGCTGTTCGACCTGACCGTGAAGACCGAGGGCGACCTGCACATCGACTCCCACCACACGATCGAGGACACGTCGATCGCGCTGGGAGCCGCGTTCCGCGAGGCGCTCGGCGACAAGTCGGGCATCCGCCGCTTCGGCAGCGCGTCGTGCCCGCTCGACGAGGCGCTGGCCCAGGTCACGGTGGACCTGTCCGGCCGGCCGTACCTCGTGCACACCGAGCCCGAGGGCATGGCGCCCATGATCGGGCCGGAGTACGACACGACCATGACCAGGCACATCCTGGAGTCGTTCGTCGCCCAGGCCGCCGTGTGCCTCCACGTGCACGTGCCGTACGGGCGCAACGCCCACCACATCGTCGAGGCGCAGTTCAAGGCCCTCGCGCGGGCGCTGCGGGAGGCGTCCGAGCGGGACCCGCGCGCGACCGGTGTGCCGAGCACCAAGGGCGTCCTCTGATGACCTTCGCGTCAGGCGGCATGATCTTCATCGGCCTCTTCCTCGTCGGCGGGGTCATCTCCGCCGTGCGGCAGGGCCTCAAGGTGCTCGCGGTGCTGGCCGGCGCGGGAGCCGCGCTGGCGATCACAGCTGGGGTGATGTGGTGGCAGTAGGCAAGCGTGTCGTGGTGCTCGACTACGGCTCGGGCAACCTGCGCTCCGCCGAGCGGGCGCTGGCCCGGGCCGGAGCCGACGTGACGGTGACCGCCGACTGGGACGCGGCCCTGGAGGCGGACGGCCTGGTCGTCCCGGGCGTCGGCGCGTTCGCCGCCTGCATGGAGGGGCTCAAGAGCGTCCGCGGCGACCAGATCGTCGGCCGCCGCCTGTCGGGCGGGCGTCCGGTTCTCGGGATCTGCGTCGGGATGCAGATCCTGTTCGACAAGGGCGTGGAGCACGGTGTCCACACCCAGGGGTGCGGCGAGTGGCCGGGCACGGTCGAGCGCCTCGACGCGCCCGTGCTGCCGCACATGGGCTGGAACACCGTCACCGCGCCCGCCGGCAGCGTCCTGTTCGAGGGGCTCGACGCCGGCACCCGCTTCTACTTCGTCCACTCCTACGGCGTGCGCGACTGGAAGCTGGAGGCCGGTCCCGGCTTCACCCCGCCCCTCGTGACCTGGGCCGAGCACGGCGTGCCGTTCGTCGCGGCCGTTGAGAACGGCCCGCTCATGGCCACCCAGTTCCACCCCGAGAAGTCCGGCGACGCCGGCGCCGCGCTGCTGGCCAACTGGCTCCACACGCTCTGAGGAGGCCCCATGAGCAAGGAGCGCGCCCGGCGCCGGGCGGAGCGCGAGGCCGAGCGGGAGCGCCTCACGGCGGTCCGGGCCGCGCGCGAAGCCAGGGCGGCCCGGCGGCGCGAGCTGCGGGGCCGGGTCACCGCGGTGCTGCCGCGCCCGGTGCGGGTGGCCCGCCAGAGCGGCTACCTGGCGCGCCGGCGCCGCACCGAGAACGCCGTCGTGGCGGCGCTGTGGTTCCTCGTCCAGGTGATCGCCTGGATCCTGTTCGACGGCTGGATGGCCCGGCTCGGCGTCTTCGCCGGGTCGATCCTGCTGATCCCCGTGCTCGTCACCATTGTCTTTGACCGGAGGTCGTGACCATGTCACTCGTATTGCTCCCCGCCGTGGATGTCGCGGACGGCCAGGCCGTCCGTCTGGTGCAGGGTCAGGCGGGTACGGAGACCTCGTACGGGGACCCGCTCGCCGCCGCGCTGGCCTGGCAGGAGGCCGGCGCCGAGTGGATCCATCTGGTCGATCTCGACGCGGCCTTCGGCCGGGGGGACAACCGCGAGCTGATCGCCTCCGTCGTCGGCGCCCTCGACGTCCAGGTCGAGCTGTCGGGCGGCATCCGTGACGACGCCTCGCTCGACGCGGCGCTGGCCACGGGCTGCCGCCGCGTGAACATCGGCACCGCGGCCCTGGAGGACCCGGCGTGGTGCGCCAAGGCGATCGCCGAGCACGGCGACAAGATCGCGGTTGGGCTCGACGTCCGCGGCACCACCCTGGCCGCCCGTGGCTGGACCAAGGAGGGCGGCGACCTGTGGGAGGTCCTCGACCGGCTCGAGTCGGAGGGCTGCCCGCGTTACGTCGTCACAGACGTGACCAAGGACGGCACGCTCCGCGGCCCCAACATCGACCTGCTCAGCGAGGTCTGCGCCAGGACCGACCGGCCCGTGATCGCCAGCGGCGGCGTGTCCTCGCTCGACGACCTCCGCGCCCTGGCGACGCAGGTCCCTGTTGAGGGCGCCATCGTCGGCAAGGCGCTGTACGCCCAGGCGTTCACGCTCGAAGAGGCGCTCGCGGCGGTGAGCGCCAGATGACCGATGGCATGTCTTTCACCCGGATCTCGTCCGGCGGCCCGTGGGAGGACCGTTACGGCTACGCCCGCGCCGTCGTCGCCGGGCCCCACGTCCTGGTGTCCGGCTGCACCGCCACCGTGGGCGGGGAGATCCAGCATGTCGGCGACGCCTATAACCAGACCCTCACAGCGATCTCCATCGCCCTCGACGCTGTAGAGAAGGCGGGGATCTCCATCTCCGAGATCGTCCGCACGAGGCTCTACGTGGTGAACGCCGACGACTTCGAGGCGGTCGGCCGCGCGCACGGCGAGGTCTTCGGGACCGTACGGCCCGCCTGCACGAGCGTCCAGGTCGCCGGCCTCGTCGACTCGCGCATGCTGGTAGAGGTGGAGGTAGAGGCATACCGGGGGGAGGAGACGGGATGACGGTCGCGGTCAGGGTCATCCCCTGCCTCGACGTCGACGCCGGCCGCGTGGTCAAGGGCGTCAACTTCGAGAACCTCCGGGACGCCGGAGACCCCGTCGAGCTGGCTCGCCGGTACGACGCCGAAGGCGCCGATGAGCTGACATTTCTGGACATCACCGCGTCGTCGGGCGAGCGGGAGACCATGCTCGACGTGGTACGCCGTACGGCCGAGCAGGTCTTCATCCCGTTGACGGTCGGCGGGGGAGTGCGCGCGGTCGAGGACGTGGACCGGCTCCTGCGGGCCGGGGCCGACAAGGTCGGCGTCAACACCGCCGCCATCGCCCGGCCGGAGCTGCTGACCGAGTTGTCGCGGCGGTTCGGCTCGCAGTGCATCGTGCTGTCCGTGGATGCCCGTCGCGTCGTCGACGGCCCGCCCACGCCGTCGGGATTCGAGGTGACCACCCACGGCGGCCGCCGCGGCACCGGCATCGACGCGGTCGAGTGGGCCAGGCGCGGAGAGGAGCTCGGGGTGGGCGAGATCCTCCTCAACTCCATGGACGGAGACGGCACCAAGTCGGGTTACGACCTGGAGATGCTGAGAGCCGTCCGCAAGGCGGTGACCGTGCCCGTGATCGCCTCCGGGGGCGCGGGCAAGCTGGAGGACTTCCCGCCCGCCATCGACGCGGGCGCCGACGCCGTGCTCGCGGCGTCTGTCTTCCACTTCGGCCAGCTCAAGATCCACGAGGTCAAGGACACCCTCCGCGCCGCCGGGCACCCCGTCCGCTGAACCGTACGGCTCGCGTCTCCGGTGGAGGCGCGAGCCGTACGCCGTCGTCAGTTGGGGGGCGGCAGTCGCTCCGCGATGCTCTGCACCGTCTTCGACAGCGCCTGAACGGTGTCCGTCAGGCTCTGCGTCGTTTCCAGCAGGTGGACCATTCCCTGCTGGTCGCCTTGTCGCTGGAACGGCTGCCCGCGGCGATCTGGCCGGCCGGTGCCGCCGTGTCGTACTGCCGTAGTAGCCGGGTGATCCGCTCCTTCAGGACCTCGAACTCATTCATTGGATGCCTCCGGGGGGTCGGACAGCATGCCCGCATGGCATAGGGGTATCAGGCGCGGCCGACAATTGTGCGGTGGAGGCGGCTTGGGATCAGATGAGGTTTTTACCACTCGGGGAGAATTACCTGCATAGCCGCAGTGGTTCGTGCTTCGTCGATTCAGCCTATATCTCGAAACGTACATATGAACGCGGCCCCCGATAGCCGGAGGCCGCGTTCTTTCTCATGTGGCGGATTCATCGGCGAAGGCTGGTTTTACCGGGCCCTCGCCGGTGGAGCGATCATCCGCCCCAGTTGTATCCGCGGGAGTGTTCGCTGGTCCGGTCCGACCAGCCCTCGCCCTGCCGGTCGATCTCTTCGCTCCGGTGGGCGAGGCCCGTGGGCTGGCCTGCCTCTTCGGACTCCTCGGACTCCTCGGATCGCTGTTCCGGCATTCTGGATCGCTCGGACAGCCCGGCCTCCTCGGATTCCTCGGACTCGTCGATCACGGGATCGTGCTGTCCGGTGGCCAGGGACACCTTCCCGGAGGTCGGAATGGACGAGGCCTGCGCCGTCTGCGCCGGCCCGAAGGCCAGGGCGGGAAGGAAGGCGAGGCCGAGCAGCATCGAAAGTCGTTTTCCGTGCATGGGTTCTCCTGTCCGATCAGGGCCGCATCGCGGCGATCGGGAATGTCACTCCATCGTTGACCCCGGCTGTGGAGCGCGTCTAGGTGAATCACCCGGAATAAGGGCAATCCAACCATAATTCCATTCCGGCGGATGGAAGTGCCTTTTCTCCCTGGACGGCCAGGCGGGCATTGGATTCCCGCCATACGACCGGGCCGATACAACCGGGACGCCGCCCAAAGAGTCCGCCTCTCCTGGACGATTTAGCGAAATATGGAGCATTTTCTCTAGAAAAGAGGGAAAGGTGGCGCCTACGGCGGCCTGCTCGTAATAGCGAAGCGCGCGGGCGTGGTGCCCGCCGCCTCCGCCACCTCGCCGATGCGATGGCCGCGCCGAGCTGTTCGCCGCCCACGTTGTCGAAGTAGACGTCGACGCCCTCGGGCGCGACCTCGCGCAGCCGCTAGGAACCGGTCGACTCCCTGACGACCAGCTCGGGCTGGAACATGATCTGCTGGTGGGCGTGGCCCCCGGGGTTGTCGCACTCGTCGAGCAGCAACTGGGTGGCGATGCGCCCGAGCCGGTGGGTGGCCTGGCGGACCGAGCTGAGCGACACCGCCGAGGCGGCGGCGAACTCGATGTCGTTGTAGCCGACCAGTGCCACGTCGCCGGGAACGCGGACACCTGCCTGGAGCAGGGCGCGCAGCAGGCCCAGCGCCAGGAGGTCGTTTGCGCAGAACACCGCGTCCGGCAGGGACGCGAGCAGCTTCTCGGCGGCCTGCTGGCCGGATCGGGCGTGCATGGCGGGCATGGTGAGCTCGCTGAGCGCGGTCGCCGGGTTTAGGCCCGCCTGCCGTACGGCACGGCGGGCTCCCTCCAGCCGGTCCTGGCACTGGGGGATCGTCAGCGGCCCGCACACGTAGGCGATCCGGCGGGCTCCACGTTCCAGCAGGTGGGTGACGGCGAGGGAGCCCCCGGTGACGTCGTTGACCGTGACGGAGCACTGGTCGGGCCGGAGGGCCGGTCGGCCGATCAGGACGACGTTGATGCCGCGTTCGCGGATGCGGTCGAGCGCGGCCGTGTCCTCGCCGGAGGGGGTGATCAGCACGCCCCGCACCCGCTGCTCGGCGAGGACCAGCAGGTTGCGCTCCTCCTTCGACCGGTCGCCCGCGGAGCAGCTGAGGATCACCGCGTAGCCGAGCTCGCTCGCCGTCTCCTCGACCCCGGCGGCGATGTCCGTGAAGAAGGGGTTGCCGATGTCGATGACGGACAGCCCGATCGTCCTGCTGTGCCCGGCCCGCAGCGACGACGCGGAGCCGTGCCGGACGAACCCGAGCTCGCGCACCGCCCGCTCGACGCGTTCGCGGGTCGAGGCGGCGACCTTATCGGGACGGTTGAGCACGTTCGAGACCGTGCCCGGGGAGACGCCGGCGAGCGCCGCGACCTCCCTGATGCTGACCGACTCCATTGGTTGAAACGTACCAATGTCCGGTTCCGGCAGGACCGCCGACCGTGGAACTTGATGCTTCAAGTATGTTGCCTCTAGCATTCTTGAAGCATCAACAAAGGAGTCACACATGAACGTCGTCCTATGGATCCTCCAGGGACTGCTCGCCCTTGTCTTTCTCGCCGCGGGCGCCGGCAAGCTGGCCCAGCCGAAGGAGAAGCTGGCCGCCAACCCCAACATGGCCTGGACGGAGGACTTCTCCCAGCCAACGATCAAGACCATCGGGGCGCTGGAGGTGCTCGCCGCGATCGGCCTGATCCTCCCCGGCCTGACCGGCATCGCGCCGGTGCTCACGCCTCTCGCCGCGGTCGGCGCCGTCCTGCTGATGCTCGGCGCGGCAATCACGCACGGCCGGCGCAAGGAGACGAAGCCGATCGTGATCAACGTCGTGCTGCTGATCCTCGCCGTCGTCGTCGCGTGGGGAAGGTTCGGCCCGTACGCTTTCTGATGTGGCGAGGCAACCTGACGGCGGATGGCTGGACGAGACGGAGTCGCGAGCATGGCAGGGCCTCCTCGCCTTAGCGATGCTGGTCCTGCCTGAGATCGAGCGGGGGCACCGCCGCTACGGGCTCGTGGGCGTGGAGTACGCCGTGCTCGTGGCCCTGAGCGAGAAGGTGTTCCGGCTGAGCGACCTCGCGGCGGCGCTCAAGATGTCACAGAGCCGGCTCAGCCACCGGATGAGCAAGCTCATCAGCCGGGGCCTCGTGATCGTACGGCCCTGCCCGGGGGACGGCAGGGCCTCGCTCGCGGAGATCACCCCCTGCGGCCGGGCGCTGCTGGAGGAGCTCGCGCCCCGGCACGTCGAGGACGTCCGCCGGCTGATCTTCAACCATCTGGACCACGCCCAAGTCGCGGCGCTGGCCGACGCGCTCGGCAGCGTCGTCTCGGGCCTGGTCGCCTGCCCCGACGGGAACGCGCCCTGCTAGTACACCCGCAGGTGGTGGAAGGTCTCGTAGGCGACGTCCTGGGCGGCGAAGTCCGCGACCTCCGAGCGCTTGACGGCCAGGTAGGCGGCGCGGCGCAGCGGCCCGAGGGCCTCCATCAGCAGCTCGTCGGCCTCCAGCGCGTCGAGCGCCTCGCCGAGTGAGGCGGGGAGCCGGGCGCAGCCCAGGCGGGCCCGCTCCTCGTCGGTCAGCGTCGTGGGATCGACGTTCACGGCCTCCGCCGGGTCGAGCTCCCGCCGGATGCCGTCGAGCCCGGCGTGGATGACGGCCCCGAGCGAGAGATAGGGGTTCGCCGAGGAGTCCGAGGGCTTGATCTCCAGATTGGTCGTTGCCTCGATATTTCCGGACATGGGGGAACAGATCCGCACGGCGGCTTCCCGGTTATCCATGCCGTAGCAGGTGTACGCACTGGACCACGAGCGGGGCTGGAGCCGCCGGTAGCTGTTGACGCTCCCGCAGGTCAGGGCCACGAGACCGGGCAGGTGGCGGAGCAGCCCCCCGATGAAGTGGCGGCCCAGCGCGGACAGGCCGCCGTGACCGTCGGCGAAGAGGTTGTGCTCCAGCGCGGGATCCCAGAGGGAGACGTGGAGGTGGGCGCCGTTTCCCGCCTGGTTGGCTATGGGCTTGGGCGCGAGCGAGGCCCACATCGCCATCCGGAACGCCACGCCGCGCACGGTCTCCCGGTAGATCACGTGGTTGTCGGCCGCCTTCAGCGCCGTGGCGGGCCGGATCGACAGCTCCTGCTGGCCCGCGCCCAGCTCCGGGTAGTAGTGCTCGATCGGTATTCCCTGGGACTCCAGGGCGCGGACGAGCTGCATCGTGTAGTCGTGCGCGAGGTCGAAGCCCGACGTGGCGTAGCACGGGCTGTCGTCGAGCGGGACCAGGCGGTCCGGGCCGCCGGCCGGGTCGGGAAGCCGCCGTCCGAGCGTGAACTCCGGCTCGAACGCCGCGATCAGCGCGTAGCCCTCGGCCTCCAGGGCGGCGACGGCGTCCTTGAGGAACGTCCTCGGGCAGGCGGCCCACGGGCCTCCGTCGAGGTCGCGCAGGTCCGACACCATGGCCGCCGCCCCCGGCGCGTAGGGAAGGGCGACGAACGTCCGCGGGTCGGGGACGATGCGGACCTCGCCCACCGGGCCCATGCCCTCGACCGGCTGGAGGTGGTCGAGGATCGACATGGCCATCATCGCCACCGTGTGGCCGATGCCCGTGCCGAGACGCTCCGCCAGGCGTGACCGCCCGGCGGCCTTGCCGCGGATCACCCCGCCGTGGTCGGCGTAGAGGAAGCGGACGAGCTCGACGCCGTCCACCTCGACGCGTTCGAGGACCCGCCGGGCCGCGGGATCGAGTTGGTGGGCGACGCTCTGGCGCTCTCTCACCCTGTCTGCGTAACACATAAGACGGAGTGCCGCCACGTCACCGCGCCAGATGGCGCGGTGAGCGGGTGGTGGGAGAGAGGCCGATGGAACGGCGGGACCGCCGTCGCACCGGCCGGTTCACATCACCGCAGAACCGTCGTGAAGAAGGTCGCCAATCGGCTTGCGCCCGTGTTGACCGTGGCGAACACGCTGTTCACGGCACCGGCGGCGGCCTGCGGCTGGTTGTAGAGGTAGAAGACCACGAACGCGATGGCCGCGTACGTAAGAACCTTCTTGACCTGCATTGGGGGGCCTCCTGCAGTCAGTTTCCCGGCTGTTTGTACCCGGCAACAGGAATGATCATAACTAGCCGGGAGGTCATGAGGCCCTACCGCTTCTCAGTGTGAGATGAGTGACGTGAAGAACTGCGACAGGCGCTCGGCTCCGGTGCTGACGCTTCCGAACAGCCCCTTGACGGCGGCGGCAGCCCCCGCTGGCTGGGTGAACAGGTAGAAGATCACGAATGCGACCGCCACATAGGTGACGACTTTCTTGACGTTCATCGGGGCTCCAACCGTGATGCGCTGCCCTCATGCTGCCCCATGCCGCCATGACAAGGTGTGGATTTCGTCTAGATCGTTTTGCGTGGGGTCAGACCCCCAGATCGGCCTCGCGGAGCCGGGCGACCGCCTCGGCGTCTCCCTCATAGGTCACCCGGGCATGCGCCTGGCGGCCGAAGGCGAACAGCACCAGCTCCGGCGCGTCGCCGCTGACGATCACCGCGGGCTCGGCCTTCCTGCCCGCGGCCTTCTCCCCGCCGGTGCGGCGGAGCACGACCCCGGCAGGCGCCTTGCGCAGGAACAGCCGGGCGCCGCTCTTGAGCCGTTTCCACAGCGCGTCGTCGTAGTCCTGGGGGAGCGTGCGGGGCTCCCAGCCGGGCTGGGCCCGGCGGGCGTCCTCGTGGTGGACGAACAGCTCCACCATGTTCACGAGATCGTCCATGCCAGGGATCAGCCGGAACGGCGACCACTTCGGGGGGCCCTGCCGTACGAGATCGACGAGCTCGGGGTAGGGGTTCCGGGCCTTGAGCCCCTCCTGCACGGAGCTCGTGTAGCCCGCCAGGGGCGCGAGGGCGATCCCCGGAGCGGCGTCGAGGCGGCGCTCGCGGAGCACGAGATGTGCGGCCAGGTCGGCGGTCGCCCAGCCCTCGCACAGCGTGGGGGCGCTGGGACCGAGCCGGTCCAGCAGGTCGCACAGCGCGGCGCGTTCCTCCCTGGCATTGCTCATGGTGATCAGCCTACTCGACGGAATAATCCGGTTGATCGGGATGATAGGGAGTAACTAGGACTAAAGGCTTGGTGTTGCGTCGGTCGGTCGGCCGATCCGGAAAGCGCACCCGGGTATGTAACGTCCGATCCGATGGGCGCTCGGCAGAGCGGCCCCCACCCCCCGATCGAGAGGAACCCCCGCGTGCCGACGAAGGAGTCCCCGCCGCGGCCGAGCAGGTCAGTCATGGTCCAAGGTCTCCGGGTGATCGGCGTCGCCATCAGGGCCGAGCCCCGCGTGTTCACCGCCGCGGTGCTGTCGAGCGCCCTCTACGGCGTGACGACGGTCGGGTCCTCGTGGGCGCTCGGCTGGGCGACCGACCACGTGGTGCTCCCGTCGTTCCGCCAGGGCAGGGCCGGGACCGGCACGCTGGTCGTCGCGGCGCTGCTCATCGTCGGCGTGGCCGTGCTCAAGGCCGCCGGGGTCATGGGGAGGCGGATCCTCGCCGGAGTCATGCAGTATCGGATGCAGGCCCGGTCGCGGCGTGCGGTGACCCGGCAGTATCTGCGGCTCCCGCTCGCCTGGCACCACCGGCACCCGACCGGGCAGCTGCTCTCCAACGCCAACTCCGACGCGGAGGCCGCCTGGGCGCCGCTCGCCCCGCTGCCGATGGCCGTGGGAGTGATCGTGATGCTCGTGACGGCCGCCGGGGCGATCCTGCTCGTGGATCCGGTTCTCGCCCTCGTCGGTTTCCTGATTTTTCCGGCGATAGCCGTACTGAACCTGATTTATCAGCGCAAGTTGTCACCTCTGGCGATGCGGGCGCAGCAGCTCAGGGCCGAGGTGAGCGAGGTCGCGCACGAGAGCTTCGACGGCGCGCTCGTCGTCAAGACCCTCGGCAGGGAGGACGCGGAGGCCGCGCGGTTCCAGGCGCGCGCCGACGAGCTGCGTGACGCCAACGTCGCGGTCGGCCGGGTGCGCGGGCTGTTCGACCCGCTGCTGGAGGCGCTCCCGACCATGGGCGTCCTCGCCGTGCTGCTCGTCGGGTCGCTCCGGCTTGAGGCGCACGACGTCGCGGCCGGCGACCTCATCCAGGTGGCGTATCTGTTCACGCTGCTCGCCTTCCCGATCCGCGCGCTCGGCTGGGTCCTCGCCGAGCTGCCGCGCAGCGTCGTCGGCTGGACCCGCGTCCAGCAGGTCCTCGACGCGACCGGGTCCATGGAGTACGGCACGGCGGCCCTGGACGGGGACGGGGACGGGCCTGCGAAACTCGAGGTGGACGACGTCGCCTACGGCTACGCTCCCGAGGCCCCGGTCCTCAGAGACGTGAGCTTCACCGTCGCCCCCGGGCGGACGGTCGCCGTCGTGGGCCCCACCGGGGCGGGCAAGTCCACGCTCACCCAGCTCCTCGCCCGCCTGATCGACCCCGACCGCGGCGCCGTGCGGATCGACGGGACCGACCTGCGCGAGGTCGCCAAGGGCGGTGTGAGCGCCTCCGTGGCGCTGGTGCCCCAGCAGACGTTCCTGTTCGACGACACCGTGCGCGGCAACATCACGCTGGGCCTCGCCGTACCGGACGAGACGGTCTGGGCGGCGCTCCGCCTCGCGCAGGCCGACGGTTTCGTCAGCGCGCTGCCGTCCGGCCTGGACACGCGGGTCGGCGAGCGCGGCGCGACGCTGTCCGGCGGTCAGCGGCAGCGGATCGCGCTCGCCCGCGCGCTCGTGCGCAGGCCCCGGCTGCTCATCCTCGACGACGCCACCTCCAGCGTGGACCCCCAGGTGGAGAAGCGGATCCTGTACGGCCTGCGGGACGGGTCGGCGGACTCCACGGTGATCGTCGTCGCCTACCGGATGGCGACGATCGCCCTGGCCGACGAGGTCGTCTACGTGGAGTACGGCGTGGTGGCCGACCACGGCCCCCACGAGCGGCTCCTGGCCCGCTGCGAGGGATACCGCAACCTGGTCACCGCGTACGAGCGCGCAGAGGCCGAACGAGCGGCGCTGGACACCGACGCCGATGAGGAGGTAGTGGCGTGATGGCGGTGGCGACCGGCCTGCGGGCGGCGGAGCGGACGGCCTTCGAGACGTTACGGCACGGCATGCGGCTGTCGCCGGAGTTCCGGCGCGGCCTCGGCGGGACACTGGCGCTGGCCGTGCTCGCGACCCTTGGCAAGATCATCGTGCCGATCGCGGTGCAGCAGGTGATCGACCGCGGCCTGCGCGGCGGCACCCCGGACGTGCCGTTCATCAGGAACGCCATCGGCCTGTGCGCGCTCGCCGTGGTGCTGACCGCGCTGTGCGGCTACCTCATGAACGTCAGGCTCTACCGGTCCACCGAGTCCGGCCTGGCCACCCTCCGCGGCAAGGGCTTCCGGCACGTGCACGACCTGTCGGTGCTCACCCAGAACACCGAGCGGCGCGGCGCGCTGGTCTCGCGGGTGACCGGCGACGTGGACCAGATCAGCACGTTCATGCAGTGGGGCGGGCTGATGCTGATCATCGCCTTCGGCCAGCTGCTGGTCGCGACCGTGCTCATGGCGATCTACTCCTGGCAGCTCACGCTGCTGGTCTGGGCCTGTTTCCTGCCGCTCGTGGTGGCCCTGCCCCGATTTCAGCGGCTGGTGGCCGGGGCGTACACCCGTGTCCGCGAGCGGGCGGGCGACGTCCTCGCCGCCGTGAGCGAGTCGGTCGTCGGCAGCGCGGTCATCCGGGCCTACGGTTCCGAGGACCGTACGGCGGCGCGGATCGACACCGCGGTGAACGCCCAGCGCAAGGCCCAGATCAGGGCCCAGCGGATCGTCGGGTTCACCTTCCCGATCACCGAGCTGGTCGCCTCGGTCGCCGTCGCCGGAGTGGTGCTGCTGGGCGTCGAGCTCGGCATGGCCGGGTCGATCACGGCCGGCCGCCTCATCGCCTTCCTCTTCCTGATCACGCTGTTCATCAGCCCGCTGCAGACCGCGACCGAGGTGCTCAACGAGGCGCAGAACGCGATCGCCGGGTGGCGCCGCATCCTCGGCGTGCTCGACACCCCGGCCGACGTGGCCGACCCCGCCGACGGCGCGACGCTGCCGCGTGGGCCGATCTCCGTCGAGTTCGAGGGCGTCGGCTTCGCCTATCCCGGCGGCGCCCCGGTGCTGCACGACGTGTCGGTGGGCATCCCGCCGCGCACGCGGGTGGCGGTCGTGGGGGAGACCGGGTCGGGCAAGACGACGTTCGCCAAGCTGCTCACCCGGCTCATGGACCCCACGTCGGGCCGGATCCTGGTCGACGGCGTCGACCTGCGGAGCGTGCGGTTCGCCTCGTTGCGGGAGCGGATCGTGATGGTGCCGCAGGACGGCTTCCTGTTCGACTCGTCACTGGCCGAGAACATCCGGTTCGGGCTGCCCTCGGCGACCGACGACCACATCCGGCTGGCCCTGACCGAGCTGGGGCTGGCCGACTGGCTCGACGGCCTGCCTGCGGGCCTGGAGACCCCCGTGGGCCAGCGCGGCGAGTCGCTGTCGGCGGGGGAGCGGCAGCTCGTCGCCCTCGCCCGCGCCTACCTCGCCGACCCCGATCTGCTGCTGCTCGACGAGGCCACCTCCGCCGTGGACCCGGCCACCGAGGTGCGGCTGGCACGGGCCCTCGACGGGGTGACCCGTGGCCGGACGGCCGTCTCGATCGCCCATCGCCTCTCGACGGCCCAGGCGGCCGACGAGGTGCTGGTGTTCCAGCATGGGCGGATCGTCCAGCGCGGCCCGCACGCCGTCCTCGTGGAGGAGCCGGGCGTCTACGCCGACCTCTACGCCTCCTGGACGGCCGGCACGCACTCGTCCTGACACACCTGGCGTGATCATGCGCGGATTCCCGGTTGTGCTGGTTGAGCTGGGATGGCGTCCGCCGTGATCATGCGATCGGCGGGCATCGCATGATCACGAGCGGTGTTGGGGGACCTTCCGCTGTCCCTGGTCACGGCCGGGTAGCCCGTGGCGGGCGCCGCCCGCCCGTTGCGGCAGAATTGGCGCATGGCCCTCGACCTGAAGATCGCCGGACGGCTGAAGCGCGCCCCCGACGGGCTGGTGCCCGCGATCGTCCAGCAGCACGACACCGGAGAGGTGCTGATGCTCGCCTGGATGGACGACGAGGCGCTGCACCGCACGCTGACCACCGGCCGGGCGACGTACTGGTCCCGCAGTCGCGGGGAGTACTGGGTGAAGGGCGACACCTCCGGCCACGTCCAGTGGGTGAGGCACGTGGCCCTCGACTGCGACGGCGACACGATCCTGCTCAAGGTCGACCAGGTGGGGGCCGCCTGCCACACCGGCGACCGCACCTGCTTCGACGCGGACGTGCTCGAGGTGAGCGGAGCCTCATGACGGCGCCGGATCCCGCCCGTACGGCCCGGCGCGAGCTGGTGACGTGGCTGATCACGTGCGCCGCCGGGGCGGGGCTCGCGCTCCTCGCCTCCGGGCGCACCTGGGCCACGCTGGTCCTCAACCCGGCCGAGGGCGCGCCCGGGTCGGCCAGGGTGGCCCTTTCCGGGAGCGAGCTCGTCCCCTTCCTGACGCCGGCCGCGCTGGCCGGGCTCGCGGCCACGGCGGCCGTGCTGGCGACACGCGGCCTTCCCCGCCGGCTGATCGCCGCCGTGATCGCCCTCTGCGGGGTCGCGGTCGTGGCGGGGAGCTGGACCGGCACGCGGGCGGAGACGATCGCGAAGGTCGCGCCGGAACACGTCACGGTGGCGATGACGGCGAGCGGCGGGGCCGTCGCCCCGTCCCTGGCCTGGCTGTGGCCCCTCGCGGCCATGGCGGGCGGTGTCGTGCTGGTGGCCGCCGGAGCGGTCGCCGTCGTGAGAGGCGGGCGCTGGCCCGGCATGTCCGGCCGGTACGATCGCCGGAGCCGAGGCCGCACGCGCCGCCAGGTGAGCGGGGAGCGGGCCCTGTGGGACGCCATCGACGAGGGCGCCGATCCCACAACCGACGGCACCGCGGATCGGCGTTCCGGCGAGTTCTGAGCAAATTCGCTTAGATCACAACTTGTCCACAAACTGGACTTTTCCCCGGCTATGGAACCTCGGCGTCGCTAAGCTTCCGCCGCAACTTGATCTCACAGGAGCCATCAAAATGAGCTACGGAAATCAGCCGGGCGACACGGGGGGCTACGGAGCCCAGCCGCCCGGAGGGGGTTATGGCCCTCCCGGCGGAGGCTACCCGCCGCCCGGCGGTTACGGCCCTCCCGGAGGGTACGGCGGTGGCGCCACGCCTCCGAACAACCACCTCGTCATGGCGATCATCACCACGATCCTCTGCTGCCTTCCCCTGGGCATCGTGTCGATCGTCTACGCCAGCCAGGTCAACTCCAAGTGGACCGCCGGTGACTACCAGGGCGCCGTCGCCGCGTCGGAGTCGGCCAAGAAGTGGTGGATCGCGTCGCTGGCCACCGGCCTCGTCTTGTTCGTGCTGTACATCGTGCTGGTCGTGGTGGCCGGGGTGTTCAGCTTCAACACCACCTCCACCTCGACATACTGAGGACATGACCGAGATCGTCCCCGGGCGGCGAGGCAGGGACCGGCTGCGGTCCGTGCTCGCGCCGCTCGGCGTGGCGGCGGTCACCGCCGCGGCGTTCGCGTACGTGGGCGCCGTGGACCCCAACCAGGCCGGGCACTACCCGACCTGCCCGTTTCTCTACCTCACCGGGCTCTACTGCCCCGGATGCGGCACGCTCCGCGCCATGCACGCGCTGGGACACGCCGACGTCGTCTCGGCTCTCGGGCTGAACCCGCTCGCCGTCGGCACGGTGCCGTTCCTCGTCTTCTGGTGGGGCCGCTGGGCGTTACGATCATGGCAGGGACGGCCCGCGCGCACGAGCCTGGCCCATCCCGCCTACATCTGGGGACTCTTTGGTGTCGTGATCGCCTTTTGGGTGATGCGAAATACGACTTTTGGTCATTTCCTCGCACCGTGACGAGACCCAGTGGCGGGGCGGCGCGCGTTGGGCCGATACCATCGCAGGGCAAGACAGGGAGTGCAGCCGACCGGAGGGACCCTTACGCGTGAGCGAGCGGACAGGTAAATCGCGCGAGCTCCTAGCCGAAGGAGAGGAGGGCGCGTGAGTGTTCTCGAGGACATCATCCTGGGCGTGCGAGAGGATCTCGAAGACCGGCAGAAGACCGTGTCGATCGAGGAGCTCAAGCGGCGGGCCGCCCACGCGCCCGAGCCCAAGGACGCCTACGCCGCGCTCGGGGGCGACAAGGTCTCGGTGATCGCCGAGGTGAAGCGCTCGAGCCCGTCGAAGGGCGCGCTCGCCGCCATCGCGGATCCCGCCGCCCTCGCCGCCGACTACGAGGCGGGCGGCGCCCACGTCATCAGCGTGCTGACCGAGCGGCGCAGGTTCGGCGGCACCCTCGACGACCTCGCCGCCGTTCGCGCGGCCGTCGACATCCCCATCCTGCGCAAGGACTTCATCGTCACCTCCTACCAGCTCTGGGAGGCCAGGGCGTACGGCGCGGACCTCGCCCTGCTGATCGTGGCCGCGCTCGACCAGAACGCGCTGGTCTCGCTCATCGAGCGGGCGGAGTCGATCGGCCTCACCCCGCTGGTCGAGGTGCACACCGACGAGGAGCTCGGCCGGGCCCTCGACGCCGGCGCCAGGATCATCGGCGTGAACGCGCGGAACCTCAAGACCCTGGAAGTCGACCGCGACGTTTTCGCGAAGCTCGCGCCCAAGTTCCCCGAGGGCGTCATCAAGATCGCCGAGTCCGGCGTGCGCGGCCCGCACGACCTGCTCGCCTACGCCCGGGCCGGCGCCGACGCCGTGCTCGTCGGCGAGAGCCTGGTCACGGGTAAGGATCCGAAGGCCGCGGTCAACGATCTGGTGACCGCGGGCGCCCATCCGGCGTCCCGCCAGGACACCGGACCCGAGAAGCAGTCGTGAACGACAGAGGAGGCCATGTGACAGCGACGGAAGGGACTCCGCTCACCTCCGCCGACCTGGCCGGCAACGGCGTCTACGGCGACGACCCGGACGTCCACGGCAAGTTCGGGATCTTCGGCGGCCGTTACGTGCCGGAGGCGCTCATCCCGGCGCTCGACGAGGTGGCCGCCGAGTACGACAAGGCCAGGAACGACCTCGAGTTCCTCCGCGAGTTCGACCACCTGCTGCGCACCTACGCGGGCCGCCCGACCACGCTGACCGAGGTGCCGCGCTTCGCCGAGCACGCGGGCGGCGCGCGCCTCCTGCTCAAGCGCGAGGACCTCACCCACACCGGCGCCCACAAGATCAATAACGTGCTCGGCCAGGCGTTGCTGACCAAGCGGCTCGGCAAGACCCGGGTGATCGCCGAGACCGGCGCGGGCCAGCACGGCGTCGCCACGGCGACCGCCGCGGCGCTCATGGGCCTGGAGTGCGTCATCTACATGGGCGCCGTCGACTGCGAGCGCCAGGCGCTCAACGTCGCCAGGATGAAGCTGCTCGGCGCGACCGTCATCCCGGTCACCAACGGAAGCCAGACGCTGAAGGACGCCATCAACGAGGCCTTCCGCGACTGGGTGACCAACGTCGACCACACCCACTACCTGTTCGGCACGGTCGCGGGCCCGCACCCGTTCCCCGAGATCGTCCGCGACTTCGCCCGCATCATCGGCGTCGAGGCCCGCCGCCAGGTCCTGGAGCTCACCGGCAGGCTGCCCGACGCGGTCGCGGCGGCCGTCGGCGGGGGTTCCAACGCGATCGGCATCTTCCACGCCTTCATCAACGACAAGAGCGTCCAGCTCCACGGCTACGAGGCCGGTGGGCGGGGCGTGGAGACCGGTGAGCACGCCCTCACGCTCACCGAGGGCAGCGTCGGCGTGCTGCACGGCTCCCGCACCTACGTCCTCCAGGACGAGGAGGGCCAGACGATCGAGTCGCACTCGATCTCCGCGGGCCTCGACTACCCGGGCGTCGGGCCGGAGCACGCCTGGCTCAAGGACTCCGGCCGCGCCACCTACCACGGCATCACCGACGCCGAGGCGATGGACGCCTTCTCCCTGCTCGCCCGCACCGAGGGCATCATCCCGGCCATCGAGTCGTCGCACGCCCTCGCCGGCGCGCTCAAGCTCGGCCGGGAGCTCGGCCCCGAGGCCACCATCCTGGTGAACCTCTCCGGCCGCGGCGACAAGGACATGGGCACCGCGATGAAGTACTTCAACCTCTGACCCGCTAAGGCAACCGATGACGACTCTCCAGACGGTCTTCGAGAAGGCGCGCGCCGAGAACAGGGCCGCGCTGGTCGGCTACCTGCCGGCGGGCTTTCCCACCAAGGACGGGGCCGTGGCCGCCGCGACCGCCATGGTCGAGGCCGGCTGCGACGTGATCGAGATCGGCCTGCCGTACTCCGATCCGCTCATGGACGGCCCCACCATCCAGGACGCCGTGCACCGGTCGCTCACCAACGGCACGCGCATCGCCGACGTGATGCGCACCGTCGAGGGCGTGGCCAAGTCGGGCGCGGCGACGCTGGTCATGACGTACTGGAACCCGGTCGACCGCTACGGCGCGGAGCGCTTCGCGCGTGACCTCGCCTCTGCGGGCGGCGTGGGGACGATCACGCCCGACCTCACGCCGGAGGAGTCGGAGCCGTGGCTCGCGGCGAGCAAGGAGGCCGGGCTCGGCACCGTCTTCCTGGTCGCGCCCAGCTCGCCGGACGAGCGGATCGCCCGGGTCGCCGCCTGCTGCACCGGCTTCGTCTACGCGGCCTCGCTGATGGGCGTGACCGGCGCCAGGGAGTCGGTGAGCGTCGCGGCCGAAGGCCTGGTCGAGCGGACCCGCCCGCACACCTCGCTGCCCGTCTGCGTCGGCCTCGGGGTCGGCAACGGCAGGCAGGCCGCCGAGGTGGCGGCCTACGCCGACGGCGTCATCGTCGGCTCGGCCTTCATCCGGCGCCTGCTCGACGCCCCGGACGAGGCGTCGGGCCTCACTGCGGTTCGCGAGCTGGCCCACGAGCTCGCCGAAGGCGTCCGGCGCTGAGCCGTCCCGCTGAAACTCCTGCTTACCATGCTCTTATCGAGGACATGGTGAGCTTGGATCCCAGTAATGTTCACTTCGGGATTGCCAAGCGGGCGAGGAGACGATGGTTCAATTGGCATCGGGCAGGCATGTGTCTGACCGGTTACGTTCGGTGAGGCCCGCGCGGTCGTGGGTGACGACCGTCGCGCGGCTCGTGCTCGGCGGCGTGCTCATCGTCGCCGGCGCGCTGAAGATCGGCGCGCCCGCCCTGTCGGTGGAGGCGGTCCGGGCCTACCAGCTCCTGCCGGACCCTGTCGTCAAGATCGTGGGGTACGGCCTGCCGGCGCTGGAGATCATCGTCGGGGTGTTGCTGGTCATCGGGCTGCTCACCCGCCCCGCCGCGGTGATCGCCGGAGTGCTGATGATCGCGTTCGTCGTCGGCATCTCCTCGGTGTGGGCCCGCGGCCTGCGGATCGACTGCGGTTGCTTCGGCGGCGCCGGAACGCTCGGCCAGGGCGAGGACCCTCACTACTTCCGGGAACTCCTGCGTGACTTCGGGCTGGTGCTCTGCGCCTCCTGGATCGTGATGAGGCCTCCCGGCCGGTTCGCGATGGACTCCGCGCTCGGGCTGGCGGGGACGCGGGAGCCGTACCTCCCGGGCGAGGAAGAAGGCGATGAAAGGTGACGCAGCCATTGGGGGAGGCAGCGTGAGCAAGCGGACAAGAGAGGCCTCGGCGAAGGCCCGCATCGCGGCTCAGCGCGAGGCCCTGCGCAAGCAGGAGCAGCGCAGGCGCGCGACCATGGTCGTGACGGTCGCCGTGATCGCGGTGGTGGCGATAGCCGTCGGCTGGTGGTCCATCGCGCAGAGCGCGTCGGAGAAGGTCACCGGAAACCTCGCACCGATCTCGATCCAGGAGGACGGCTCGGTCGTGATGGCACAGCGGGGCGTCACCGCGCCCGTGGTGGACGTCTACGAGGATTTCCAGTGCCCCGCCTGCAAGCAGTTCGAGGAGACCAGCGGCTCGACCCTGAAGAACCTGGCGGCCGAGGGCAAGGCCAAGGTCGTCTACCACGTCCTCACGATCTTCCCGGACGAGCCGACGAAGTCCAACTCGCTGCGCGCGGCGTCGGCGGCGCGCTGTCTCACCGAAGGCTCGCAGTGGATGGCCTTTCACGACAAGCTCTACCAGGGGCAGCCCAGTGAGACCGCGGTCGGCTTCACGGCCGACCAACTGGTGAAGTGGGGCCACGAGGCCGGCGCGAGCGCTCCGGGCTTCGACTCGTGCGTGCGCGGCGAGAAGAACGTGGCCGCCCACCAGGAGTACTCCAGCAAGATCATGAGCGCGCTCAAGCTGCCCGGGACGCCCACCGTCATGCTCGACGGTCAGAGCCTGGAGGACACCGCGTTCGTGCCGAGCGCCCTGCGGGAGGCCGTTCTCAATGCCGCGAAATAGCCGGCCGAACAGGTGTGGCGACCTGTTCTCCAGCGCTGGGCACCGGGGCCGGGCGCTCTTACGGTAACGTCACCTGACATGCCCCTCCTCGCCTCGATTCCCAGCCCGTCACAGGGTGTCTGGGATCTCGGACCCCTACCGATCCGGGCCTACGCGCTGTGCATCGTGCTCGGCGTCATCGTCGCCGTCTGGATCGGTGAGCGCCGCTGGCGTGCCCGCGGCGGCGCGGCTGGAACGATCACCGATCTCGCCGTCTGGGCCGTGCCGTTCGGCCTGGTCGGCGGACGTCTCTATCACGTCATCACCGACTGGCAGCTCTACTTCGGGTCGGGCGCGCCGAACCGGCCGATCGACGCCCTGTTCATCTGGAAGGGCGGCCTCGGCATCTGGGGCGCCATCGCGCTCGGCGCCCTCGGCGTGTGGATCGCCTGCCGCCGCCGCGGCATCTCCTTCTCGGCGGTGGCCGACACCCTCGCCCCGGCCATCGCGGTGGCCCAGGCCATCGGCCGGTGGGGGAACTACTTCAACCAGGAACTGTTCGGCGGTCCCACCGATCTTCCGTGGGGTCTGGAGATCGACCCGGGCCGTCCCGGCACGGTGCCCGGCGTGAGCACCTACCACCCGGCGTTCCTCTACGAGTCGCTGTGGGACCTCGGGCTCGCGGGCCTGCTCCTGGTGCTCGGCAGGCGCCTCAACCTGCGCCACGGCCGCCTCTTCGCGCTGTACGTCGCGGGGTACACGCTGGGGCGGTTCTGGATCGAGGGGCTGCGGGTCGACCCCGCGCACCACATCCTGGGACTCCGGCTCAACCAGTGGACCTCCGTGGTCGTCTTCCTGGGGGCGCTGGCGTACTTTTGGCTGAGCCGGAACAAGACGGGCGAGGAGCCGCTGGGCGTGACCTCCGAGCCCGGGGAGCCGGGCGAGCCGGGCGACGGCGGCGAGGCCGAGAACCCGGATCCCGCCCACGCGAGCGACCAGGCCGACGAGCAGGCCGAGGAACAGGCCGAGGAGCAGGCCGGCGAGCCTGATGAGCGGGACGAGCCCCGGCACGCCGTGCACAACGGGGAGGCCGGACAGCGATGATCGACGGCGGCGCGGGGGCGCGAGCCGAGATCCACCACGAGCACCGGGACGTGAACGGCGGCTGGCTCCGGCCCGCGGTGTTCGGCGCGATGGACGGCCTGGTCTCCAACTTCGCCCTGATCGCGGGCGTGGCGGGAGGCACGGCCACCACCAAGATCGTCGCTCTGGCGGGCGTCGCCGGTCTCGCGGCCGGGGCCTTCTCCATGGCGGGCGGCGAGTACGTCTCGGTCGCCAGCCAGCGGGAGCTGGCCCAGGCGGAGATCGACGTCGAGCGGCGGGAGCTGGAGCGACACCCGCAGGCCGAGGAGGAGGAGCTCGCCCAGCTCTACATCAAGCGCGGCGTGGACCCCGAAACGGCGAGGGAGGTGGCCCGGCAGATCTCCCTCAACCCGGAGCAGGCGCTGGCGGTCCACACGCGGGCGGAGTTAGGCGTGGACCCGCACGATCTCCCCTCGCCGGTCCTCGCGGCGATCTCCTCGTTCCTGTCGTTCAGCCTGGGCGCGCTGATCCCGCTCCTGCCGTACCTGTTCGGCGTGAAGGGGCTGTGGCTTTCGGCGATCGTGTCGATGGCGGCGCTGTTCGCCGCCGGCGTCCTGGTGTCGCGCGTGACCGCGCGGAGCTGGTGGTTCAGCGGCCTCCGCCAGTTGTTCGTGGGCGCCGTCGCGGCGGCCCTGACGTGGGGCCTCGGCACGCTCATCGGAGCCGGCGGTCTATGACCAAACGCAAGCGCCGGTCGTCCGAGGAAAGGTGGACCAGCCCCACTCTCGCCGAATGGGGGCTGACCGGCGGCCAGCAGCGGCTCCTGGTCGGGGTCGGGTCCGTCGCCGCCGTCCTCGCGGCCGCGCTGTTTCTGACGTTCCTGGTAAACGCCATCGCGGGCGGGGAATCCGCGCCCACCGAGGCTCCGCCGGACACTCTCGGAAAGGCCCGGCCAGACCTCTACCAGGCGTGGCCGTCCCTCAAGGAGTTCGCCCCGATCGCCGATCGCAAGGCCGACGGCGCGCCGCTCACCGCGCAGGAGGTCTTCGGCGCGAGGACCCTCACGGTGGGCAAGGTCAGCCTCAAACGGATCGGCGGCCGCCTGGACCCGAGCTGCGCCAATGCCGTCTGGGGCGCCGAACTGGCCGGCCTGCTGGCCCGTGCGGGCTGCACTCAGGCACTGCGCGGCCTCTACTCGACCGCGGACGGCGCCTACGTCGCCCAGTACACGATGCTCAACCTCGCCGACGTGCAGGGGGCGAACGGCCTCGTCGAGAGCCTCAAGACGCTGCACACCGGCGGCTGGGTGCTGCCGCTCGACCCGGCGAAGGCGGGCTTCGGGGGATACAGCGAGTCCAGCGGCCAGGCGATGGGGCACTACGCCGGCCTTGTCTGGGTCGCCCGCGCCGACGGCGCCGAGCCGGGGGAGAAGGACGACTTCGTCATGCTCGGGCTCGCCGCCAGGGAGGCCGAGAAGGCGATCTACCGCCGGGTCGTCGCCGTCGCCGGGCTGCCCGCCGTTCCGGCGCAGCCGGGGGCCGACACCGCCCAGCCGTCCGAGCCCGCCCCCAGCGAGCCCGCAATCTCGCCGTGATCATGCACGGGTTCCCCCGTGGCCGCGCTGACCTGCGTCGATAGTGGCGGTGATCATGCACGGGTGCCGGGTGGCCCGTGGGGCCACCCGGCCGGAATCTGTCAGGCGACGACGTCGGCGAGGCGGTCGATCTGGCCGGGGTCCCGGGCCCAGCAGTAGCAGATCACCTCATCCGCGCCGAGGTCGGCGAACGCGGCGATGGCGTCGCTGACCCGTGACCGCGTGGTGAGCAGGTTCTCCGTGACCCAGGTGGTGTCGCCGAGGAACCCGTAGTAGCCGTTGATCGCCTCGTAGGCGTCCTTGACCGTGTCGTCGGGCCCGAGGGCGACGTTGACCTGCGCCACCATGCGGGGCCGTCCGGCCCGTCCCGCGGTGGTCCACGCCGTTTCGAC
The DNA here is from genome assembly GCF_041262585.1 of Planotetraspora sp. GP83. NCBI lineage: Bacteria > Bacillati > Actinomycetota > Actinomycetes > Streptosporangiales > Streptosporangiaceae > Planotetraspora > Planotetraspora sp. GP83. The sequence continues at coordinate 174,949 of NZ_JBGCBZ010000003.1, read as the reverse complement.
GGTCTGGAAGAGGTGCCGGGCGTAGCCGGGAGGCGCGGCGCACAGGTAGCCGTCCCCCCAGCGGGCGACGCGCTGGAGCGCGGCGGGTTTGAACGCGCCGATCAGCACCTCCGGCCCGCCGGGGCGGGTAGGCGCCGGCCCGATCGGGCCGACTTCGGCGCTGTACGGCTCACCTGACCAGACGCGGCGCAGGGTGGCCAGGCGCTCGTCGAGGAGGCGTCCGCGGCTGCGGATGTCGGTTCCGGCCGCGAGGTAGTCGTCCTCGCGTCCCCCGACTCCGATGCCGAGCGTGAAGCGGCCGCCCGACATCCGGTCGAGGGTCGCGGTCTGCTTGGCCAGCAGCGCCGGTTCGCGCAGGGGCCCGAGGAGGACCTCCGTCTGGACGCGGATCCGCGTGGTGACGGCTGCGACGGCCGCCAGGGTGATCAGGGGTTCGGGGTTGGCGTAGACGAGACGGTCCAGCAGGCCGAGCGTGGTGAACGGGCCGGCGTCGGCGCGGCGGGCCCAGTCCAGCAGCGCGGGCGGGTCGCTGATGGGCAGGCCGAGACCAACGTTCATGGGATCTACCTCCGAAAGGGCATGCGAACGGAATGCCGCCCGCTCCATCGCCCTCGCGCGGTCAGCGCGTGCGGTGTGCTCCCGTTCTGCGACGTGTTTCTGGGGAGCGCGATCCTCGGAGTCCGATCATTATAGGGTCCGCGACACCGCGGCGGGGAGCTCGGCGAGGCGGTGAAGGGGCAGATCGAGGGCCGTCACGTCGGCGGCCCAGGGAGCGGCCTCCTCGACCGCGGCCCTGGCCTGCTTCTTCGTGAGCCCGGCCGCCTCGGTCAGCCCCTCTCGCCAGAGGTTGGCGACCTTGCCGTGGGCGCCGTCCAGGACGCGCCGGACGATCCGGGCCGCCCCGCCGTCCGGGAGCGGGAGCCGTACGGCGTCGAGGACCGGGCCGCCGGCGGTGAGCTCGTACACAGGCGACAGCGCCGACGCCAGCGCGGGGAGGTCGCCGGGCGGACCGGCGAGGAGCACGCGCACGTGCCGGGCGCGGGTCGCGAGCAGCAGCCGGGGGACCGCGGCCTCCAGCCCGGCCGGTACGGCTATCGCGACCCGATCCGGGGCGGCCGCGTAGGGCTTGGCGAGCAGCGTGGCGAGCCTCGCCCGGGGGACCTTCGGCAGCAGCTCGCGCGGCCAGTCCCCGGCGAGCAGGCCGGGGGCGAACGTCTCCACGGCCTCCACGCCGGGGAGGCCGGACGCCGAGGCCTCGACGGCCTGGGGACCCTGGGTGTAGATCGCGGTCGTGAGCCGGTCGAGACGGGCGGCGATGGCGGGCCACGTCTTGGTGGTGGGCCGCAGGACGTAGAGGTCGGCCGCGCTGCCGATGGCCTCGGCCCCGTGATAGCGATTGAAGTTCGGAAATATCGCTTCATTGAGCAGATTGAGGTCGGAGAGCGCCCGCTGCACCTTGAGGGCAAGCATGGGGGTCCGCTCCGACGCGCCGTACGCCAGCAGGATCCGGCCCTGGTCCCGGTCGCGCAGGCCCTCCGCCGCCCGGGCCGCGAACAGCCCGATGCCCTCCGGCGTGTAGGGCGGATCGGTGATCGCCAGGTCGGCCCAGCCGCGCGCCGAGGGCGGCAGGCCCAGGCGGAGGTCGGCCCAGCGGGTGTGGACGCCGAGGTCCTGGTCGTCGATGTAGCCGAGGATCCGCTCGTCGATGTCGGCCACCATGACCTCGACCTCCGGATGGACCATCCGTACGGCCAGAGAGGTCAGGTCGTGGTCGCCGACGCCGAGCAGGCGGGCGCCCGGCAGCCAGAAGCGGGTCCCGAGCAGGATCGCGCGCCGCAGGACCGTCTCGGCGGTGGCGGCGACGTGGTCGAGCGTGTGCCGCCCGCGCGGCGCCTTGGCGATCAGGGTCTCCAGCCGGTCGAGCACGTCCGGCACTTCGCGTGGATCCGAAATAACGGCGAGCTGCCCGTTGTTATAGCGTCCAGTCTGATCTGCCGGGATTCGGACGCGGTCGCCGCTGTTGTGCTCAAGGGGGAGCTCACGCAGCAGCGCCTCGATCGTCCGCCTCGACGTCGCGGTTTCCCGGACCAGGTCGGCCAGGGTCCACCAGCGGCCGTCGCCGAGCAGTGCAACGGCTGTGCGGAGGCGCCGGCTGTCCACGCCCAACGAGACGCCCGCCTGCGCCAGCAACTGGTCTATCGCGTCCTGATCGGCCATGCGGCAACTGTATCCATCGCGTTAACCAGTGAAGGTTCGCGAAGGGGACCGGGGGGGCACTATTCCGGCAGGGTGCGGTAATCTACACAGACCTACACCCGCAGCAGGGCCAACGTCGTCCCTCTGTTTCAACAGACGATGACGACGGGAGGGATTACATGCCTGCTGCCCGCCTTGGCCTGCCCGGAGGCTTCCCCAAGCCTCAGGGCCTTTACGACCCCTCAAACGAGCACGACGCCTGCGGTGTGGCCATGGTCGCCGACGTCGCCGGCCGCCGCAGCTACGACATCGTCGCCAAGGCGCTGACGGCGCTCCGCAATCTCGACCACCGCGGAGCAAGCGGAAGCGAGCCCGACACCGGCGACGGCGCGGGCATCCTCACACAGATCCCCGACGCGTTCTTCCGCGCGGTCGTGAACTTCGATCTTCCGGCCGAGGGCGCCTACGCCGCCGGCACCGCGTTCCTGCCGCTCGACGAGCAGGCGAGGGACATCGCGATCCGCCTCATCGAGGAGATCGCCGCCGAGGAGGGCGTCACCGTCCTCGGCTGGCGTGACCTGCCCGTCGACGCCGCCCTTCCCGGGGCGAGCGCCCGCGCGGTCATGCCGTACTTCAAGCAGCTCTTCGTCGCGTCTCCCGGCGGCGAGACCGGGCTCGACCTCGACCGGCGCGCGTTCGCCTTCCGCAAGCGGGCCGAGCACGAGGCCGACGTCTACTTCGCGTCGCTGTCCAGCCGTACGATCGTCTACAAGGGCATGCTGACCTCCCTGCAGGTCGAGCCGTTCTTCGCCGACCTGGCCGACGAGCGCTACGTCACCGCGATCGCGCTGGTCCACTCGCGGTTCTCCACCAACACGTTCCCGTCGTGGCCGCTGGCCCACCCGTACCGGTACATCGCGCACAACGGCGAGATCAACACCGTCAAGGGCAACCGGAACTGGATGCGCGCCCGCGAGGCCATGCTCGCCACGGACCTCGTCCCCGGCGACCTGAAGCGGCTCTTCCCGATCTGCGACCCCGACGGCTCCGACACCGCGTCCTTCGACGAGACGCTGGAGCTGCTCCACCTGGGCGGCCGGTCGCTCCCGCACGCCGTGCTCATGATGATCCCCGAGGCGTGGGAGAACCACACGGAGATGGACCCCGCCCGGCGGGCGTTCTACGAGTTCCACTCGACGCTGATGGAGGCCTGGGACGGCCCCGCGTCGATCACCTTCTCCGACGGCACCCTCGTCGGCGCCGTGCTCGACCGGAACGGCCTGCGTCCCGGGCGCTTCTGGGTCACCGACGACGGCCTGGTCGTCCTCGCCTCCGAGGCGGGCGTGCTCTCGGACATCGCGCCGGAGAACGTCGTCCGCAAGGGCCGCCTCCAGCCCGGCAAGATGTTCCTCGTCGACACCGGCCGCGGCACGATCGTCGAGGACGACGAGATCAAGGCCGAGCTCGCGGCGGCCGAGCCGTACGGCGAGTGGCTGCACGCGGGCCTGGTCCGCTTCGAGGAGCTGCCCGGGCGCGAGCACGAGCACCCGACCCACGAGGCCCTCGTCAAGCGGCAGCAGACCTTCGGCTACACCGAGGAGGAGCTGCGGATCATCCTCGCGCCGATGGCCAGGGCGGCGTACGAGCCGATCGGCTCGATGGGCACCGACACGCCCGTGGCCGTGCTGAGTGAGAAGCCGCGGCTGCTGTTCGACTACTTCAGCCAGCTCTTCGCGCAGGTCACCAACCCGCCGCTGGACGCCATCCGCGAGGAGCTCGTCACCTCGCTGCAGTCGACCATCGGCCCCGAGGGCAACCTGCTCGACCCCGGCCCGGCCTCGTGCCGCCGGCTCGTGCTGCCCTACCCGGTGATCGACAACGACGAGCTCGCCAAGATCGTCCACATCAACGACGAGGGCGCGCTGCCCGGCTTCCAGCCGCACGTCGTCTCCGGCCTGTTCGACGTCGCCGGTGGCGGCGACGCCCTGGTGCGGCGGCTGGAGGAGATCCGCCAGGAGGTCTCCGCGGCGATCCGGGACGGGGCACGGATCATCGTGCTCTCCGACCGCGGGTCCTCGCGGGAGAAGGCGCCGATCCCGTCGCTGCTGCTCACCGGCGCGGTCCACCACCACCTCATCCGGGAGAAGTCGCGCACCCGCGTCGGGCTCGTCCTGGAGACCGGCGAGGCCCGCGAGTGCCACCACATGGCGCTGCTCATCGGGTACGGCGCCAGCGCCATCAACCCCTACCTCGCGCTGGAGACGGCCGAGGACATGATCGCGACGGGCATGCTCGACCTCGAGCCGCGTAAGGCCGTCCGCAACCTCATCAAGGCGTACGGCAAGGGCGTCCTGAAGGTCATGTCGAAGATGGGCGTGTCCACGGTCGCGTCCTACACCGGCGCGCAGATCTTCGAGGCGCTCGGCCTGGGCGCCGACGTCATCGACCAGTGCTTCACCGGCACCACCTCCCGGCTCGGCGGCGTGGGCTTCGACGTCCTCGCCCGCGAGGCGCTGGAGCGGCACCAGCGGGCCTACCCCCGCGCCGAGAACCCGCACCGGCGGCTTGACGTCGGGGGCGAGTACCAGTGGCGCCGCGAGGGCGAGCCGCACCTGTTCAACCCCACGACGGTCTTCAAGCTGCAGCACGCCACCCGGTCGCGGCGCTACGAGATCTTCAAGGAGTACACCTCGCTCGTCGACGGGCAGTCCGAGCAGCTCATGACGCTGCGCGGCCTGTTCAAGCTGCGCCCCGGCGCGCAGCCCGTCCCGATCGAGGAGGTCGAGCCGGTCGAGTCGATCGTCAAGCGGTTCTCCACCGGCGCCATGTCTTACGGCTCCATCTCGATGGAGGCGCACGAGACCCTGGCCATCGCCATGAACCGGCTCGGCGCCAAGTCGAACACCGGTGAGGGCGGCGAGGACCCCGAGCGGCTGTACGACCCGGCCCGCCGGTCGGCGATCAAGCAGGTGGCCTCCGGCCGCTTCGGCGTGACCAGCGAATACCTCGTCAACGCCGACGACCTGCAGATCAAGATGGCCCAGGGCGCCAAGCCCGGCGAGGGCGGCCAGCTCCCCGGCCACAAGGTGTACCCGTGGATCGCCAGGACCCGGCACTCCACGCCCGGCGTCGGCCTCATCTCGCCGCCGCCGCACCACGACATCTACTCGATCGAGGACCTGGCCCAGCTCATCCACGACCTCAAGAACGCCAACCCGCGGGCCCGCGTCCACGTGAAGCTGGTCTCCGAGGTCGGCGTCGGTACCGTGGCCGCCGGTGTCAGCAAGGCCCACGCCGACGTCGTGCTGATCTCCGGCCACGACGGCGGCACCGGCGCCTCGCCGCTGACGTCGCTCAAGCACGCGGGCGCGCCCTGGGAGCTCGGCCTCGCCGAGACCCAGCAGACCCTGCTGCTCAACGGCCTGCGCGACCGCATCGTCGTCCAGGCCGACGGCCAGCTCAAGACCGGCCGCGACGTCATCGTCGCCGCGCTGCTCGGCGCCGAGGAGTACGGCTTCGCGACCGCTCCGCTGGTCGTCTCGGGCTGCGTCATGATGCGGGTCTGCCACCTGGACACCTGCCCGGTCGGCGTCGCCACGCAGAACCCGGAGCTGCGCAAGCGGTTCACCGGCAAGCCCGAGTTCGTGGTGAACTTCTTCGAGTTCATCGCCCAGGAGGTCCGCGAGTACCTCGCGCAGCTCGGCTTCCGCTCGCTCGACGAGGTCATCGGCCACGCCGAGCTGCTCGACACCGCCGAGGCGGTCGACCACTGGAAGGCCGCCGGGCTCGACCTGTCGCCGATCCTGCACCAGCCGGAGCTGCCCGAGGGCACCCCGCTGCACCAGGTCGTCGAGCAGGACCACGGACTCGGCAAGGCCCTCGACAACACGCTCATCCAGCTCGCCGAGGGCGCTCTGGAGTTCGGCGACCGGGTCACGCTGGAGCTGCCCATCCGCAACGTCAACCGTACGGTCGGGACCATGCTCGGCCACGAGGTGACCAAGCGGTACGGCGGAGCCGGCCTGCCCGACAACACGATCGACGTGTCCTTCACCGGCTCGGCGGGCAACTCGTTCGGCGCGTTCGTGCCCCGCGGCGTCACGCTGCGGCTCACCGGCGACGCCAACGACTACCTCGGCAAGGGCCTGTCGGGCGGCCGCCTGGTCGTCCGCCCGCACCCCGACGCGCCGTTCGCCGCCGAGACACAGGTCGTCTCCGGCAACGTCGGCCTGTACGGCGCGACCTCCGGCGAGGTCTTCGTCCGGGGCGTCGTCGGCGAGCGGTTCTGCGTCCGCAACTCGGGCGCCACCGCCATCGTCGAGGGCGTCGGCGACCACGGCTGCGAGTACATGACCGGCGGCCGGGCCATCGTCCTCGGCCCGACCGGGCGCAACTTCGCGGCCGGCATGTCGGGCGGCATCGCCTACGCGATCGACCTCAAGCCCGAGCGGGTCAACCGCGAGATGGTCGAGATCGAACCGCTGGACGACGAGGACGCCGAGTTCCTCAGGGAGATCGTCGACAAGCACTTCGCGGAGACGGGTTCCACGGTCGCCAAGGACCTGCTGGCCGACTGGGACATCGCCCTCACCAGGTTCAGCAAGGTCATGCCGTCGGACTACAAGCGGGTCCTCCAGGCGCGGGCCGCCGCCGAGGCCGAGGGCCGGGACATCGACGAGGCCGTAATGGCCGCAGCGCACGGGTGATGCCGATGTCCGCGCAAACGGCCATCGACGGCCAGGCCGTAATGGGCTGTGACACAACCACCGCACACGGATAAGGGGGGAACACCGATGGCTGACCCGAAGGGGTTCATGACGTACGGCCGCGAGCTGCCGGCGCGCCGCCCGATCGACGTGCGAATCCGCGACTGGCGGGAGGTCTACGAGGACTTCCCCAAGCCCGCGCTGACCAAGCAGGCGGCCCGCTGCATGGACTGCGGCATCCCGTTCTGCCACAACGGCTGCCCGCTGGGGAACCTCATCCCCGAGTGGAACGACCTCGTCTACCGCGACGACTGGCGCGAGGCGATCGAGCGGCTGCACGCCACCAACAACTTCCCGGAGTTCACCGGCCGCCTGTGCCCGGCTCCGTGTGAGGCGGCGTGCGTCCTCGGCATCAACTCCGACCCGGTCGCGATCAAGCGGGTCGAGGTCGAGATCATCGACCGGGCCTTCGCCGAGGGCTGGGTCACCCCCCAGCCCCCGCTCGCGAAGACCGGCAGGCGCGTGGCCGTCGTGGGCTCCGGCCCCGCCGGTCTCGCCGCCGCCCAGCAGCTCACCCGGGCCGGGCACGACGTGGTCGTGTTCGAACGGGCCGACCGGATCGGCGGGCTGCTCCGCTACGGCATCCCCGAGTTCAAGATGGAGAAGCGGCACATCGACCGCCGTCTCGCCCAGATGGAGGCCGAGGGCACCGAGTTCCGCACGTCGGTCGACGTCGGCGCCGACGTGACCGCCGCCCAGCTCCGCGAGGAGTTCGACGCGATCGTGCTCGCGGGCGGCGCCACGGCCTGGCGTGACCTGCCGGTGCCCGGCCGCGGGCTCAAGGGCGTCCACCAGGCGATGGAGTATCTCCCGCTGGCCAACAAGGTCCAGCAGGGAGACCTCCCCGGCTCTCCGATCTCCGCCGAGGGCAAGCACGTCGTCGTGATCGGCGGCGGCGACACCGGGGCGGACTGCATCGGCACGGCCGTCCGCCAGGGGGCGCTGTCCGTCACCCAGCTGGAGATCATGCCGAAGCCGCCGGTCGGCCGTCCCGGCTCGCAGCCGTGGCCGACCTACCCGATGCTGTTCAAGATGGAGAGCGCGCACGAGGAGCTGGAGGCCGGCGGGGGCGACCGGGTCTACGCGGTCTCCACGGTCGAGTTCGCCGGCGACGCCGAGGGCAACGTCCGGGCGCTGCGCGTGGTCGACGTCGAGGGCCCGGAGGCGGGGTTCAAGCCGATCCCCGGCACCGAGCGGGAGATCCCGGCCGAGCTCGTCACGCTGGCGATGGGCTTCCTCGGCCCGGAGAAGGGCCCGCTGCTGAACGATCTCGCCGGGCTGGCGGACGACCCCCAGTCGTTCTTCGACCCGCGGGGCAACGTGGCCCGCGGCAAGGCGTACGAGACGGCCGTGGAGGGCGTCTTCGCGGCCGGCGACATGGGCCGCGGGCAGTCGCTCATCGTGTGGGCCATCGCGGAGGGCCGCTCGGCGGCGGCGGCCGTGGACCGGTACCTCACGGGCCAGACTGCCCTTCCGGTGCCCATCCCTCCGACGGCGCGGCCACTCGTTTGATACAGGGGCGATAGCCGTACAAAACGGGAAGTATCTCAGGCAGCCGGTTGCGTTCGTCTCCGGCTGCCTGAAGGATGCTGAGCCCGGACTGGGGCCCGGACTGGGGGAGGAATTCTTGAAAGCACGGGGGCGTCTCGCCGGAGCACTCGTCTCGCTCGCGCTGTTGGGGGCCGTCGGCGCCACCGCGGCCGGCACTCCGTCGCCGGCACCGGCCGGCCCGGCCGGGGTCTATCTGGTCTTCTACGCCGACGGCGACCGCGCGGTGGCGCTCAAGGCCGTCGCCGACGCCGGGGGCACGGTCGACGGGCGGGACGACAGGCTCGGCTACCTGATCGCGCGGACCGGGTCGCCCGAGCGGATCGGGGCCAGCCCCGCCGTGGTCGGCGTCACGCCCGACCGCCGCATCGGCGCCGTCGCCCGCGCGGGGGAGCGGCCCGCGTCCTCTTCTCCGTCCGCGTCCTCTTCTCCGTCCTCGTCCGGTTCACGGTCGGGGAGCGGCGCCTCCGGGGGCGACCCGCTGTCGGGCCGCCAGTGGGACATGGCGATGATCGGCGCCACCCCCACCGGGTCGTACGCCAAGGTCAGGGGCAGCCACAAGGTGCTGGTGGGCATCATCGACACCGGCGTCGACGGCGACCACCCCGACATCGCGCCCAACTTCAACCGGGCGCTCAGCCGCAACTTCGTCACCGACCAGCCCAAGGACTCCAACGGCAAGAAGTTCGACGGCGCCTGCGAGTACAAGAGCTGCAAGGACCCGGCCGACGTGGACGACGACGGGCACGGCACCCACGTCGCCAGCACCATCGGCTCACCGCTCAACGGCATCGGCGTCGCCGGGGTCGCCCCCGGCGTGTCCCTGGTCAACCTGCGCGCCGGCACCGACTCCGGCTACTTCTTCCTCAAGCCGACCATGGACGCCCTGACCTACGCCGGCGACGTGGGCATCGACGTGGTGAACATGAGCTTCTACGTCGACCCCTGGACCTTCAACTGCACCGCCAACCCGCAGGACACCCGGGCCCAGCAGCTCGAACAGCGGGGCATCATCACGGGCATGCGGCGGGCGCTCGACTACGCCCGCAAGCGCGGCGTCACGCTGATCACCGCCATCGGCAACAGCGGCACCGACCTGGGCAGGCCCGCGCGGGACACCGCCAGCCCCGACTACCCCCTTGGCGCGGAGCGGGACCGCAAGGTCGACAACTCCTGCGTCAACGTCCCGGCCGAGCTCGACGGCGTCATCTCGGTCTCCGCCGTCGGCCCGAGCGGGCGGAAGGCCGTCTACTCGGACTACGGCATCGAGCAGACCGACATCGCCGCGCCCGGCGGCGACATGTTCGACGGCGGCACGCCGCTCAAGGGCGCGCGCCGGGAGATCCTGGCCGCCGCGCCGTACCGCGCGCTGCGCGCCGGGGGCCTCGTCGACGCTCACGGAAAGCCGGACGACTCGGCGGTCGTGCGCGAGTGCCACGGCGGCAGGTGCGCCTACTACCAGTACCTCGAGGGCACCTCGATGGCCGCGCCCCACGTCACCGGGGTCGCCGCGCTCATCATCAGCCGGTACGGCAGGCCAGGCAAGGGCGGCCTGTACATGGACCCGGCCAAGGTCGAGAAGCTGCTCTACGCCTCCGCCGTCGAGAAGTCCTGTCCCTCGCCCCGGGCGGCGAAGTACGGCGCGGGCGAAACGCAGCTGTGCGAGGGCGGCAAGGCCAAGAACGGATTCTACGGCCACGGCATCGTCAACGCCTTCCGCGCCGTAGGTTAAGTAGCGGAGGCATCTGAGTACGCGGACGGATGCCGCCGGACGGGGCCGGATCTACCTTCGGTATCGGAGGGCAGATCATGATTTATCGCATTCTCGGGGAAGCCACCATGGTGGTGCACTTCCTGGTCATCGCGTACATCGGCCTGGGCGGCTTCCTCGCCTGGCCGCGGCCCCGGCTGTTCTGGCCGCACCTCGCCATCTCCGCCTGGGGCCTCGTCCAGATCGCCGGGCTGGCCGAGTGTCCCCTCACGGCGATCGAGAACTGGGCACGCGCCCATGCCGGGGAGCGGGGCCTCGCCCCCGGCGGCTTCATCGACACCTACATCCAGGGCGCCGTCTACCCCGCTGAGTACGCCGTGCTCGTGCGGTGGATCGTGGTCGGCGTCGTGCTCGTCTCCTGGGGCGGGGTGCTCTACCTTCAGGTCAGCCGCCGACGCCGCACGTCGTCTCCGCGTACGACAGGAAGGTCGCCCGCGTCCGCTTAGACGGCCAGATCTCCACGTGGTTCATACGGCGATGGAAACGCCCGCTGGCGGTCGCTCTATTGGGTACTCTGGGCTCGCGGGCGGCCACGCTGAGCAGCGCCGCCGTCGCGGCCCATGTCCGGGTACGTCCCATGGGGCGCAACGCTGGAACACGTGGGTGACCGCGTGAAGTCTGAACTTTTGGCGACAGCTCTGGGCGTCGTCTCAACCAAGTGGTCTGTACCAATTAGGGTGGGTCCTGTGAGTCGTCGAGCAAAGATCGTCTGTACCCTTGGCCCCGCCACCTCCTCGCCGGAGCGCCTCCGCGAGCTCATCGCCGCAGGCATGAACGTGGCCCGGTTCAACCTCTCCCACGGCAGCCACGAGCTCCACAAGGAGGTGCTGGATCGGGTCAGGGCCGCCGCCGACGAGCTGGGCCAGGCCGTCGGAGTCCTCGCCGACCTGCAGGGTCCCAAGATCCGCGTCGGCCGCTTCGCCTCAGGTCCCGTACGGCTCGGCTTCGGTGACGTCTTCACCGTCACCACCGAGGACGTGCCGGGAGACCGGGACATCGTCTCCACCACGTACGCGGGCCTCCCCGGTGACGTCAAGCCGGGCGACACCATCCTCGTCGACGACGGCCGCCTCAGCCTCGAGGTGACGGCCGTGGAGGGTCCCCGCGTCGTGACCCGCGTTGTCATCGGCGGGATGATCTCCGACAACAAGGGGCTGAACCTCCCCGGCGTCGCCGTCAGCGCCCCCGCGCTCACCGAGAAGGACGAGGAGGACCTGCGCTGGGCCCTCCGCACGGGCTTCGACATGATCGCCCTGTCGTTCGTCCGGTCGCCCGAGGACGCGGACATCGTCCGCGGGATCATGGAGGAGGAGGGCGTTCACCTGCCGCTCCTCGCCAAGATCGAGAAGCCGCAGGCCGTCGAGAGCCTCGAGGAGATCGTCGACGCGTTCGACGGCGTCATGGTGGCCCGGGGCGACCTCGGCGTCGAGCTGCCCCTGGAGCAGGTCCCGATCGTGCAGCGCCGCATCATCGAGCTGTGCCGCGAGAAGGCGCACCCCGTCATCGTGGCCACCCAGATGCTCGACTCGATGATGAGCGCCCCCCGCCCGACCCGCGCGGAGGCCTCCGACGTCGCCTACGCCGTCATGGACGGCGCCGACGCGGTCATGCTGTCCGGCGAGACCTCGGTCGGCAACTACCCGATCGAGTCGGTCTCCACGATGGCCCGCATCGCCATCGCCGCCGAGGGCACCGCGCTGCGCGCCACGCACACCCTGGAGCGCCTCCCCGAGACCACCGGCGGCGCCATCGCCCGCGCGGCGGCCGAGGTCGGCGCGATCGTGGGCGCCAAGGCGCTCGTGGCGTTCACCATGTCCGGCGAGACCGCCCGCCGCCTGGCCCGGTATCGCTCGCCGATCCCGTTGCTGGCCTTCACCTCCAACCCGCAGGTGCGCGGCCAGCTCGCGCTGACGTGGGGCGTCGAGACCTTCGAGGTGCCGTTCGTCCACCACACCGACGACATGGTGCGCCAGGTGGAGGCCTCGCTGCTGTCCCTCGGCCAGTTCGAGAAGGGCGACAAGATCGTCATCGTCGCCGGCTCCCCGCCCGGAAACCCCGGGTCCACCAACGCGCTCCGGGTGCACACGATCGGCTCCGCGGTGGCCCACGCCCGCTGACGGCGTGGGGCCCCCGGTGGCGGGCCAAAACCGGTTGATCGAAGCAACCTTTCTGGTGAAGCATGAACAGGTGCGAGTCGTCCGATCCTGTCCCATGCACCGGTGAGGAGAGCTGCGCCCGACCATGGCTTCAGACCCCGATCAAGATCCTTATGACGATCCCGATGCGAGGCCGGGCGCCCGGCGGCTCTCCTGGCGCTCGCTGTGGCGGCTGCGGTCCTACCTGCGGCCCTACGTCCGGGTTCTCATCGTCTCCTGGGTGGCCGCGTTCCTCGGCATCGCCGCGGGCACGGTCATCCCGCTCGTCGGCAAGGAGATCATCGACGGCCCGGTGAGGCACGGCGACCTTGGAGCGCTCCTGCCGCTCGGGCTGCTCGCGCTCGGTCTGGGGATCGCGGAGGCGGTCCTCACGTTCGTCCGGAGGTGGTCCCAGATCGGGGCTGTCCTCGGCCTGGAGACCGCCCTCCGCGACGACCTCTACCGCCAGCTCCAGCGCCTCCCGATGAGCTTCCACGGCGAGTGGCAGTCCGGCCAGCTCCTGTCCCGCGCGACGACCGACCTGTCGACCATCCGCCGCTTCCTCGGCTTCGGCGTGCTGTTCCTCGTCATGAACGTCATCCAGCTCACCGTCGTGATCATCGTGCTCCTGCGGATGTACTGGCCGCTCGGCCTGCTCGTCACCGCGTCGGCGGTGCCCATCGTGGCGATCTCGCTCCGGTTCGAGAAGCGGTACATCGGCATCTCCCGCCAGGTCCAGGACCAGCAGGGCGACCTCGCCACCCTCGTCGAGGAGTCGGCGGTGGGCATCCGCACCATCAAGGCGTTCGGCCGTCGGCGCCACCTCTACGAGAACTTCGACGACACCGCTCGCAAGATCCACAGGACGTCGCTCGCCAAGGTGCGCCTTGCCTCCCGCTTCTTCACGTTCCTCGAAGTTGTCCCCAACGTCACCCTCGCCATGGTGCTGCTGCTGGGCGCGCTCGCCGTCGCCCACGGCTCGCTGACGATCGGCACGCTGGTCGCCTTCACCACCCTCGTGCTCCAGCTCGTCTGGCCGGTCGCCTCGCTGGGCTACATCCTCGCCATGGGGCAGGAGGCGATGACCTCCGCCGACCGCGTGATCGAGGTGCTCGACACCGTCCCCGACATCACCGGCGGCACCGGCGTCATCGAGGAGCCGCGAGGACACCTCCGGTTCGAGGGCGTGGACTTCCGATTCCCCGGCGCCGAGCGGCCCGTGCTGCGCGACGTCTGGCTCGACGTGCGCCCGGGGGAGACGGTCGCCATCGTCGGCGCCACCGGGTCCGGCAAGACCACGCTGACCGCCCTCGTCCCCCGGCTCTGCGACGTCACCGGCGGCCGGGTCACCATCGACGGGCACGACGTGCGCGACCTGTCCCTGCCGGCGCTGCGCTCGGTCGTCGCCACCGCGTTCGAGGAGTCGACGCTGTTCTCGATGAGCGTCCGGGAGAACCTCACGCTCGGCCACCGCCACGCCACCGACGACGACATCCGCGAAGCCCTGGAGATCGCCCAGGCCACCTTCGCCTACGACCTGCCCTGGGGCCTCGACACCCGGATCGGCGAGCAGGGGATGTCCCTGTCCGGCGGCCAGCGGCAGCGCCTCGCCCTGGCCCGCGCCGTCCTCGGCAAACCAAGGATCCTGGTCCTCGACGACACCCTCTCCGCCCTCGACGTCGAGACCGAGGCCCTCGTCGAGGAGGCGCTGCGCCGGGTCCTCGCCGACGCGACCGGCCTCGTCGTCGCCCACCGGGCCTCCACCGTGCTGCTGGCCGACCGGGTCGCCCTCCTCCGCGAAGGCACCATCACCCACATCGGCCGGCATCCCGACCTGCTGTCCGAAGTCCCGGAGTACCGCGCTCTGCTCGCCCAGGACGCCGACCTCGACCCGGAGCAGGCGGTGCGATGACCGACATGACGGCTGACACGACCGCTGATACGACCTCCGGCGCGAAGGCTGACGAAGCGACCGACAGATGGCGCGGCGTGGCCGCCGAGGACAAGGAACACATCCCCGAGACCGTCTCCCTCCTGCTGCGGACCCGCTCGCGCCGGCTGCTCGGCGACCTGCTGCGGCCCCACCGGAAGGCGATCGGCGTGCTCACCGCGGTCATCGTGGTGTCCAACGCCGCCGGCCTCGCCCTGCCGTACCTCGTGAAGACCGGCATCGACAGCGGCATCCCGCCGATGACGGACGGCGGCGGAGCGGGGACGCTCCTCACGATCGTCGCGGCCATCGTCGCGGCCGCGCTGACCCAGGCGGTCACCCGGCAGGCGTTCCTCCAGCTCTCCGGCCGGATCGGGCAGGACATCCTGCTCGAACTGCGCCGCCGCGTGTTCAACCACTTCCAGAGGCTGTCCCTCTCCTTCCACGAGAAGTACACCTCCGGCCGGGTCATCGCCCGGCTCACCTCGGACGTCGAGGCCATCGCGGAGCTGCTCGACTCGGGCTTCGACGGGCTCGTCACGGCCGTGCTCACCCTCTTCGGCACGGCCGTCATGCTGCTCGTGCTCGACGTCCACCTCGGCCTGGTGGCCCTGCTGCCGCTGCCCGTCCTGCTGCTGTTCACCCGGTGGTTCCGCCGCCAGTCGAGCGACGCCTACCGCAGGACCCGCGAGACCGTCGCGCTCGTCATCGTGCACTTCGTCGAGTCCATGACCGGAATCCGCGCCGTGCAGGCCTTCCGCAGGGAGCCCCGCAACCAGGAGATCTTCGAGAAGCTCAACGCCGACTACCGCGACGCCAACACGCGCGGCTCCCGCCTCGTGGCGATCTTCATGCCCGGCATCAAGCTCATCGGCAACGTCACCGTGGCCGTCGTCCTGCTGTACGGCGGGTGGCTCGCCGTGCGCGGTACGGTGACGGTCGGGGTGCTGGCAGCCTTCCTGCTCTACCTCCGCCAGTTCTACGAGCCGATGCAGGAGATCAGCCAGTTCTACAACGCCCTCCAGTCGGCCGGGGCCGCCCTGGAGAAGCTCTCGGGCGTGCTGGAGGAGCAGCCGGACGTCGCGGAGCCCCGGCGCCCCGCGCCGCTCGCCCGCCCCCGCGGCGCGCTGCGGTTCGACGCCGTGGAGTTCGCCTACGCCGGCGGCCCGCCCGTCCTGCCCCGCCTCGACCTGGAGATCCCCGCGGGCCAGACCGTCGCCGTGGTCGGGACTACGGGGGCGGGCAAGACCACCCTCGCCAAGCTGATCTCGCGCTTCTACGACCCGGTGGCCGGCCGGGTCCTCCTCGACGGCGTCGACCTGCGCGACCTCGACGAGGCCACGCTGCGCCGCCACGTCGTCATGGTCACCCAGGAGAACTTCCTGTTCACCGGGACGATCGCCGACAACATCCGGTTCGGGCGCCCCGAGGCGTCCATGGCCACCGTCGTCGAGGCGGCCGAAGCCATCGGCGCGCACGAGTTCGTCGCCACACTGCCCGACGGCTACCAGACCCAGGTGGGCAAGCGCGGCGGCCGCATGTCGGCCGGACAGCGGCAGCTCGTGGCCTTCGCCCGGGCCTTCCTCGCCGACCCCGCCGTGCTGATCCTCGACGAGGCCACCTCCAGCCTCGACGTGCCGAGCGAGCGGCTCGTCCAGCGGGCCCTCCGCACGATCCTCGCCGACCGCACCGCGATCATCATCGCCCACCGCCTGTCCACCGTGGAGATCGCCGAGCGGGTGCTCGTCATGGAGGGCGGCCGCGTCGTCGAGGACGGCCCGCCCGAGCACCTCATCGCCCGATCCGGCCGGTTCGCCCGCCTCCACCAGGCCTGGCTCGACAGCCTCGCCTGACCTTCGATCTCGTACGGCTACGCCGGAGGCGGATGCCACATCAGGTCGACCTGCACCGCCCAGTCGCCGTTCCAGGACGCGTTGCTGAGCCGTTCGGAGATGGCGTTGAACTCCGCGGCGGCGTGCGGATGATGATGGTTGGCCGCGCGGCTGAACCACGTGGCGGCAGACCACTGGTCGCCCTTCCGGGCGTGGAGCTGGCCGAGCTCGTACGCGGCGTCGGCATGGCCGTGCGAGGCGGCCATCCGGAAGAAGAGCATCGCGATGCTCGTCTTGTCGGCCACGGCCGTGACGTACTCGCGGCCGTATCGGTAGGACAGCTCGGCGGCCATGTCCCGGGCGTCCGGATGGCGGTCGAGCGCCATCGCGTCACGATCCCCCTCGACCTGGGCGCGGCGCAACCACTCACGTGACTCGCTCGGCCACCCCTGCAGCAGCGTGAGAACCGCCAGCCGCATGCAGGCGTGCGCGTCCCCCGCCTCGGCCTGCCGTACCAGCCGCGTGCCGGTCCGGTTGAAGGCCTCCCTATAACGCCGCATCTGTGCGGAGATCGGTGGCGGTGACGGATCGGCCTTCGGGACAGCCACGTCGGAGCTCCGCGCCGGCGCGGGCGCCTCGTCCTGCCCGCCGGAAGGCGGCGTGGTCGGGGTGGTCGGCGTGGTCGGCGCGACCGGTGTGGCGGCCGGTTGTGAGGTGCGGGCCGCCCGCCATCGGGCGAGCCAGTCCTGGATGGTGCCCAGAGGGACGAGGTCCAGGCCGGTCTCGGCCGCCGCGGCCTGGCAGGCGGCGACGAAGGAGGCGATCCACGGCCAGTCGGGCAGCCGCGACCGCTTGCCGGTCAGGATGTCGTGGGTGGTGCTCTCCGCCAGCACCCGTCGACGGGAGCCGTCGGCGCCCGTCCGCTCCGACAGCTTGCGCAGCTCGGACAGCGTGGGACAGCCGGCCAGCTCCCGCAATTCGTTGAGCTCGTCCACGAAGGCGCTGCACGCAACGCCATGGTGTTCAGTCATCGGCCCAGTCGCTGTGAGGAATAGATGATCTACACGATGTAGCGGGGCCATGTTCCCACCAAAAGAGCGGCAAGCCGGGGCGAATTCCCGGATCCGGTGTCATCCGGGGCGACGGCCCCGGACCGCCGCCGTTACGACTCGGCCGGCTCGGGAGACGGCCGGATGGGACCGGACGAATCCGGATAGGGCCGGATTAGCCCGGATGGGCCGGGCGCGAGCCGGAGCTCCCAGCCGTCCATCCAGCCTCATCAGTCCCACGTACGGCCATCTGCTCCGCCGTCGTCCGGAGATGTTTGGAGTGGTGGCAGCCGGTGACGCGGAGCCCACATCGTTGATCCCGCACACCGACGTCCCAAGGAAGGCCGGCCCGATGCTGTGCTTCGCTCCCACGCCGCGAACCCTCCCGATGGCCCACGGCCATCCGCCGAGCATCCTCGCCGCGTGCTGGATGCCCAGCGACGACGAACTCCTCGCGTTGCTGCTGACGACCTGGGCGCTGAGCACGGGGCGCATCCCGCCCGCGCGCTCGCTCGACCAGCTCACCGACGACGAGCTCATCGACTTCTGGGCCGACGAGCAGACCGCCACCGGCAGCGGCCGCCCGTCAGGGTCCTGGGGACGGTGACGGCGATGTTCTCCCTGCCCGCGCTCCTCATCCTCACCGTCACCGCGCTGGTCGCGACCATCGCCTGCGCCCTGGTCCTGGCGGCGGGCGCCCCCTGGCCCACCGCGCTGCTCAGCGGCGGCGCCGCGGGCGGCGCGGCCCTCGGCCTGCTTCCCCACCTGCTCGACGACCGCCGCGACCCCGACTGACCGCCGTGACCCCGACTGACCACCGTGACCCCGACTGACCACCGTGACCCGACTGAACGCCGGACCCCGGCTGATCGGCGTCGTGCCGCAACGGGCGGCTCGTAGGCTGGGGCGGTGCGGATGCCCCCGAGCAGCGGCAGCGGGCCCGGGCCGATCGCGCCCGACGGCTGTGCCGTGGAGTTCTACGTGCTGCTGCCTCCCGGAGAGGACCCCGCGATCATCCAGGCCGCCGCCGGCGACGGGCGGACGATCCTCGACCTGGGCTCCGGCCCGGGACGGATCGCTCATGCCCTTGCCGCGCTCGGGTTCTCCGTGGTCGCGGTCGACGAGTCCCCGGACATGCTGGCCCGTGTCGTCGGCGTCGAGACCGTCTGCGCCCGAATTCAGGATCTACGTCTGGACCGGCGGTTCGACACCGTTCTCCTGGCCTCGTATCTCGTCAACACCCCCGACGACCATGAACGGCGGCGGCTGCTGGACACCTGCCGCCATCACCTCGCCGAGGACGGTGGCGCGCTGATCCAGTGGCAGCCCGCCGAGATTCAGGACGCCTGGGTACGAGGACAGGGCGGCACCAAGGACGGTATGACCTTCACCATGACCGAGCTCAGCCGGCCGGCGCCCGACCTGGTGTCCGCCACCATGCGCTACGAGGTGGGCCCCCGGACCTGGACCCATTCCTTCACCACGCGGAGACTGACACAGGACGCGTTGAAGGCGGAGTTGCGGGCCGCCGGTCTGGTCGTCGACGTCTACCTGACCCCCGACCGAACCTGGCTCCGCGCCGTTCCGGCTGCTTAGCCGTACGGGGTCAGTGTTGGGGCTGAGTGCTTGAGCATGGGACTCAGTACTTGGGGCCGACGAACAGGTCGAGCCTCGCCACGGCTTCGCGCTTGGCGACCGATATCTCGTTGTGCTTGTTGTGCCGCCACTCGACTCCGAGGCGGTCGAGCGCCTCGCCGCACAGCCGGAGGATGTCCTTCGACTCGTTCTTGAAGAGGTAGCGGGGATACTCGTACCACTTGTCCTGCCCGGCGACCGTATGGCGCACGCGGTTCATGCCCCGGTAGCCATCCGAGTGGATCAGCCCCCGGACGAACTGCCCCGTGTGCGCCTCGACGATCTCCTGCTGCCACTCAGCCAGGACGATCTCGCGGTCGTGCTTCTTACCGGGCGCGTGTTGCGGGAAGAGATGCGGCCAGTGCTTGGAGAAGGAGTTCACCTCGGTGCACCCTTCTTTCTGGAGGGTGCGGACCTTGTTCATCGGGCGGATAGAAAGCATCGCCCGAATGCATTCGTCCCGAAGGCCAGGCCACGCGTCCGCGCACATGATCCGGAGGGACCACACATCCTTCGCCGGATCGCCGATGACGCTGATGCAGCCGTCCCCAAGGTAGAGGCCGAGGAGGTAGGCGTACATCTCCGGCGGCCTGGGAGGGACGGGGACCTCTTCGCAGCGGGGGCAGGTGACGATCATTGGGGAGACGCGGCCGGGATTGTCGCGCCACTCCTTGATCGCGGCCCGTGAGACGTCGAGACGGCGGCTCACATCACTGATGGTGAGACCGGACGACAGAAGCTGAAGGGCGCGGCGGCGGATTGCTGAGTCGTACACGACCCCGATGATGGCAGTCGCCACTGACAGTTTCGATGCCGCTACAAGCGGTGTAAGTGCCCCGGGTGGGACTCGAACCCACACTGTACGGGTTTTGAATCCGCTCCCTCATGCCAATTGGGGTACCGGGGCTTCAATCCGGACTTATATGAATATGTCCGAACCCGTCGCTTAGAGCTTAGCGGACATGTGATCGGCCGCAGGGCCCCTGGCGTGGTCCTAATGTAGCGGACGTCGGTAACCTCTTGTGCGTGAGTACGCAGCGACGAGTGGTGATCGCGGAAGATGAGGCACTGATCCGCCTCGACCTCAAGGAGATGCTCGAAGAGGACGGCTACGCCGTGGTCGGAGAGGCCGGCGACGGGGAGAGCGCGGTCAAACTGGCCATGGAGCTCCGGCCTGATCTGGTGATTCTCGATGTCAAGATGCCGGTTCTCGACGGGATCTCGGCGGCGGAGCGGATCGTGTCGGAGCGGATCGCGCCGTGCCTCATCCTGACCGCGTTCTCGCAGCGCGACCTCGTCGAGCGGGCCCGGGACGCGGGGGCGATGGCCTACCTGGTCAAGCCGTTCACCAAGGGTGACCTGGTCCCGGCGATCGAGATGGCGGTCAGCCGCCACGAGGAGATCGCGGCGCTGGAGAAGGAGGTCACCACCCTCTCCGACCGGCTGGAGACCAGGAAGCTGGTGGAGCGGGCGAAGGGCCTCCTCATGGCCCAGCACGGCTGGACCGAGCCGCAGGCGTTCCGGTGGATCCAGAAGGCGTCCATGGACCGGCGTTTGAGCATGCGCCAGGTGGCGCAGATCGTCGTGAACGAGGGCGCGGGATCGTCCGAGCCGTCGGCCTGAGGCCCCCGGCGGCGGGTGAACAGGCGGCGCTCCTGGTCAGACGGGTCGCGCCGCTAAGTTGAGGAGTTATTACGACTCCGCATCCAAGTGTGGACAGTTCTGACGCTTTCCTGGTCAGGGGCACCTTGAGGTATGTACCTTTCCAGCATTCGATCGGGACAGGTCGGCAGCGCTGACGTTTCCCGGCCTGGGTGAAGGAGATACTTCATGATCCGCATTGCCCCCATTGGGCGCGCGCTGGCCGTCGCCGCGGCTGCCGGCCTCGCCTTGACGGCCTGTGGAGGTGGCACGGAGAGCGCCGCGCCGGCGTCCTCGGCGCCCGCCGCCTCCGCTTCCTCCGCGCCCGCCGGTGCGAAGGGCGACGGCGTTCTCACGATTGGTGCCCTGCTCCCGCAGACCGGTGACCTCGCCTTCCTCGGCCCGCCGGAGTTCGCCGGGGTCAAGCTGGCGGTTCAGGAGATCAACGCCGCCGGTGGCGTCCTCGGCAAGCCGGTCGTCGAGATCGACACCGACTCGGGAGACACCAAGACCGACATCGCGTCGCAGTCCGTCGACAAGCTGCTGCAGCAGAAGTCGGACGTCATCGTGGGCGCGGCGTCCTCTGGCGTCTCCAAGACGGTCATCGACAAGATCACGAGTGCCGGTGTGGTGCAGTTCTCTCCCGCCAACACCTCGCCGGAGTTCACGACCTTCAACGACAAGGGCCTGTACTTCCGCACGGCTCCGTCGGACGTCCTCCAGGGTCGTGTGCTCGGTGACCTGATCGTTCAGGACGGCAGCGACACCGTCGCGATCCTGAACCGCCAGGACTCGTACGGCAACGGCCTGGCGGCCGAGGTGGAGAAGTCGGTCAGCGGCGGCGGCGCGGAGGTCGTCGTGAAGACGGCCTACGACCCGGCGGCCGCGGACTTCTCGGCCGACGTGGCCAAGATCAAGGCGAAGAACCCGAAGGCCATCGCGCTCATCGCCTTCAACGAGACCACGAAGATCATCCCTGAGCTCAAGAAGCAGGGGCTCGGCCCGGACAAGGTCAAGATCTACTTCGTGGACGGCAACCTCGCCGACTACGCGAAGGACTTCCCCAAGGGCACCCTGACCGGTGTCAAGGGAACCCTGCCCGGCGCCGCGTCGTCGGCGGACTTCAAGCAGAAGCTGCTCGGCGTCGACCCGTCACTGAAGGACTTCAGCTACGGCCCCGAGTCCTATGACGCCACGACCCTCACCGCGCTGGCAGCCGAGGCGGCCAAGGACGACTCCGGCACGGCGATCGCGTCCAAGCTCATCGACGTCAGCAAGGGCGGCGAGAAGTGCAAGGACTTCAAGTCCTGCCTCGATCTGCTGAAGGCCGGCAAGGACATCGACTACGACGGGGTCAGCGGCCCGGTCGAGTTCAGCGACGCCGGTGACCCGTCCGAGGCCACCATCGGCATCTACCAGTACGGCGACGACAACAAGTACAAGAACGTCACGTACCTGGCGGGCAAGGTCTCCGGCTGACCCTCCCCCGGATCACGGACACGAGGGCCTCGGCCGTTTGGCCGGGGCCCTCGGGCTGTTCAGGCATTCGGGCTGTTCAGGCCTTCGCGCAGCCCTTCTTCACCGAGTCCGCCGCGGCCCGATACTCCTTCAGGAGGCGGACCTGGTCCTCGGGCCGGGTGGCGGCGGGCACGAGCCCGTGTGTCGTCTCTCGTAACCGGGCCTCGTATTCGAGCAGTTGCCCGGGGAGGCGGGGGCCGTACTCGAGGACGACGCCCTCGACGTACGCGATCCTGCCGCGTACCCCCTCGTCGAATTCCTGGCGGTCCTCCTCGCCTGGTGGCCGCAGGAGGGCGTCCGCGAATCCGATGGCGGAGACGATGCGGGCGCAGGGGTCGTCGCCGGGATCCGCGCCGACGACGTACCGTGCGGCCGGAGACGCGGATTTCGCGACCGGCGGTGGGACGGAGGAGCCGCACGCGGCCAGTGCCAGGAGCGTGAATCCGGCCGGGAGGAGTCTGGCGGCGGTTCTGATCGTCGTTCGTCCCATGGCGTCAACTCTCTGCGACCACGCGGAAATTGAAGGTCCCTAGTCTAGAATCCGGCGACCAGGAAGTTTGCTCACGCAGGTGACACGCCCTGGTCACCAATTGGTGACGAACGGTCCGAATCCGGGCGTCGCGCATTATGCTCCGGCCACAGCGTTCGCAGGGTCGTTGACGCTGCTCGCACGAGTCGGGGCACAACCCCAGATGATCTATTAGAGGGAGCACCATTGCGCAGTGCCGTGATCGCGTTCACGGCCTTCCTGGGTGGACTCGTCTTCTTGCTCTGCGCCCCCACAGCATGGGCGGAGGGCGAGGGCCTGAGGGGAACACTCCAAAATCAAGGCCAGCCGGTGAACGGCGTGAAGATCAGTGTGGTCACCGAATCCAACGCTCCCGTGGGGGAGGCGACGACGGACGCCACCGGCAAGTGGGAGATTCCCGTGCCGAAGGCCGGGACGTACAAGGTCACCCTCGATCAGAAGACGCTCCCTCCGAAGGTCGCGCTCAAGTTCAAGGAGCGAGGCTCGCTGACCCTCCAGGTGTTCGAGGGCAACATGCGCAACGTGCTGTTCCCCCTGGTGCCCGCGGGTACGGCGAACCAGCCGGCGGGGCAGGGCGACACCTCCGGCGACGGCAGCACCTTCTGGGACGAGCTCGCGCAGCTCGCGTTCGAGGGGCTCAGCCTCGGTCTCATCATCGCGCTCGGCGCGATGGGCATCTCGCTGATCTTCGGTACGACCGGTCTCACCAATTTCGCCCACGGTGAGCTGCTCACCATTGGCGCTTTCATCGCCTACGTCTTCAACACCCTCGGACTGCACCTTCTCGTGGCGACGCCGTTGGCCGTCATCGTGGCCGCCGCCATCGGATACGGGCAGGAACGATTCTTCTGGGGACCGCTTCGCAGGCGCAAGACCGGGCTGGTGTCCATGATGATCATCTCCATCGGCCTGGCGATGTTCCTGCGCTATCTCCTCCTGTTCCTCTTCGGCGGGGAGAACGTTCCGTACCGGCAATATGTCGCGCAGGACGGAATCCAGATCGGGCCGATCTCGACGACCCCCAAGAGCCTGGTCGCCATGGCCATCGAAATCGCGGTTCTGGTCATCGTCGGTCTGGCGTTGCTTTTCACGCGGCTCGGCAAGGCGACCCGCGCGGTGGCGGACAATCCCTCCCTGGCCGCCTCTTCCGGCATCAACGTGGACCGGGTCATCCGCATCGTGTGGGCCGTCGGCACGGCGGTCGCGGCGCTCGCTGGCATCATGCTCGGCACCACGCAGATCCTCAACTACCAGATGGGTCAGCAGGTGCTGCTCCTGATGTTCGCCGGGGTGACGCTCGGCGGGCTCGGGACGGCGTTCGGCGCGCTGGTGGGCTCGCTCGTGGTCGGAATGTTCGTTCAGGTCTCGACTCTGTGGATCCCGCCGGAGTTGAAGACGGTCGGCGCCCTCGCCGTGCTCATCGTCGTCCTTCTCGTCCGGCCGCAGGGCATTCTCGGCCGCCGCGAGCGGATCGGCTAGGGAGGAAACCATGGACTGGAATCTCATCTTCACCCGGGCGGTTGAGGCCGGGATCGGCACCGAGGCCGTCATCTACGCCCTCGCCGCGATCGGGCTGAACGTCCACTTCGGCTACACGGGACTGCTCAACTTCGGGCAGGCGGGCTTCCTCGCGGTCGGCGCGTACGGCCTGGCGACGACCATCGCCACCTTCGGCCTCCCCTTCTGGCTCGGCGTGGCGGTCGGGCTGGTCGGCGCGGTCGTCTTCGCCCTGCTCCTCGGCATCCCCACCCTGCGTCTGAGGGCCGACTATCTCGCGATCGTCACCATCGCGGCGGCGGAGATCGTCCGGCTGGTCGTGAGGTCCGTCGCGCTGGAGAAGACCTTCGGCGGCACCGACGGCCTGGAGGCGTTCTCCGACGGCTTCTACGCCTTGAACCCGTACTCTCCCCGTGAGTACGGCATCGGGCCCATCGGCTTCGACCACCGCACGATGTGGGTGCTCACGGTCGGGTGGGTGCTCGTGGCGGTGTCCTGCGCGGTCGTCTACCTCGCCATGCAGAGCCCGTGGGGCCGCGTCCTCAAGGCGATCCGCGAGGACGAGGACGCCGTGCGGAGCCTGGGCAAGAACGTCTTCTCCTACAAGATGCAGGCGCTCGTGTTCGGCGGCGTGGTCGGAGCCCTGGCCGGGTTCATCTTCGCGCTGAGCCGGGCGGCCACCCAGCCGGACCTCTTCAGCACGGAGCTGACGTTCTTCGCCTACACCGTGCTCATTCTGGGCGGCGCCGCGAGAGTGCTGGGGCCGGTGGTGGGAGCCGCGATCTTCTGGTTGCTGCTCATCCTGGTGAAGACCGGCATGGAGGAAGCGGTCAACAACCACGTGATCACGTTCATCAGCGTGAACCAGGTGGGCCCGATCAACTTCATGCTCGTCGGCCTCGGCCTGATGCTCCTGCTCATCTTCCGGCCCCAGGGCATCTTCGGTGACAAGAGGGAGATCGCGCTCGATGCACGCTGACACCACCAGCTCGAAGAAGGCCGAGGCACTGGCCGCCTTCGCGGATCTCGAGACCGAGCCGGGGGTCGCCAAGCCCGATCCGATCCTCGTCGTCGACAAGGTGGTCCGCCGCTTCGGCGGCCTCACCGCGGTCGACGTGGACCACATGGAGGTCCAGCGCGGGTCCATCACCGCCCTCATCGGGCCCAACGGGGCGGGCAAGACCACGTTCTTCAACCAGCTCACGGGCTTCGACACCGCCGACGCCGGGGACTGGACCTTCAACGGCAAGTCGCTGAAGGGCGTCCCCGCCCACCGGGTGGCGAGGCACGGCATGGTCCGGACCTTCCAGCTCACCAAGGCACTCTCGAAGCTGACCGTCATGGAGAACATGCGGCTCGGCGCGCAGAACCAGCGCGGCGAGAACTTCTTCCGCGCGCTGATCCCCGGCAGCTGGCGGGGCCAGGAGGACGAGATCACCGAACGGGCGGAGGAGCTCCTCGAGCGCTTCAAGCTCGCCGCCAAGCGCGACGACTTCGCCGGCTCTCTCTCGGGCGGCCAGCGCAAGCTCCTGGAGATGGCCCGCGCCCTCATGGTCAAGCCCGAGCTGGTCATGCTCGACGAGCCGATGGCCGGGGTGAACCCC
The DNA here is from genome assembly GCF_041262585.1 of Planotetraspora sp. GP83. Lineage (NCBI taxonomy): Bacteria > Bacillati > Actinomycetota > Actinomycetes > Streptosporangiales > Streptosporangiaceae > Planotetraspora > Planotetraspora sp. GP83. Next base: position 149,298 of record NZ_JBGCBZ010000003.1, on the reverse strand, counting down.
GCCCTCACTCAGTCGCTCCTGGGGCACGTCAAGGCCCTCCGCGAGGAGGGGATGACGGTGCTGTTCGTCGAGCACGACATGGACATGGTCCGCGACATCAGCGACTGGGTGATCGTCATGGCCCAGGGCGCCGTCATCGCGGAGGGCCCTCCTGACACGATCATGTCGGACCACCGGGTCATCGACGCGTACCTCGGCGCCCACCACGACGCGCCGATGTCGGTCGAGGAGGCCGAGGAGCAGCTGCATGAGGCCGAGGCCGAGCTCGAAGCCGAGATCGAGGAGAAGGCATGAGTGAGCCGAACGGCGAGGCCCCTGTAGAGAACGAAGCTGTGGAGACCGAGGGTGCGGAGTCCGCGGCCGCCGTCGTGGACCGCGCCGACCACCTCGCCGGGGCCGAGAACGCCGTCCTGCGGGCCGACGAGCTGTACGCCGGGTACGTCCCCGGGGTCAACATCCTCAACGGCGCCGACCTGTACGTGAAGCAGGGGGAGCTGATCGGCATCATCGGCCCGAACGGCGCCGGCAAGTCGACCCTGCTCAAGTCGCTGTTCGGGCTGGTCAACGTGCGCAGCGGCACGGTGACCCTGAACGGCGAGGACATCACCAACCTGAAGGCGCACGCGCTCGTCGCCCGGGGGGTCGGATACGTCCCGCAGACCAACAACGTCTTCCCCAGCCTCACCATCGAGGAGAACCTCGAGATGGGCGCGTTCCAGGTGCCCAAGAAGTTCAAGGAGCGGTTCGAGTTCGTCTGTGAGATCTTCCCCGCCCTCAAGGAGCGCCGCAGGCAGCGGGCCGGGTCCTTGTCGGGCGGCGAGCGGCAGATGGTCGCGATGGGCCGGGCTCTGATGACCGAGCCGTCGGTCCTGCTCCTCGACGAGCCCTCGGCCGGCCTGTCGCCCAAGCTGCAGGACCTGGTCTTCATCCAGGCCCAGCAGATCAACAGGGCCGGCGTGACGGTGATCATGGTGGAGCAGAACGCGCGGCGCTGCCTCCAGATCTGTCATCGGGGCTATGTGCTCGACCAGGGCCGCAACGCGTACATGGCGAGCGGCCGGGATCTCATCAACGACCCCAAGGTCATCGAGCTCTACCTGGGAACGCTGGCGCGGGTGTAGGCCGAGGAGGGGCCGTGGGTTGGCGGAACGCGATCGTCAGGATCGGAGCGGCGATCGCGACGGTCCTGACCGTGTGCTGCTGTGGGACGGATCCCGCCCCCTCCGCGGCTCCTCCTCCCGGTCTCTCCGTTTCGCTGCAGCAGTGGCGGTCGGACGTCCCGGTCCACCGGCTGCAGGTCGCCGTCCGCAACGACACGGCCACGCCGGTGTTCTTCCAGGACGTGCGGCTGGTCAGCGGCTCCTTCCAGGAGATGCCCGCGCAGCCGGTGAACAGCACCCTGGGCAGGACCCCGCGCACGGACCTGCCCATCCCGTACGGCGCGGCACGCTGCGACCCCCGGCGGATCCCCCCGGTGAAGCCGGCGGTGGTGCTGGCTCGTCTCCGTGTCGCCGGGGGCCCGCTCCACGAGGTGATGTTCGCCATCCCGCACCCCGATCCGCTGCTCGGCCAGTTGCTGCGCACCGAGTGCGGGGAGTTCATGCTCCGGCAGTCGATCCAGGTCGCCTTCGGCGACACCTGGACCCGGACCGGAGGGCGGCTGACCGGAGGGATCCGGATCCTGCGGAAGGGGGGAACGGCGCCCGTCACGGTCGAGGACATCGGGGGGACCACCCACTACGACCTGAAACCCGCCTCCGGTGAGCGCCGCCCGGTGGCGGTGATCCCCGGGCCGTCGACGACGTGGGAGATACCGGTCGTCGTGACCCCCAGCCGGTGCGACCCGCATGCCATGGGTGAGGCCAAGCAGGCGTTCCTGTTCCCGGTGTGGGCCTCGGTGGGAGGGGCGCAGACGTACCGCGTGATCGTGGTGCCGGACGAGCCGTCCCAGCGGCTCTTCCAGTCCTTCGCGACCGCGGCGTGCGGCCTCACCTGAGGAAAGGGCTGTGATGAGCCCGCGGTGGACCTTTGGGTCCGTGCACAGCTTCCCCGGCTCCGCACGTTGTCTACTCGGTCTCCCACGGGCTCTGGGGCCACAACGGTAGCGACCTGAGGGGCCACCGTGCAAAGAGAGTCGCAAGCCGTTCCGTTATAGGAGTAAATATGGCGAGTGCCGGGTTTAGGCCGCTCCGCCGTTCGCGGACCCGGTCTCGCGCAGCATGCACGTCAGCCGCGCGGTGCACACGCGCCGCCCCCGGTCGTCGCTGATCTCGATGTCGTAGGTCGCGAGCGTCCGGCCGCCGTGGAGGCGGGTCGCGACGCCGGTGACGTGTCCCGACGAGGCGGAGCGGTGATGCGTGGCGTTGATCTCGATGCCGACGGCGCCCCTTCCGTGCCCGGCGTGCAGGGCGGCTCCCATCGACCCGAGGGTCTCGGCCAGCACGCAGGAGGCGCCCCCGTGGAGCAGGCCGTACGGCTGGGTGTTGCCCTCGACGGGCATGCGGCCGACGACCCTTTCGGCGCTCGCCTCCAGGATCTCGATTCCCATGCGCGCGGGCAGGTGGCCCTCGCCGGACTTGTTCATCAACTCCAGGAACTCCTCGGGATCGGTCAAGGTCAAGGGGACGCCTCCTGTGGGAAGAGCCTGGGGTTTCTGTCGTAGAGGGAGACTAGGCTGCGGGTGTGCCGAAGAGTGAACCGACCCCCACCCGTCCGTGCCTGCTGCTCCTGGACGGGCATTCTCTTGCGTACCGCGCCTTCTACGCCCTGAAGGACGCGAACCTCATGACGACGGACGGGCAGCACACCGAGGCGGTCTACGGCTTCACCTCGATGCTCGCCAACATCCTGCGCGACGAGCAGCCGAGCCACGTGGTGGTCTGCTTCGACCGGAGCGAGCCGACCTTCCGGCATGAGGCGTTCGAGGGCTACAAGGCCAACCGGTCGGAGACCCCTGAGGACTTCCGCGGCCAGATGCAGCTCATCTACGAGCTGCTCGACGCGCTGCGGATCCCGCGCCTGTGGCTGGCCGGGTTCGAGGCCGACGACCTGATCGCGACGCTGGCCACGCGGGCCGCCGCCAGTGACATGAACGTCCTGATCGTCACCGGCGACCGCGACGCCCTGCAGCTCGTGAACGAGAACGTCACGGTGCTGATGACCCGGCGCGGCATCAGCGACATGACCCGGTTCACGCCCGAGGCCGTGATCGAGAAGTACGGCCTGACCCCGGCGCAGTATCCCGACTTCGCGGCGCTGCGCGGCGACCCGAGCGACAACCTGCCCAGCATCCCCAGCGTGGGCGAGAAGACCGCGACCAAGTGGATCGCCGAGTACGGCTCGCTGGACGAGCTGGTCAGGCGGGCCGACGAGGTCAAGGGCAAGGTCGGCGACAAGCTCCGCGAGCACCTCGGCCAGGTGATCCACAACCGGATGCTGACCGAGCTGAAGCGCGACGTCACGCTCGACGCCGACGTGGCCGGCCTCACGATGGGCCAGTGGGACCGCGAGGAGGTCAACAAGCTCCTCGACTCGCTGCAGATCCGCGGCGAGCTGCGCGAGCGGCTCTTCAAGACGCTCGGCACGACGGAGCCGGAGGCCGAGGCGGGCTTCGAGCTCGAGGTGACGGTGCTGGAGCCCGGCCAGGTGGCCGGCTGGCTCCAGGCCCTCCCCGAGGGCCGGGCCGGGCTGGAGTTCAAGGGGGTGTACGGCAGCGGCACCGGCCGGCTGGACGGCATCGCCATCGCCTCCGCCACGGGCGCGGCCTACATCGATCCCACCCAGCTCACTCCCGAGGACGAGGCCGCCCTGGCGGCGTGGCTGGCCGACGAGTCGAGGGCGAAAGCCGTACACGACTCCAAGGGGCCGCTGCTGGCGCTGTGGGCGCTCGGGCTGGACCTGCGCGGGCTCACCTGTGACACGGCCCTGGCGGCCTACCTGGCCATGCCTGGGCAGCGCTCGTTCCCGCTCGACGACCTCGTTCTGCGCTACCTGCATCGGGAGCTGCGGGCGGAGTCGGCGCCGAACGGGCAGGGCTCGCTGTTCGACGACGCCGACGCCGGAGCCGCGCGGGACCTGGCGCTGCGCGCCCAGGCCGTGCGCGACCTGGCCGAGGCCCTGGAGGGGCACCTGTCCCAGCGCGGCGGGACGCGCCTGGTCACCGACGTGGAGCTGCCGCTGGTGCGGGTGCTGGCCGAGATCGAAAGGACCGGCATCGCCGCCGACCGGCAGTATTTCGCGGCGCTGGAGGCCGAGTTCGGCGCGGCCGTGAAGCAGGCCGTCGAGGCCGCCCACGAGGTCGTGGGGGAGCAGTTCAACCTGGGCTCGCCCAAGCAGCTCCAGGAGATCCTTTTCGTCAAGCTGGGCCTGCCGAAGACGAAGAAGATCAAGACCGGCTACACGACCGACGCGGACGCCCTGGCCTCCCTCGCGCTGCAGACCGACAACGAGCTGCCGACGATCCTGCTGAGGCACCGCGACCAGACCAAGCTCCGCACCACGGTCGAGGGCCTGATCAAGGAGATCGGCGACGACGGGCGGATCCACACGACGTTCAACCAGATCATCGCGGCGACCGGGCGGCTGTCCAGCGAGAAGCCCAACCTGCAGAACATCCCGATCCGGACCGCCGAGGGCCGCCGGATCCGGAAGGGCTTCGTGGTGGGGGAGGGCTACGACACGCTGCTGACGGCCGACTACAGCCAGATCGAGCTGCGGATCATGGCGCACCTGTCGCAGGACGAGTCGCTGATCGCGGCGTTCGAATCGGGCCACGACTTCCACCAGGCGACCGCGGCCCGGGTCTTCGACCTGCCGCCGGAGCAGGTGGACGGCGAGTTGCGGGCCCGGATCAAGGCGATGAACTACGGCCTGGCCTACGGCCTGTCCGATTTCGGGCTCTCGGGGCAGCTCAACATCCCGGTCGCGGAGGCCAGAGCGCTCAAGGACGAGTATTTCGAGGAGTTCGGCGGGGTCCGCGACTACCTCGACGCGATCGTGGCGCAGGCCCGCAAGGACGGCTACACCGAGACGATCCTCGGCCGCCGCCGCTACCTGCCCGACCTGACCAGCGACAACCGGCAGCGCAGGGAGATGGCCGAGCGGATGGCGCTCAACGCGCCCATCCAGGGCTCGGCGGCCGACATCATCAAGGTCGCGATGCTCAATGTGCAGCGGGCCATCGAGGGCATGCGCTCCCGGATGCTCCTCCAGGTCCACGACGAGCTGGTGTTCGAGGTCGCCCCGGGCGAGCTGGACGAGCTGACCGAGATGGTGCGGGAGCAGATGTGCGCCGCCTACGAGCTGCGCGTCCCGCTCGGCGTCTCCGTCGGGGTCGGCTCGACCTGGGAGGACGCCGGTCACTGAACCGCCCCGGGCGGTTCCCGGGCGGTCACTGAACCGTCACTGGGCCAGGGCTGAGGCCTCCACCTCCAGGAGGCTCGCCTCGTGCCGTTCGGCCTCGTAGGCGGCCTGCCCGCCGCGCAGGCCGAACAGCCTCTTGCTGAGCAGGATGTAGAGGACGGCCGCGATGTTGATCAGCAGGATGACGATCCGGAGCCAGGTCACCTTCTCGACGATCTCGTAGATCTCCACGGGGATGAACAGCGAGGTGGCGACCACCGCGAAGTACTCGCCCCAGCGCTTCAGCAGCCACAGGCCGACGCCCTCGGTCATGAGCAGCGCGCCGAAGACGAGCAGGCCGAGCCCGATCCAGGTCAGCGTCCGCGTCTCCGCCGCGAGCACGGTCCGCAGCGTGTGGAGCACGCCCGAGTCCTCCAGGTGCCAGCCCAGCTTGTCGGCCAGCGGCTGGAGGAGGGGCAGGTCCTCGTGGAAGGCCCGGTTGACGGCGTCGTGGTGGGCGCGGAACCGCCACACGCCGTATGCCGCGCCGAGCACGAGCAGGCCCTTGGCCCACCGGAAGACGGCGAGCAGCCGCAGGATGGTCGCGTCCCTGAGGGCGTGGCCGCGCAGCACGATCGGCGCGTCCTCCGCCGGGCCGGAGCCGTGCGGCTCCCCGAGGGTGAAGTCGCCGCAGCGCAGGCATCGCCAGGCCTCGCCCAGCGCGGTTTCGGCGCGCAGGCGGTCGCGCAACGGCTGCTCGATTGGCGCGTAGGTGACGTGACCGTGCCGCCCGCAGGCCCTCAGACTCCAATTCACAAGGGAATTTCAGCACACATGAACGTCCGTGTGTGGCGGGGTAATAGGGTCGGATGACTGTGCGCAATCTTGCTCGGGTGACGGTGGTCGCCAACATGGTCGTGGTCGTCATCGGCCTCGTCGTGCTGGCGCTCCTTCCGTCGGCGAGCCGCCCGGAGGCGCGGGTCAGGGTGAAGCCGGCAGGCGCGCTGCCCGGCGCCCGGCTGCCCCCACCGGTGAGCGCGACCGCCGAGTCGGCGAGAAAGGCGCAGGCCAACGAGGTGGGGCTGATACCGGTGATCATGTATCACCGGCTGCTGCCCAAGCGGATCGCGTCCATCGACCGGACCCCGGCCCAGGTCCGGAGCGAGTTGGAGCGGCTCGCCAAAGACAACTACGTGCCCGTCACCGCCGCCGAGTTCGTGTCCGGAAACTTCAACATTCCGGCGGGGACGCACCCTGTCGTGCTGACGTTCGACGACGGGAACCGGAGCCACTTCGCGGTTGACGGCAGCGGCATGCCGAAGAACGACACGGCGGTGGGCCTCATCTACGAGGTCGCCGCCAGGCACCCGAACTTCCGGCCTGTCGCGACGTTCTGGATCAACCGGAACCCCTTCGGGCTGAAGGACCCCGCCCAGCAGGCGCAGGCCGTGAAGTGGCTGCTCGGTCACGGCTTCGAGGTCGCCAACCACACCTCCTCCCACCCCGATCTCCACCGCCTCACCACCAAGCAGGTCAAGGAGCAGATCGTCAGGCAGGAGCGGCTGCTCAAGAAGCTCGGCGTCCCGGCGTCCACGACGTTCGCCCTGCCGTACGGCTCCCGCCCGAAGAAGCTGACCGCGGCGCACGACGGGAAATGGGACGGGACCGCGTATCACTTCGACGGCGTCTTCCTCGCCGGAGCGGAGCCGTCGGTTTCGCCGTACGCGAAATCGTTCAGCCGATATGCGATCCCGAGGATCCAGTCCAACGGAAAACACGGCGAATGCCGCCGCTGGTGCACGACGTACTGGCTGGATTGGCTGGACAAACACCCGCAGGAGCGGTACACGTCGGATGGAGACCCGACCCATGTGTCGGTCCCGAAGAGACTTGAGGGCAAAATCGCTTCAAGCAAGGCAAAAGAGATCATCGCGTACTAGTGGTTGCCTGCTCGGCCCGGATTGACCGCGCCCGCCATGTCTCATATGCTGATCGCTGCGCTGTGGGCTCGCGCGCGTCTCGGACGGAGCGGGCTCGCGCTCGGTCATCCGTAGCTTTCACGAGCAGCCACCGGTGAACGAAAACAGGCCCGCCGCGCTTCTGTCACAACGACATCTGTCCGGTTCGGAGCAATTCCACACATGACGAGCAGCACTGAGGCCACCTCGAGCACCCCGCAGGTAGCGGTCAACGACATCGGTTCCGAGGAGGCCTTCCTCGCCGCGATCGACGAGACCATCAAGTACTTCAACGACGGCGACATCGTTGAAGGCACCGTTGTCAAGGTCGATCGAGACGAGGTCTTGCTCGACATCGGCTACAAGACCGAGGGTGTCATCCCCTCGCGTGAGCTCTCCATCAAGCACGACGTCGACCCGGCTGAGGTCGTCGAGGTCGGGGAGCACGTCGAGGCCCTGGTCCTCCAGAAGGAGGACAAGGAAGGCCGCCTGATCCTCTCCAAGAAGCGCGCTCAGTACGAGCGGGCCTGGGGCACGATCGAGAAGATCAAGGACGAGGACGGCATCGTCACCGGCACGGTCATCGAGGTCGTCAAGGGTGGTCTCATCCTCGACATCGGCCTCCGCGGCTTCCTCCCGGCCTCCCTGGTCGAGATGCGCCGCGTCCGCGACCTCCAGCCGTACGTCGGGCGCGAGCTCGAGGCGAAGATCATAGAGCTGGACAAGAACCGCAACAACGTGGTCCTGTCCCGCCGCGCCTGGCTGGAGCAGACGCAGTCCGAGGTGCGCCAGACGTTCCTCAACACCCTGCAGAAGGGCCAGGTCCGCAAGGGCGTCGTGTCCTCGATCGTCAACTTCGGCGCCTTCGTGGACCTCGGCGGCGTCGACGGTCTGGTGCACGTCTCCGAGCTGTCCTGGAAGCACATCGACCACCCCTCCGAGGTCGTCGAGGTCGGCCAGGAGGTCACGGTCGAGGTGCTCGACGTCGACATGGAGCGCGAGCGGGTCTCGCTGTCGCTCAAGGCGACGCAGGAGGACCCGTGGCAGCAGTTCGCCCGGACCCACCAGATCGGCCAGGTCGTCCCCGGCCGCGTCACCAAGCTGGTGCCGTTCGGCGCGTTCGTCCGCGTCGAGGAGGGCATCGAGGGCCTGGTCCACATCTCCGAGCTGGCCGAGCGCCACGTGGAGATCCCCGAGCAGGTCGTGCAGGTCGGCGACGAGATCTTCGTCAAGATCATCGACATCGACCTGGACCGCCGCCGCATCTCCCTCTCGCTGAAGCAGGCGAACGAGGGCGCGATCGGCGCCGACGTCGAGTTCGACCCCACGCTGTACGGCATGGCGGCGACCTACGACGACGCTGGCAACTACATCTACCCCGAGGGCTTCGACGCCGAGACCGGCGAGTGGCTCGAGGGCTTCGACAAGCAGCGCGAGGAGTGGGAGCGGCAGTACGCCGAGGCCCAGGCCCGCTTCGAGGCGCACAAGTCGCAGGTCGAGAAGGCTCGCCAGGAGGAGGCGGAGGCCAGCGAGGCCGCCCCGTCGACCTACACCGGCGAGACCCCGGCCGCGGCCCAGTCCACCGGCGGAGCCCTCGCCTCGGACGAGGCCCTGGCGGCCCTGCGCGAGAAGCTGGCCGGAGGCCAGAGCTGATCACTCAGATCACGACGGAAGGCCCCGCTTCGGCGGGGCCTTTTCGTGTCATAGGGTGACCGCGTGATGGAGAGCGTGGGGGATGTCGTGGTGGACGTCGTGGTGGACGTGGTGGGCATCGAGCGGGCGCTGCCCGGCGACGCGGGGGAGATCCTCACCCTTCAGCGGGCGGCGTACGTGACCGAGGCCCAGCTGTACGGCGACCCCTTCATCGGGCCGCTCGTCGAATCCCTCGACCAGGTCCGCGACGTCGTCGAGACCGGCGTCGTGCTGAAGGCGATGGCGGGGCCCCGGATCGTCGGCTCCGTCCGCGGGCGGCTGTCCGGCTCCACCTGCCTCGTCGGCCGCCTCGTCGTCGCCCCCGACCGGCAGGGCCAGGGGATCGGCGGCGCCCTGCTGGCCGCCCTCCATGAGGCGGTGCCGGAGGCGACGGCGTTCGACCTGTTCACCGGCCACCTGTCCGGCGGCAATCTGCGGCTCTACCGCCGCCTCGGCTACCGCGAGACGAGCAGGGAGCGCCTGCAGGACCATCTCACGCTGGTCCATCTCCGCCGCGACGCGGATAGGCTTCGGGCGTGCTGAAGGTTGGCCTCACAGGCGGCATAGGGTCGGGGAAGAGCGAGGTCTCCAAGAGGCTCGCGGAGCGCGGCGCGGTCGTCATCGACGCCGACAAGATCGCCCGCGAGGTGGTGGAGCCCGGCACGCCGGGGCTCGCGGAGATCGTCGAGGCCTTCGGTGAAGGCGTGCTCCGCCCGGACGGGACGCTCGACCGCGAGAGGCTCGGGTCCATCGTCTTCGCCGACCCGGACAAGCTCAAGATCCTCAACGGCATCGTCCATCCGAAGGTGGGCGCGCGGGTGGGGGAGCTCCAGCGGGCCGCCCCCGACGGGGCGATCGTCGTCTACGATGTCCCGCTCCTGGCGGAGAACAACCTCGCGCCGCTGTACGACGTGGTGATCGTCGTGGACGCCTCCGACGAGATCCGCCTGGAACGTCTCCGTAAATATCGGGACATGTCGGATGAAGACGCTCGGGCGCGGATCGCCGCCCAGGCCTCCCGGGAGGACCGCCTCAAGGTCGCCGACATCGTGATCGACAACGAGGGGTCCCTGGACGTCCTGGACGCCCAGGTGTCCAAGATCTGGTCCGACCTCCGCGCCCAACCTCGGGGGTGATCATGCACGTGTTCCCGCATGCACCCTCCCACCTGGTGTTTTGCGCGCCTGGGCCTCGCCGATGTACCCGTGGTTGTCCTCCTCGCGGTGGCTCATCGCGATCGTCGAGTTCAGCCCCGCGACGGCCACCCTCAGCTCGGGCAGGTCGAACAGCGTCCACGGCTGGGCGCTGTCGAACGCCGGGCCGTCCAGCCCCTGGAAGAGCTCCTTGAACAGGTTGGAGAAGTGACGCCACTTCGGCCAGTACGGCGGCTGCGGGCGGACGTCGTCGGCCTCGCAGGTGGCGAAGCCCTTCGAGCGGGCAGTCCTCCAGCCGGACCGTGACGAGTTTGTTGGACGGTTGTCCGGGTCGGCGCGCAGCGCGGCCTGCCATTCCAGCCTGCCGTACCGCGACTGGAGGTAGTTGCGGCTCAGCACCGCGACGACGAGATCCGCCTCGCTGACGCCCCGGTCCATGAAGTCGATGAAGTTGGTTCCCGGCACGAAGTCCCACGCCTGGAGCATCGTGCGGTAGCCCGCGGACTCCAGTTGCCAGGCGATCCACGTGGCCCAGCGCTCGTCGGCGCATCCGCGCGTCCGCTCATGCGACCGGCCACGTCGCCGAGGTCGCCGAGGTCGGTTGAGTCATGAGGCCAGTATTGCCGCTGTGGCCGAGGGTTTGGAGTGCTTCGATCACCTCTGTGTAGGGTGTGCTCGTGGCGGGTGGGCTGCGGCGGCTGAGCGTTCTCGACTGGATCCGGATCGGCCTGCTGGCCGCCGGCCTGGTGTTCGTGGCCACCGGGCTGCTGCCCGCGGCGACCGCCAGGGAGAGCGTCGACCGCATCGCGCCCCTGCTGCTGTTCCTCGGCGCGGTGATCGTCCTCGCGGAGCTGACCAAGGAAGCCCAGGTCTTCGACGTCATCGCGACCCGGATCGCCATCGTCGGCCGCGGCAGCTATCCAGCCCTTTTCTTGCTGTGTACGGCTTTCGCGTCGCTGGTCACGATATTTCTGAACCTGGACACGACGGCTGTGCTGCTCACCCCTGTCATGCTGGCCCTCGCCCCCCGGGCCAAGATCGCGCCGCTGCCGCTGGCGATGACCACGGTGTGGCTGGCGAACACTGCCAGCCTGCTCCTGCCGGTCTCCAACCTCACCAACCTCCTCGCGATGAACCGGGTGGCGCTCGGCGCACGGCAGTTCGCCGCCCGGATGTGGGCGCCCGAGCTGGTCGCCGTCGCGGTCACGATGGCCTTCCTGTGGGTCTTCTTCTGGCGGCGCGGGGAGCGGGGCGAGGACCGCTACGTGCCGCCGCCCGCTCCGGCGGTGGACGACCCGCTGCTTTTCACGGTCGCCGGCACGGCCTGCGTGCTCTTCATCGGCGCGATCCTGGCCGGGCTGCGGATCGAGGTGGCGGCCCTGGTCGCGGCGGTCGCCGTGGTCGCCGCGTTCGCCTGGCGGGACCGCTCGAAGCTCGTCTGGAGCCTCATCCCCTGGCGGCTCCTGGTCTTCGTCACGGGCCTGTTCCTCGTGGTGCCGACGCTCAGCAGGTTCGGCCTGGCCGACGTGATGAGCGCGATCATCGGGACCGACGGCGACGGCGACGGGCCCTACCGGGCGGCCGCCGCCGGGGCGGGGCTGTCCAACCTGGTGAACAACCTGCCCGCCTACGTCGCGGGAGAGCAGGTCATTCCGGTGGCCAACCACACCCAGCTGCTGTCGCTGCTCATCGGCACCAATCTGGGCCCGGTTGTCACCCCGTGGGGCTCGCTCGCCACCCTGCTGTGGTTTGAGTGGTGCCGCCGCCGCGACGTCCCGGTCCCGCTCGGGAAGTTCATGGCCACCGGCGCGGGGCTCGCCGCGGTCGGCCTCACCGCCACGGTCGGCGCCCTGCTGCTAACGAGCTGACCCCGCGCCCCAGGCGCCGTACGAGTGGAACGCCTCCTTTGGGCCGCCACGACCCGTCCGGCAGGCATCGGACGACGCCGTGGGCGGCCAGATCGAGGTGGTACGGCGGGTCCGGCGAGTACGGGTAGCTGTAGCTCGCGAAGGCTAACAGGAAGGCGGCCTCCACCGAAGGGGCTGGAACGGGTCCTCGACGGCATCGCGGCCGGAGGCCAGGCGCCGGGCCTCGGCGGGTGATCAGCGGGGGGTTCGGGAGCCGGTCAGCAGAGCGGCAGGGCGGGGGCCAGGCGGCGGGCCTCGGCGACCAGGTCGATCAGGCCGCCGATCAGGGCGGGCGGCGCGGCGACGAAGCTGCGGTCCTCTGGCGGGCCGTCGCCGGACGCCTCGAAAAGACCGCCGTCGAGCCGGCGGATCTCCACGCCGGCCTCCCGCGCGATCAGGGCCCCGGCGGGCAGGTCGAGCCCCTCCGCGCGGTAGCCGATCATCCCGTCGATGTCGCCGCGCGCGAGCATCGCCCAGCACAGCAGCGGCGCCCGCAGCTCTCGTAGTAGAACGTCCCGCTTAGGGCCGTCAGGGCGCGGTTGGGGTCCTCCACCGTGATGATCACCGCGTGACTGGACAGGTCCCACCGGAACGTCGTCATCGTGGCCGACAGGCCCACCCCGATGTCCAGCAGGCCGTACCGCTGCCGGTACCAGAACGTGGCAAGGACGGTCGCGAACGACTCCTTGCGGGCGCGCTCGGTCGTCCACAGCTCGCCCCTGCCGTCGGGGCGGTCGGACAGCGACCGGCGATAGTGGGCGTACGCCTCGCGTAGGACGGGTCGATGATCTCCAGTCGCATCGTGAGGTGCCGCTTCTCCCGCCTGGCCGCCGCGACGCACTCCGGGAGGGTCACCGCCCGGATGTAGGTGCCCGTGCCGCCCTTGAAGATTTACCGGTCGGTGCCGCGCCGCGTGTCGGCGTGAGCCTGGGTGATCTCATGCCGGCTGCCCAGGACCCGGACGATAGACATGTCCTCCAGGGCCCTCCTGGTGCCGGCCACCAGGCTCTCCAGCTCGTCGAGGCGGCGCAGCCGCCCGGGCAGCTCCGCGAGGAGTCCCGAGGTCGCGTTGATCGCGTCCTCGACGGGCTCCTGCCGGACCCGGTCGCGCAGGAGCGCGGTGGCGACGAGCGCCAGAATGACCAGGGTCGTGCCGCTGACAAGCTGGGACTTCCAGTTCCCCTTGTCGGGGATCACGGAATCGGGCAGGACACCGAGCCCGCCCACGACGACGGCCAGGACGAGCGCGATCGCCCCGTCGACGTTCTTGGCCGCCCACGTCAGGGAACGCCCGACGGCCTGCTTGAACCCCGCCATAGGTCGGCCCCGCATCCGTCCGTGTCGCCCCCTCGCATGGTAACGAGAGCGTCATGACCGGGCCAAGACCGCTGATGTCGTCCGGCTTCCGCGCGGGACGGCCCTCTCGCGTGCGACGGTCGCACCGGAATTGTCGGTGGGCGCGCGTAGGTTATGCAGAGGAACGAGGAGTGGTGAGCGACCGATGAGACCGGTAACGGACCTGCAGCGCAAGGTGGCGCCCTTCGAGGTCGTCACCGAGATGACCCCTTCCGGCGACCAGCCCGCGGCGATCGAGGAGCTGGAGCGCCGCGTCAGGGCGGGGGAGAAGGACAACGTCCTGCTGGGCGCGACGGGCACCGGCAAGACGGCGACCGTGGCGTGGCTGATCGAGCGGCTTCAGCGGCCCACGCTGGTCATGCAGCCGAACAAGACGCTCGCCGCCCAGTTCGCCAACGAGTTGCGCGAGATGCTTCCCAACAACGCGGTCGAGTATTTCGTGTCGTACTACGACTACTACCAGCCCGAGGCGTACGTCCCGCAGAGCGACACCTACATCGAGAAGGACTCCTCGATCAACGAGGAGGTCGAGCGGCTGCGCCACTCGGCCACGTGGTCGCTGGTGTCCCGGCGCGACGTGGTCGTGGTCGCCTCCGTCTCGTGCATCTACGGCCTGGGCACCCCGCAGGAGTACGTGGACCGGATGGTCGGCCTCAAGGTCGGCCAGGAGGTCGAGCGCGACCAGCTCCTGCGCAGGCTCGTCGACATGCAGTACGCCCGCAACGATCTGGCCTTCACCCGCGGCACGTTCCGGGTGCGGGGGGACACGATCGAGGTCATCCCGGTGTACCAGGAGCTCGCCGTCCGGATCGAGATGTTCGGCGACGAGATCGAGAAGCTCGCCACCCTCCACCCGCTGACCGGCGAGGTCATCAGCGAGGACGAGGAGCTCCACATCTTCCCGGCCTCCCACTACGTCGCGGGACCGGAGCGGATGGAGCGGGCGATCACCGGCATCGAGGCCGAGCTGGTGGACCGCCTCGCCGGCCTGGAGCGGCAGGGCAAGCTGCTGGAGGCGCAGCGGCTGCGCATGCGCACCACCTACGACATCGAGATGATGCGCCAGATCGGCACCTGTGCCGGCATCGAGAACTACTCGCGCCACATCGACGGCCGCGATCCCGGCACCGCGCCGCACACGCTGCTCGACTTCTTCCCCGAGGACTTCCTGCTCGTGCTTGACGAGTCGCACCAGACGGTGCCGCAGATCGGCGCCATGTACGAGGGCGACGCCTCGCGTAAGCGGACGCTGGTCGAGCACGGCTTCCGCCTGCCGTCCGCGATGGACAACCGCCCGCTGAAGTGGGAGGAGTTCCTGGAGCGGATCGGGCAGACCGTCTACCTGTCGGCCACCCCCGGGCCGTACGAGCTGGGCCGCGGCAAGGGCGAGGTGGTCGAGCAGGTCATCCGCCCGACCGGCCTGATCGACCCGGAGGTCGTCGTCAAGCCCACCAAGGGGCAGATCGACGACCTCATGGAGGAGATCAGGGCCCGCACGGAGAGGGACGAGCGGGTCCTGGTCACGACGCTGACCAAGAAGATGTCGGAGGACCTGACCGACTACCTGCTGGAGAACGGCATCCGGGTCCGCTACCTGCACAGCGAGGTCGACACCCTCCGCCGGATCGAGCTGCTGCGCGAGCTGCGGATGGGCGAGTTCGACGTGCTCGTCGGCATCAACCTGCTCCGTGAGGGCCTCGACCTGCCCGAGGTGTCGCTGGTGTCGATCCTCGACGCCGACAAGGAGGGCTTCCTCCGGTCGGAGACGTCGCTGATCCAGACCATCGGCCGCGCCGCGCGAAACGTCTCCGGCCAGGTGCACATGTACGCCGACAAGATCACCCCCAGCATGGAGCGGGCGATCGACGAGACGAACCGGCGCCGCGCCAAGCAGGTCGCCTACAACCAGGCCAACGGCATCGACCCGCAGCCGCTCCGCAAGAAGATCGCCGACATCCTCGACAGCCTCGCCCGGGAGGACGAGGACACCGCCCAGCTCATCGGCGGCGGAGGGCGTCAGCAGTCGCGCGGCAAGGCGCCCGTCCCCGGCCTCGCCTCCCGGACGGTGGGGCAGCACGCCAAGTCCATCGCCGGGGAGATGCCCCGGGCCCAGCTGGAGTCACTGGTTGAGTCGCTCACCGAGCAGATGCACGCGGCGGCCGCCGACCTCCAGTTCGAGGTGGCCGCCCGGCTGCGCGACGAGATCAAGGAGCTCAAGCGCGAGGTCCGCGACATGCGCGAGGCGGGCGTCAAGTGACCCGTTCCGTACGGCCCGGCCCGCCGGGAAACCGGTGGCCCGCGTCGCGGAACGCGGGTTAGCCTGCGGCTGTCCGTCCGGCGGGCGGTTCCGGCGGGGATCTGGTGCCGGGCGCTCCATGACGGCCGTTCGGGCGGGATCCGCGGGTCTACGGAGGTGCCATGCGACCGGTGGTGGGCGGGAGGCTGAGGCGGTGTCCCGCCTGCGGCGCCTGGGAGTATGGCGGGGCCCCTGACTGCGCCCGTTGCCGGGACCTCGTGGACGACATCGTCGAGGAGGGCTGGCGGGAGCTCGTCGCCGGCGAGTTCGGCGCTGTAGAACCTGACGATGAACGTGGCATCGCCGCGATGATCGCCGAGGAGCCCGACAGGCACGACTGGCGCGTGGTGGACGCCGCGCTGGACAGGCTCACCTGCGAGGGCTGCGGAAACCGGCTCGGTAGGGGGCCTGCCGGCTGCGCGCGGTGCGACCTCGCCCACGGCTTCCGCTTCTCCGCCGTCGAGACCGACCGCCCGGGCGTCCCTCCGGGCAACGAACACGCGATCCGCGTCAACGTGGCCGTCGTCCGCCGGCCGTACGGCATATCGGCGCCCGAGTTGCTCGCCCGCCGGATGCTGCTGCCCGCCTTGCTCGTCGGGTTCCTCCCGACGACGGAGGAGGCCCAGCGGATGGGAGCGCACGCGAAGAAGGGCGCCACTGAGGAGGACTGGATCTCGCTCGTCGGCGCCCTCGTGGGTGACACCGACCCCGCTAACGAACGGTCAACCTGTGAATTGCCCCAGGTCCAGGTCGATGTCCACCTCGAACCCGACGTCGGTCTGAAGCCGCTTCCGGTGGATTCCCGTCGGGACGTAGGCCTTCACACTCGGCTCCAACTCGAAGGTGTAGACGACAGCGCTCTCGTCCTCCTGCTCGATGCGCCAGAGGTGCCTGATTCCGGCGTCGGAGTA
Organism: Planotetraspora sp. GP83; assembly: GCF_041262585.1. Lineage (NCBI taxonomy): Bacteria > Bacillati > Actinomycetota > Actinomycetes > Streptosporangiales > Streptosporangiaceae > Planotetraspora > Planotetraspora sp. GP83. Next base: position 132,684 of record NZ_JBGCBZ010000003.1, on the reverse strand, counting down.
TTTGATGGGCTTGGTGACTCGGTCGCGGTCCAGAGATTCTGGAGATGTGACCTCGACGACGAGGTGCACGTCGTCGGGTTTGAACGACGTCGTTTTGAGACTCCTCAGCGCAGCGCTCTTCACCACGAGGATGTCAGGCTCAGGACGCTGCCGTAGTCCCAAGGTCACGGTCATCTCGCGGACGACCAGCAAATCCGGAGGTGGCGCGAGCTCGCGTTCGAGGCGTCGCAGCATGAGCATATGGAAGGCGGTCTGCGGGGACATCATGATGAGGGACCCATCGATCAATTCGACGTGCCGGGGCGCGTCGGGGGGAAGATGATCGAGCATGTCGGCGGTCCACCCACCTGGCGGTCCGGGATAGAACCACTCGGGGAGCGCTGTGGTCATCCGTGTCCTCCTCACCCTGCGGGTCACTCGACATCACCATATTGCCACGCACCGTAGTTGGCCGCGACGGCTTCAGACGGGCGGGGTGGTCGTGCGGGCGCGGCGGGCGGCGCGGAAGCGGCGGGCCCGGCGGGTGAGGCGCCAGAGGATGTACGCCAGCAGGGCCACGGCGACGACGACCAGGAGCGGAAGGAAGATCGCGACCAGGGAGAGGCCGAGGGAGCCGGCGTCTTCGATGGTGCTGACGACGGGGGCGCCCGTGCCGGCCGTCGTGGCGTTGACGACCGGCCGGGCGCCCGCTTTGAGCAGGTGGACGACCAGGGCGCTGACGATGCCGAGGATCCAGCCCACCGCCGGGTGCTCGGCCATCCAGGTGGAGTGGTCCAGCTGTGCCGCCGCCGCGGTGGCGCTGAAGACCACGCCGCCCGACGCGGGCCGTACAGCCGTCTGGATGATGTCGTTGACGTGGTCGACCACGGGGACCTTGTCCAGCACGAACTCCGCCACCAGCAGCACCCCGACGATCGCCAGGACCCAGCCGTTGGACAGCCACTCGTAGCCGTGCGGGAGCCGTACGGCGTCGGTGAAGTTGGCGAGCAGGCCGACGACCATCAGCGGGATGTAGGCGTTGAGCCCGGCCGCCGTCGACAGACCCAGTCCTGTCAGCGCAGCGAACATGGGCTCAACCTACCCATTAGGCGACCGCGCAGGCGGCTCCGTTCAGAGTGAACGCGGCCGGCTTGGCGGCCGATCCGGTGTGGGTGCCGCTGAAGCCGATCTGCGTGGACTGCCCCGGGCTGAGGGTCTGGTTCCAGCCGATGTTGGTCGCGGTCACCGTCGAGCCGGTCTGCGTCCAGACGGCCGACCAGCCGGGCGGGGTCAGGCGTTCGCCGGCGTTGGGGAAGGTGAAGGCGAGCTTCCAGCCGTTGATCGGCTTTGTGTCCGTGTTCGTGATGGTCACGGTCACCGACATGCCGGTCTCCCAGACCGACTGCGTGTACGCGACCTTGCACGACGGGGTCGGGATGGGCAGGCCCTCACGGGCCAGCACGGAGACCAGATCGGAGGCCGGGCTGAGGTTGCCCGCGGCGTCCACGGCCACCACGAAGTACAAGTAGCGCTGCCCGGTGACCAGACCGCCCTCCATGAAGCCGGGGTGGCTCGACGTGCCCGCCTTGACATAGCCGGTCGCGGTCTGGCGGAACACGAGGTAGCCGGTCACGCCGACGTTGTCGGTGGAGGGGGTCCAGCAGAAGGCCGTCCCCGGGAAGTCGGCGACGCAGTTGTCCCGCAGGCCCGTCGGGGTGCTCGGGGGTGTCGTGTCACCCGTCGGGGTGGGCGTCGGCGTCGGCGCCACGCCCGACACCGCGATGACGTTGCGCGGCAGGGAGGGGCGGCTGAGGTTTCCGGACGCGTCCTTGGCGATCACGTAGAACGTGTAGGTCCGGCCGAAGGTGAAGCCGCCGAGTATGGCCGAGGTGTACGTAGTGGACGCGACCTTGGTGAAACCGGCCGCTTGGAGCACGTAGACGTCGTAGCCCGTCGCGGGGAAGCCGGACGGGGCGAACCAGCACAGCGGTGCGTAGCCCTGGCCTCCGGCCGGAAGCGGAGGGGGAGGGCAGTTCGGGTTCCAGACCGGCTGGAGGGGCTGCGGGCCGGGGGAGCCCGACGGGGACGGCGACGGGGCCGGGGTCGCGAGCGCGGCCCCCATGGCGGGGGCGGTCACGGCTCCCACCACGAGCGCGGCCAGTAAGGCCGCGACGAGGCCCAGCCAGGCGAGGGGGGTGATTCGGCGCACGAGATACCTCATCTCTGAGATTGGCGGTCAGGCGCACGTGCGGAGCTCAACGTGAACGACGACGGCGGGGCGTCGACGCCGCCGAAGGTGGTGATGGAGCCGGCCTGCGTCGACTGTCCCGGGTTGATGGCCTGGTTCCAGCTCAGGTTGGCGGTGCCCACCTGGACCCCCGCCTGGGTCCAGGTCGCCGGCCAGTCCGGCTGGATGACCATTCGGGTCACCCGTGAAGGCGAACCGCAGGGTCCACCCGCTGATGGCGGTCGTGCCCGTGTTAGCGATCGTCACGTTTGCCGTGAATGTACCACCGCCACCCCCGCTGCCGGCATACCCGACCTTGTGCCGGGCTCCCATGGGGGAGGGGGGTCCGCATCACCCCAGGTCGTCGGGGCGAAATGGGGAATTTCAGCTCACGCGGACGAGAGCCGGACCACGCCTGGAGCGTGCCAGCCGAGCTCGGCCGAGTGCCGGCGGACCACCTTGGCCGGGATGCCCGCGATCACCGAGTGGTCGGGGAACTCGCCGCGCACGACGGCGCCGCCCGCGACCACGGACTGCCGGCCGATGCGCGTGCCGGGCAGGATGATCGCCCCGGTGCCGAGCCACGATCCCGAGCCGATCACGACGGGGTTGTTGCGCGGCCACTGGCGCCCGATGGGCGTCTCGGGGTCGTCGTAGACGTGGTTCTGGTCGGTGACGTAGACGTACGGCCCGGTGAACACGTCGTCGCCGATGTCGATCGACTGGTGCCCGACGATGTGGCTGCCCCTGCCGATCGAGCAGCCCTTGCCGATCCGGACGATGGAGTCGGGTCCGAGGTCCACGCCGGGGCCCATCCCGGCCGAGATCGAGACGCGCTCCCCGATGAGCGTGTGGTCGCCGATCTCGATCCAGGCCTCGCCGAAGATCGCGCCGACGGGGAAGGAGACGCAGGCCCCTTCGCCGAGGCGGCGGAACCGATACCCGCCGGTGGAGCCGGGGCTGAGGGTGGCCGCCTCCCGCAGGTAGGCCCATCCGCGGTGGACCATCCGGCCGACGGCACGCTTCACAATCGACATAGCGGGACAAGTTACCGGTTGGTCGCATACGTCGCCATGGCGGGTTCATGCACGTAGCGAGCCCATTCATGCAAAGCGTTTGATATTCTGAGAGCCCGTGGGCATTGGGGGTCGCCAACTTGGGCGGCCGAGGATCGAACCACGGGAGCCTTTCTTGCGCAGCGCCACCCAGAGCAAGCAAACACTGACCAAGCATCTGTTCGTCACCGGTGGCGTCGCCTCCAGTCTGGGCAAGGGGCTCACCGCCTCCAGCCTCGGGCGCCTCCTGAAGCTGCGTGGCCTGCGGGTCACGATGCAGAAGCTCGACCCCTACCTCAACGTGGACCCCGGGACGATGAACCCGTTCCAGCACGGCGAGGTGTTCGTCACCGACGACGGGGCCGAGACCGACCTGGACGTGGGCCACTACGAGCGGTTCCTGGACACCGAGCTGCACGGCTCGGCCAACGTCACGACCGGCCAGGTCTACTCGAACGTGATCGCCAAGGAGCGCCGGGGCGAGTACCTGGGCGACACCGTGCAGGTGATCCCGCACATCACCAACGAGATCAAGGACCGCATCCGGGGGATGGCCGGCCCCGACGTCGACGTGGTGATCACCGAGGTGGGCGGCACCGTGGGCGACATCGAGTCGCTGCCGTTCCTCGAGGCCGTACGGCAGGTCCGCCACGAGGTGGGCCGCGACAACGTCTTCTTCCTCCATGTCTCGCTCCTGCCGTACATCGGCCCGAGCGGGGAGCTGAAGACCAAGCCGACCCAGCACTCCGTGGCCGCCCTGCGCAGCATCGGCATCCAGCCCGACGCCATCGTCTGCCGGTCCGACCGGCCCATCACCACCTCACTCAAGCGCAAGATCAGCCTGATGTGCGACGTGGACGAGGACGCCGTCGTGTCCGCGGTCGACGCGGCCTCGATCTACGACATCCCCAAGGTCCTGCACTCCGAAGGGCTCGACGCGTACGTCGTCAGAAGGCTCGGCCTGCCGTTCCGCGACGTGGACTGGAAGGAGTGGGACGAGGTCCTGCGGCGCGTGCACCGGCCGGCCAAGGAGGTCACGATCGCGCTGGTCGGCAAGTACATCGACCTGCCCGACGCGTACCTGTCGGTCACCGAGGCGCTCCGCGCCGGCGGCTTCGCCAACGACACCCGGGTCAACATCCGCTGGGTCAAGAGCGACGACTGCGAGACCCCCGAGGGCGCCGCCCGCGAGCTGGACGGCGCCGACGGCGTGCTCATCCCCGGCGGCTTCGGCGTCCGCGGCATCGAGGGCAAGGTCGGCGCGGTACGGCACGCCCGCGAGGAGAAGGTGCCGCTGCTGGGCATCTGCCTGGGTATGCAGTGCATGGTCATCGAGGCCGCCCGCAACCTCGCCGGGATCGCGGACGCGGACAGCACCGAGTTCGACCCCGGCACCGCCGACCCGGTGATCTCCACGATGGCCGACCAGGAGGACGTCGTCTCCGGCGACCGTGACATGGGCGGCACCATGCGCCTCGGGCTGTACCCGGCCAAGCTCGCCGACGGTACCCTCGCCCGTCAGCTGTACGGCAAGGCCAAGGTGGAGGAGCGGCACCGCCACCGCTACGAGGTGAACAACTCCTTCCGCGAGCGGCTGGAGAAGATCGGTATGGTGTTCTCCGGGCTGTCGCCCGACGGCCGGCTGGTGGAGTACGCCGAGCTGGCCGCCGAGCAGCATCCCTTCTTCATCGGCACCCAGGCGCACCCCGAGTTCCGGTCCCGCCCCACCCGGGCGCACCCGCTGTTCAAGGGGCTCGTGCAGGCCGCCCTGGTGTTCGCCGACACCCGTGAGAACGTCGCGAAGGCAGGCCGTACCAAGTGAACATCGAAGACCTGGCGGAGTCCTGGGAGGTCACCGGCTCGGCGGAGCGGTTCGCCGGGCGGGTGATCTCCGTGCGGACCGACACGGTGAAGATGCCGGGCGGCGTGGTGGCCGACCGCGACTACGTCGTCCATCCCGGCTCGGTGGCGGTCCTGGCCCTCGACGACGACGACCGCGTGCTGCTGATCCGCCAGTACCGGCATCCCGTGCGGCGCCTGCTCTGGGAGCTCCCGGCCGGCATCCGCGACGTGCCGGGCGAGCCCCTGGTGGACTGCGCGGCCAGGGAACTGGCGGAGGAGGCCGCGTACCGGGCGCACACCTGGCACACGCTGGCTGACATCTACACCTCGCCCGGCATGAGCGATGAGCGCATCCGGATCTTCCTCGCGCGGGACCTCGAACCGATCCCCGACGAGGAGAACGTGTTCGTCCGCCAGCACGAGGAGATCGACATGCCGGTGATGTGGATCCCCCTGGCGGCGGCGGTCGACAAGGCGCTGTCGGGAATGATCCACAATTCTCCGGCCGTCGCCGGTATTCTCGCCGCATACGCCGCTTCCGCCGACGGTTTCAAGGGCCTCCGACCCGCCGACGCGCCGGAGGCATGAGACCGTAGGGAGACATCCTGACCGAGCCCGAGGCGGTGCTGTCCAGCTACCTCGCCCATCTGGCGGTGGAGCGGGGGCTGGCTGCCAACACGCTCGCGTCCTACCGCCGTGACCTGCGCCGATATATCGACCACCTCGCGGCGCGCGGGCTCGACACCTTCGCCCAGATCGCGGAATCCGACGTCGTCGCCTTCCTGACCTCGCTCCGGGAGGGCGACGACGAGCATCCGGCGCTGGTGGCCAGCTCGGCGGCCCGGGCGGTCTCCGCCGTGCGCGGCCTGCACCGGTTCGCCCTCCGCGAGGGCGTCTCCGGGCATGACCCCGCCCACGAGGTCCGCCCGCCGCGCCAGCTCCGCAGGCTCCCCAAGGCGATCGCCGTGGCCGAGGTCGAGCGCCTCATCGCCGCGTCCGGCCCCGAGGACGCGCCGCTGACCCTCCGCAACCGCGCGCTCCTCGAGGTCCTGTACGGCACGGGCGCCCGGATCTCCGAGGCCGTGGGGCTGGCCGTGGACGACGTGCCGTCCGGGGACGACGAGGATCACGACCAGGTGCGGCTGCGGGGCAAGGGCGGCAGGTCGAGGATCGTCCCGCTCGGCCGGTTCGCCCGGCAGGCCCTCGACGCGTACATGGTGCGGGCGAGGCCCCAGATCGCCGCTCACGGCCGGGGGACTCCCGCGCTGTTCCTCAACGCGAGGGGCGGCAGGCTGACCCGTCAGGGCGCCTGGGAGGTGCTCCAGGCGGCGGCGGAACGGGCGGGCCTTTCCGGTGTTTCTCCGCATATGTTGCGGCATTCGTTCGCAACGCACCTCCTGGACGGTGGCGCCGACGTTAGGGTTGTGCAGGAGTTGCTCGGCCACGCCTCGGTGACCACGACCCAGGTTTACACCCTGGTGACGGTCGACAAGCTCCGCGAGGTCTACGCGGCCGCCCATCCGCGGGCCCTGCGCTGAAGGCACTTCCAGGGGGCGCCGATATCGCGGCCTTGGGCGCGGCGCCTTGCCGCATACGTGCCAACCCTTTAAATTCGATCAGGTTCGGGGCCGTCAGGGAGGTTCAACAGGTGACTGCGACCACAGATGCGACGTGGACCGCGGGGACCCCCGGCGGTGCGATCGGGCCGACCGGCCGTCCCCGCCCGGTGTTCCCGGAGCCCACGCCGCCGGAGAAGCACGGACCGGCGCGGATCGTCGCGATGGTCAATCAGAAGGGCGGCGTCGGCAAGACGACCACCACGATCAACCTGGGCGCCGCGCTGGCCGAGGTGGGGCAGCGGGTGCTGCTGGTGGACTTCGACCCGCAGGGCGCGCTGTCCGTCGGGCTCGGCATCGACCCCCGGCCGCTCGAGTCGACCGTCTACGACCTCCTCATGGAGGAGCCGGACGTCACCGTTGAGGACGTGCTGCTCAACACCACCGTCGAGGGCATGGACCTGCTCCCGAGCAACATCTTCCTGTCCGGCGCGGAGATCAGGCTCGTCAACGAGGTCGCGCGGGAGTACGCGCTGCAGCGGGTGCTGGAGCCCCTACTGCCCCATTACGACATCTGCCTGATCGACTGCCAGCCCTCGCTGGGGCTGCTCACCGTCAACGCGCTGACCTGCGCGCACAGCGTGATGATCCCACTGGAGTGCGAGTTCTTCGCCCTGCGCGGCGTGGCGCTGCTGATGGAGTCGATCGGCAAGGTCCAGGAGCGCCTGAACAAGAACCTGGAGATCGACGGCCTGCTCGCGACCATGTACGACCCACGGACGCTGCACGCCCGCGAGGTCCTCCAGACGATCATGCAGGGCTTCGGCGACAAGGTCTTCCACACCGTCATCAACCGGACGGTACGGTTCCCCGACGCCACCCTCGCCGGCGAGCCGATCACCCAGTTCGACCCCGGCTCGATGGGCGCCACCGCCTACCGCGAGCTCGCCCGGGAGCTCCTCGTCAGGTGGCCCTCGCGAATTTGATCGCTTGCTGTCGCCTGCTCTCGCCGGCCGGGAGTGAGGGACAATGGGAGGCGTGACCCAGCAGGAGACCGGCAAGGAGACTGGGCAGGACAGCAGGCCCACGGGTGGCTTCCAGGTGCACCTGGACAACTTCGAGGGACCGTTCGACCTGCTGCTCGGCTTGATCTCCAAGCACAAGCTGGACATCACCGAGGTCTCCCTGCACAAGGTCACCGACGAGTTCATCGCGTACATCCGCTCCCGGGGCCCCGAATGGGACCTCGACCAGACGAGCCACTTCCTGCTGGTCGCGGCGACCCTCCTCGATCTCAAGGCGGCCAGGCTGCTGCCCACCGGAGAGGTCGAGGACGAGGAGGACCTCGCGCTGCTCGAAGCCCGCGACCTGCTCTTCGCGCGGCTCCTGCAGTACCGCGCCTACAAGGAGGCCGCCAAGGTCTTCTCCGGCCGGATAGCGGAGGAGGCGCTGCGCTTCCCCAGGTCCGTGCCGATGGAGAAGCGGTTCGCCGACCTGCTGCCCGAACTGGTGCTCGGCATCGGCCCCGAGCAGCTCGCGAAGATCGCCGCCAGGGCCTTCACGCCGAAGGTCCCGCCGTCCGTCTCCGTGACCCACATCTACCAACCGCTCGCCAGTGTGCGCGAACAGGCCGCTATCCTTGTCCAACGGCTGAGGCGGCTCCAGAAGGCCACCTTCCGGACGCTCACCGCCGACTGCGCGGGCACCTTCGAGATCGTCGCCCGCTTCCTGGCCGTCCTGGAGCTGTTCAGGGAGGCCGCCGTCTCGTTCGAGCAGCTGGAGCCACTCGGGGACCTGTACGTGACGTGGACGGGCGCCGTGGACGGTGACGTAGCCGTCGGCGACGACTACGACGAGAGCGTCAGGGACGCGGGCGGGGACGAGGCCCGGAACGGGGGCCGCGGCGCGGGGGAGAAGGCCGCCGGAGCGCCCGCCGACCAGCCCGGCGGGTGACCCGGGCGGTGACCGAGCGGCGGCTCCGCCGTTCAGCACGACCGACGAGGAGTTATGGAACACAGCGAGGGCTCCGGCTTCCAGCCGGCCCCTGAGGACGCCTCCGAGACGTCCGCGGGGTTGAACGGCTCCGGGGAGACGCCCGAGGCGGGACCGAGCCTCAGCGCGGCTCTGGAGGCCATCCTGATGGTGGTGGACGAGCCGGTCGCCGAGATCACGCTGGCCCAGGTCCTGGAGCGCCCCACCAACGAGGTCGCCACGGCCATTCGTGATCTCTCCGCGGAATACACCGCCGCCGGACGGGGTTTCGACCTTCGGGAGGTCGCCGGCGGCTGGCGCTTCTACACCCGGGCGGAATGCGCCCAGTTGGTGGAGCGGTTCGTCAGGGACGGCCAGCAGGCCCGGCTCACGCAGGCGGCGCTGGAGACCCTGGCCGTGGTCGCCTACCGGCAACCGGTCAGCCGGGCCCGCGTGGCGGCGGTGCGCGGCGTGAACAGCGACGGCGTCATGCGGACGCTGGTCGCCCGAGGCCTCGTGGAAGAGGCCGGAACCGACCCGGAGAGCCAGGCTGTGCTCTACCGGACGACGAGTTACTTCCTGGAAAGGCTGGGGCTGCGGGATCTCGATGAGCTTCCCGAGCTGGCCCCCTTCCTTCCGGACGACGTGGAAACCCTAGAGGAGCAGAAGTGAACAGCAGGCGTGGCACCCCGTCCGGTGATGGACGCGGTCGAAGCCGGAGCACCGGTCAGCAGGGCGGCGGCCCACGAGGCGGATCCGGCGGCGGATCTGGCGGCGGATCTCGCGGCGGGTTCCGTGGCACATCCGGCGGCGGGTCTGGCGGCCCGTTCCGCGGCGGGTCCCGGGACGACCGGCGCGGGGGTTCCCGGGGTTCGGACTCAGGTGACCGGGCCAGGCCCGACTACCGGTCTCAGTACGGCCCGGACGACCGCGCCCCAGAGCGTGACCGGGACCGGGACAGGGACAGGGACCGCTTCAACGGCCGCGGCGGCGACGACCGCGGCTCCTCTCGCGACGGCGGTTCACGTGGTTCCTTCGGCGACCGTGGCGCCTCCCGCGACGGCGGCTCGTTCCGTGACGGTGGTTCGCGCGGTTCCTTCGGCGACCGTGGCGCCTCCCGCGACGGCGGCTCGTTCCGTGACGGTGGTTCGCGCGGTTCCTTCGGCGACCGCGGCGCCTCCCGCGACGGCGGCTCCTTCCGTGACGGCGGCCGTGGCGCTGCCCGTGGCGGGGGCGGGTTCCGTGACGGTGACCGTGCTCCCATCCGTGACGGCCGCGCCGGCGATTCACGCACCCGGTACGGCAGGCCCGGCGGCCCTCGCGACCGCGACAGTGCTCCGTACCGTGACCGCGAGGGTGCCCCGTACCGCGACCGGGACTCCTCCCGCGCGGATGGCGGCGGCTCGCGTGGCGGGTACGGCAGGCCGGGTGGCGAGCGTTCCCGTGGGGCCGACCGTGGTTACGACCGGTCCGAGCGCGGGTTCGACCGTGACGATCGGCCGAGTGGCGACCGCCGTACCTCGACGGGCGACCGGCCCGGGTTCCGCGCCGAGCGCGGGGGAGCGCGCGCCAGGAGTGACCGGCGCGATGAGGTGCAGACGATCGGCCGGATCGGCGGCGGCAACGACCGGGGCGGTTCCCGCGGCCGGTTCGGCAAGGACAGCTCGCGGCGCGAGCTGCGCGGCGGCGCCGGCGCGTCCCGTGGCGGCGACCAGGCCCGCACGTCGTCCGGCGGCCGTGGCGGCGGCAACCCCGCAGCCGGCCGCAATCCCGTCGGCAACCGTAATCCCGTCGCCAACCGCAATCCCGGTGGGAACCCGTTCAAGAGCTCACGGCAGCCGCTGCGCGACCCGGACTTCTACGACGCGGACTACACCGACGAGCGCGACACCACCGAGGTGCCGGGCGGCGAGCGGCTGCAGAAGGTCCTCGCTCAGGCGGGAGTGGCCAGCCGCCGGGCCTGCGAGGAGCTGATCGGCGACGGCCGGGTGACGGTCGACGGCCAGGTGGTCCGCCGGTTCGGTGCGCGCGTGGATCCGGCCAAGCAGGTCATCCACGTCGACGGCAAGCGCATCCCGACGTCGTCGGAGCTGGTCTACTACGCGCTCAACAAGCCGATCGGCGTCGTCAGCACGATGGACGACCCGGACGGCCGCCCGTGCCTCCAGGACTTCGTCCAGGATCTCGCGCCCCGGCTCTTCCACGTCGGCCGTCTGGACACCGAGACCGAGGGCCTGCTGCTGTTCACCAACGACGGCGAACTGGCGCACCGGCTGACCCACCCGAGCTACGGCGTGCGGAAGAAGTACTGGGCCAAGGTGCCCGGTCCCGTGCCGCGTGACCTGCACCGGGTGCTCCGCAAGGGCATCGAGCTGGAGGACGGCCTGGCCAAGGTCGACGAGTTCCACATCGTGCAGGAGCACGGCCAGCAGGCGCTGGTGGAGATCGTCCTGCACGAGGGGCGCAAGCACATCGTCAGGCGGCTGCTGGAGACGTCCGGCCACCGGGTGATCGATTTGGCCCGCATCGAGTTCGGCCCGGTCAAGCTGGGCCGGCTGAAGCCGGGCACGGTGCGGACGCTGTCGCTTCAGGAAGTCGGCGATCTCTACGCGGCCGTCGGCCTGTAGCCTTGCCGCTCCGGTAAGGAAACTGCGCAAGCCGGGCACAATGACTGAGAGGCCACAACGATGGGCGGCGGAGCATGCCCATCCCTCCCATCGGGTGAGAGGGGAACGACATGGTGCGGGCCATCCGTGGAGCCATCCAGGTCGACGGCAACGATCGGGACTCGATCGTCACCGGGACGACCGAGCTGGTGACCGAGGTGATGGAGCGCAACAAGATCACGACAGACGACGTGATCAGCGTGATTTTCACGGCCACGCCGGACCTGACCGCGGAGTTTCCCGCGCTGGCGGCGCGCAAGCTGGGGTTTCACGATGTTCCGCTGCTGTGCGCCAGCGAGATCGACGTGCCCGGCGCGCTGCCGCGCGTGGTGCGCCTGATGGCTCACGTGGACATCGACCGGCCGCGTCATGAGATCCAGCACGTGTACCTGCGGGGCGCGGTTGCGCTCCGCGTGGACATCGCCCAGTGACAGCCCGGTGACAGCTCCAGTGACAGCCCGGTAGAGAGCCCGCACAGGCCCGGCGGCGGGTCAGGGGCAGCACAGTCGCACGGACAAGCGGGAACGGCGGGCGCGCGCCCGCCGTTCCCGGAAGATACGGCATAGGACGAGACGATGACTCCCATCGAGGGCGTGACGATCGGCAGTGTTGTCGTTGTCGGAACGGGTCTGATCGGCACCTCGATCGCGCTCGCCCTACGCCAGCGCGGCGTGCGGGTCTACCTGGCCGACCGGGACGCGGCGGCCGTGCGGTTAGCGAGGGAGCTGGGCGCGGGGGAGGAGTGGCCGTCCGACCGGACCGTGGACGTGGCGGTCATCGCGATTCCTCCGCAGTTCGTCGCCCAGCAGTTGCTCGATCTGCAGAAGAACGACGTCGCCCGGTTCTACACCGACGTCGCCAGCGTCAAGGTGCTTCCGCTGGCCCAGGCCGTACAGCTCGGGTGTGATCTGTCGACCTACGTCGCGGGTCATCCGCTCGCCGGGCGGGAGCGGTCGGGACCGGCGGCGGCGAGGGCCGATCTGTTCCTCGGGCGTCCATGGGCGCTGTGCCCAACGGCGGAGGCGTCCGGCGAGGCCGTCGAGGCGGTTCTGGAGCTGATCGGGCTGTGCGGCGGAAACGCCGTCAGGGTCGACGCGGGGGAGCACGACAGCGCCGTGGCGGTCATCTCGCACGCGCCGCACGTGACCGCGGCCGCGGTGGCGGCACGGCTGGCGGAGGCGTCGGACACGGCCCTGGGACTCTCCGGCCAGGGCGTGCGCGACGTGACCCGCATCGCGGCGGGAGATCCGGCGCTGTGGACCGGGATCCTGTCGGGCAACGCCGCTCCCGTGGCCGAGGTGCTGGAGGCCGTCGTGGCCGACCTGGCGGCGGCGGCCCGCGCCCTGCGCGCGTTCGCGGGTGACGGCACGGCGGTCTCGGGCGTCACCGAGCTGCTCGAACGCGGTGTCCGGGGGACCCACCGCATCCCCGGCAAGCACGGCGGCCCGGCCCGCACCTACGCGGTGGTCCAGGTCGTCATCGGCGACCGTCCGGGCGAGCTGGCCCGGCTCGTTCAGGCCGCCGGCGAGACCGGCGTCAACATCGAGGACATCCGTCTGGAACACGCTCCTGGGCTGCCTCTCGGCGCGGCCGAGCTGTACGTCCAGCCGGACGCCGCGACGGTCCTGGTGGACGGCCTGCGCGAACGCGGGTGGCACGTCCCGAGCTGAGTCCTGACGCTTCCTGGTCGCACCTCCCGCGCGGGCCGGTGACACCGCCGGCCCGCCCCGGGAGGTTGCGCGGGCGAGTCACCCCGGCGGCCGGGGCGAGAACGGGCTCTTAACATTAATTAATTGTTAAGAACCTTTCCTAACATTCGGCGATGCAGCAAGATAAGCGTCACTCGAAACACTCGCCCCCCGAGGTGACCGCAAGTGATACGTCCACGCACCGCCCTCCTTTCCGTCGCAGCCGTCGCCCTGACGACCCTCGCAATCCCGCAGCCCGCGGCTCAGGCCGTCATGGGCTGGCAGCTCCGCTGGGCGCCGGAGGCGTCCACCACTGGCCTGAACGCCTTCGAGACCGTCGAGGACGACCGGGCTGACTCCCACCCCGCAGGCGCCCCGCACATCAAGGTGTCGGGCAACGACTACCGGTTCGACATGCACATGGTCGACCGGGACAGCATGACCGACCGTCAGCGTCACGAGGTCACCGGCATGCGCACCAGCTCGTCGTCGTATCTCCAGTGGAACCTCGGCGAGACCTGGCGGGTCACCTACTCGATGTACATCCCGAGCACGCTGAAGGCCACCACGAGCTTCACCCACATCATGCAGATGAAGGAGCCCGGCACCGGGAGCTCCCCCATCGCGGTCACGTCGCTCCGCCGGGTCAACGGCGTGCAGACCATCGAGAACAAGGTCGTCGAGGGCGACGTCCTGGTCGGGCGGACCGACCTCGTGCCGCTGCAGAACAAGTGGATCGACGTCGAATACGAGATCAAGATCGGCGACGGCACCGCCGGATCGGTCCGCTGGGTGATCCGCAGCGGCGGCGTCACGATCGTCGACGCCAAGAAGACCGGTGTCGACACCTTCCTCGCCGACCGGGTCCGGCCGAAGTGGGGCATCTACCGCTCCCTCGGCGACACCTCGGGGTCGCTGCAGGACACCTACCTGCTGCTCCGCAACATGCGCGGCTACGAGTGGGCCGACGGCCCCGCCCCGAGCCCCTCCCCGACGCCGACGAAGACGCCCACCCCCACCCCGACTCCCACCAAGACCCCGACGCCCACCCCGACTCCCACCAAGACCCCGACGCCCTCCCCGACTCCGACCAGGACGCCGACCCCGACCCCGACGGGGGCCACGTCGTGGAAGGCCGGCATGAGCTACGCCGTCGGCGCCCTCGTCACCTACAACGGCGTGACGTACAAGTGCCTGCAGGCGCACACTGCCCAGGCCGGCTGGGAGCCGCCGAACGTGCCCGCCCTCTGGCAGCGCGTCTGATCGTCCGCGTGTGATCCTCCGCGTCTGGTCCTCCGGCCCGTCACCGGCTCTGACCCGCCTCGCCGTACGGCGATCGGCGACGTCTCGGTGACGGGCCGTCGGCTCGCGAGCGGGCGGCTCCGCCTCGGCAGGCCGGGGCGGAGGGGGCTGGGCATGCTCGGGCAGCCCCATTGAGGCGGAGTCGGCCCGGCTTTCGGTGACGCCTGAGGCGTTTCCCGGCCAGGGGTCATGATCCGATGCGCGGTTCCGCCCCGACTCCCGGTAGCCTCATGGGCGACAGCTCGATAGCGAAAGGGAGAGACCGTGCCGGGTCTGGTCGTCGCCATGGATGGTCCTTCGGGGTCGGGCAAGTCGAGCGCCTCGCGCGGCGTCGCGCGGGCGCTGAGCCTGCGCTATCTCGACACGGGCGCGATGTATCGCGCGGTGACCTGGTGGATGCTCCAGCGGGACGTCGATCTGGCCGATCCCTCGGCCATCGCGGCCCTCGCGGACGAGCCGGCGCTGGCCATGAGCACCGACCCGGACGCGCCCGGCGTGACCGTGGACGGCACCGACGTCACCGGCCCGATCCGCGGCCAGGACGTGACGGGCGCCGTGTCGGCCGTGAGCGCCGTTCCCGAGGTGCGCCGCCGCCTGGTGGCACTGCAGCGGGAGATCATCGCGGAGTCCCTGCCCGGCGGAGGGATCGTCGTGGAGGGCCGGGACATCGGCACGGTCGTCGCCCCGGACGCCGCCGTCAAGATCTACCTGACCGCGAGCGCCGAAGCCCGCGCCCAGCGCCGTACGGCCGAGCTGGACGGCACCACCGTGGAGGCGCAGAAGGCCGACATGGCGCGCCGCGACAGGCTGGACTCCACGCGCAAGGCCGACCCGCTGACACCGGCGGCGGACGCGATCGAGCTGGACACCACGCCGCTGACCCTGGACGACGTTATCGCCGAGGTTCTGCGGCTCGTCAAGGAGCGAGCCTGATCCTCTCCAGGATCGGGAGAGGAAGCGATGGGCAGGGACGTGACGGGGGAAGAATACGACGACGAGAGCGGCTGGATCGAGGCCGAGCTCGCCGAGCTTTCCGGTGACGAGGCCAAGGAGGAGCCCGACGCGGGCCCGCTCCCGGTCGTCGCCGTGGTGGGCCGCCCCAATGTGGGCAAGTCCACGCTGGTCAACCGCATCATCGGCCGCCGCGAGGCCGTCGTGGAGGACGTTCCGGGCGTGACCCGTGACCGCGTCACCTACGAGGCGACCTGGCGGGGCCGCCGCTTCACGCTGGTGGACACCGGCGGCTGGGACCCCGACGCCACCGGCATGGCGCTGCGCATCGCGGAGCAGGCCCAGATCGCGGCTGAGCTGGCCGACGTGATCCTGTTCGTGGTGGACGCCAGCGTGGGCGTGACTGATTCGGACGAGGCCGTCGGGAGCGTCCTGCGCCGCTCGGGCAAGCCCGTCGTGCTGGCGGCCAACAAGGTCGACAACCAGCAGATGGAGCTTGAGGCGACCGGTCTCTGGTCGCTGGGCCTCGGCGAGCCGCAGGCCGTCTCCGCCCTGCACGGCCGGTCCAGCGGCGACCTGCTCGACGTGGTGCTCGACGCGCTGCCCGAGACGCCGCCGCAGACCTTCGGCGTTCAGCGGGGCCCGCGCCGGGTCGCCCTGCTGGGCAAGCCCAACGTGGGCAAGTCGTCGCTGCTGAACAAGGTGGCGGGGGAGGAGCGGGTGCTCGTCGACCCCATGGCCGGCACGACCCGCGACCCGGTCGACGAGCTGGTGGAGCTCGGCGGCAGGACCTACCGCTTCATCGACACGGCCGGCATCCGCCGCCGCGACAGGGAGCTGAAGGGCGCCGACTTCTACGCGGCGATGCGCACGCGGGCCGCCCTGGAGCGCTCGGAGGTCGCCGTCGTCCTGATCGACGCCTCCGACGTGCTCACCGAGCAGGACCTGCGGATCATCAGCCTCGTCATCGAGTCGGGCCGCGCCATGGTCGTGGCGTTCAACAAGTGGGACCTGGTCGACGAGGACCGGCGTTACTACCTGGAGAAGGAGATCGACCGTCAGCTCGTCCGCACCCCGTGGGCGCTCCGGGTCAACATCTCCGCGAAGACCGGCCGCCACCTCGAGAAGCTGACCCCGGCGATCGAGCGGGCGCTGGAGTCCTGGGGCACGCGGGTGCCGACGGCCCGGCTCAACCAGTTCCTCACCGAGCTGGTGCAGGCCACGCCGCCGCCGGTCCGCGGGGGGAAGCAGCCCAAGATCCTGTTCGCCACGCAGGCGTCGACCGAGCCGCCCAAGTTCGTGCTGTTCACCTCGGGATTCCTGGAGGAGACCTACCGGCGTTTCATCGAGCGGCGCATCCGCGAGGAGTTCGGCTTCGCCGGCTCCCCGATCGAGGTCACGATGAAGATCCGCGAGAAGCGCAAGAAGAAGTAGCCCCCCGCCGCCGTGCCGTACGGCGCCGGGCCATGGCGGCGATAAGAAAATGCTTTCCATCGCCCGATGACCGGACAAGAGCAGTAGGGCCTGCACTACCAGGGAGACTCCCGGCCACGGGATCGATCGGGCGGACCCGGGGAAATAGCGTTGGGACCATGCGAAGACTCCTGCCCCGCCTGGCGGGCGACACCGCCTACCTGCTGCTCGGCCTGCCCCTCGCGACCCTCGCGTTCTGCCTCGTCATCGCCGGGATGTCGGCGGGCGCGGGGCTCGTGGTGGTCTGGGTGGGAGTGCCGGTCCTCGCCCTCACGATGCTCGTGGCGCGAGGGCTCGGCGACGTCGAGCGGCTGCGGCTGCGCGCGGTGCTCGGCAGGGACGTGGCCCGCCCCCGCTACCCGGTCGCGCCCCCGGGCGCCGGCCTGGTCCGCCGGATGGTCGCGCCGCTGACGGGCGGGCAGCCGTGGCTGGACGTGCTCCACGCCGTGGTGGCGTTCCCGGTCGCCATCGCGACATTCTGCGTGACGGTGATGTGGTGGGCGGTGACGGTCTTCGGGCTGACATATCCCCTCTTCGGGTGGATCACCTCGAACATCCCCGGCAACCATCAGCTTCCCGAGCTGCTCGGCCTCGGCAGGGGCTATGTCGTGGACAGCGTGTTCTACGTCGTGCTCGGTCTGCTGTCCGGGCTCACGCTTTATCCGGTCGTCCGCGGCTGTGCCGTACTGCAGGCGTCCCTGGGGAAGGCGCTGCTGACGGGCGTGGCCGAGCTGCGCGAGCGCATCGACGACCTGACCGAGGGGCGCAACGCCGCCGCCCACGCGGAGGCGGACGCGCTGCGCAGGCTGGAGCGGGACATCCACGACGGCCCGCAGCAGCGCCTCGTCCACCTGGCCATGGAGCTGTCCCGGGCGCAGCGCGAGCTGGAGCGGGACGCCTCGGCGGCCCATGCGACCATCGGGCAGGCCATCACCGCGACCCGCGAGACGCTCGACGAGCTCCGCGCCCTGTCACGCGGCATCGCCCCGCCCATCCTGGCCGACCGCGGGCTCGCCCCGGCGCTGGCCGCCCTGGCGAGCCGCTGCACGGTCCCGGTGGAGCTCGACGTCCAGGTCGCGGAGCGGTTCCCCGCGCTGGTGGAGAACACGGTCTACTTCGTCACCGCGGAGGCGCTCGCCAACGTGGCCAAGCACAGCCGGGCCACGTCGTGCTCGGTCACCCTCGCGAGGATCGGCGACTCGCTGCTGCTGACGATCGGCGATGATGGAGTGGGCGGCGCGCATGTCGCCAAGGGGCACGGCCTGTCCGGCCTGGCCGACCGGCTGCGGGCGGTGGAGGGCGAGCTGGCCGTGCGGTCTCCGGCCGGCGGGCCGACGATGATCGTGGCGGAGGTTCCGTGCGGGTAGTGGTGGCCGATGACGCCGTCCTGATCAGGGAGGGCCTGGTCCGGCTCCTGGAGGAGTTCGGCTGCGAGGTCGTTGCGGCCGTCGGCACCGGGAAGGACCTGGTCGAGGCCGTCGCCGGGCACCGGCCCGACGTGTCGGTGGTGGACGTCCGGATGCCGCCGTCCTTCACCGACGAGGGGCTCAAGGCCGCGGTCGAGGCTCGGGAGAAGGTCGAGGGCACGCCCGTGCTGATCCTCTCGCAGTATGTCGAGGTGTCCTACGCCGAAGACCTGCTGGCCGATGCCCGCGGCGGGGTCGGCTACCTGCTGAAGGACCGCGTCGTCGACGTCGAGGAGTTCATGGACGGCCTGCGCCGCGTGGCGGCCGGAGGGACCGTCTTCGACCCCCAGGTGGTCGCGCAGCTGATGGTACGGCGGCGCCGCGACGACCCCCTCGCCTCGCTGACGCCGCGCGAGCGGGAGGTCCTCGGGCTGATGGCCGAGGGCAAATCCAACCCGGCAATCGGGCGCCGGCTCGTCGTCACCGACGGCGCGGTGGAGAAGCACATCCGCGGCATCTTCGCGAAGCTCGGCCTCCACGCCGAGGACGGCGACCAGCACCGCCGCGTCCTGGCGGTGCTCGCCTACCTCCGCTCCTGAGGCCGGTCAGGCGGGCCTCAGGAGCGCCTCATACGGGCGTCAAGCGGGCCTCACGCGGGCCTCACGCGGGCCTCAGGCGGGATGGTTGCCCGCCGACACGTCGAAGGGGGTGGTGATCCCCTCGTAGGCCAGGTGGAACTCCATGCCCTGGGCGGCGTGGTTGAGGTCGTGGCAGTGCGACATCCAGATGCCCGGATTGTCCGCTATGAGGGCGACCTCCCAGACCTCGCCGGGAGCGACGTCGAAGGTGTCCATCCGCAGCCCGTTGGCCCGGACCCCGTCGCGGGACAGGATCTGGACGTGATGGCCGTGCGGGTGCATGGGATGGGTGTCCCTGCCCCGGTTCACCACCGTGATCTTGATGGTTTGGCCCTGCCGTACGAGCGGGGTGGGGATGTAAGGCCAGGCCTTGCCGTTGACCGTGTAGCCGAGCTTCGGCACGCCGTCCACGAGGGCCAGCGTCCTGTCCAGCACCCAGGTGACCTCCTGGTCGAACCGGCCGGGCACCGGGACGCGCGAGCCGTACCGCGTGATGTCGACGACCGGCCCCGAGGCGGCCGCGGGGGCCGGGGCGCCGGGGCCCGGGTTCCTGATCAGCAAGCCGGGATGACCTTCGGCGCACAGCAGGACCGGGCGGGACGGCATGGTGAAGGTCAGGTCGTAGCGCCCGCCCGCCGCCAGGTGCAGGCGCCGCCCGGTCAGGTCCGTCGCCCCCGGCACGTCGCCGCCGTCCACCGCCGCGATCCGGTACGGCACGCCGCTGAGCCCGAGGGTCAGCGGCAGGGAGTCGGTGTCCACGATCCGGAGCCGCACCGGGCTGCCAGGGGGGATGCTCGCCGTGGCGCGCTCGTCGGTGGGCGCGGAGCCGTCGACCGACATCGTGAGGCGGTCGCCGAACGTGTGCAGCGCGACCGTGTGATCCCCCTTCGGCGGCTGGGCGGGATCGACGATGAGCATCCCGAACAGGCCGCGTGGCACGGCGAGGCTGGAGTTCTGGTGGCTGTGGTACCAGTACGTGCCGGGATCGGTGGCCCGGAACCGGTAGACGTGCGACTGGCCCGGCTTCACCGCGTCCTGCGTCACGCCGGGGACGCCGTCCTCACCGCCGGGCACGTCGTAGCCGTGCCAGTGGATGGTGACCGGCTGGCCGGGCAGCCGGTTGAGCAGGGTGACCTCCACCAGGTCGCCCTGGCGGACACGTAACACCGGGCCGGGCACCTGGCCGTTGAACGACCACGCCTCGACCGTCCGCCCGGACGGCAGGCGGACCGTGGCGGGCCGCGCGGTGAGCGTGAACCGGCGGGCCTCCCTGCCAGAGGGGCCGAGCAACTGGTCGACGGGGACGCCGAAGGCCGTCGCGTCGTGCCCGGCGTGGAGGTGGCCGCCGGACCAGTTTCCCGATACCGCCCAGATCAAGGCGACGAGGAGCACGCTCACCCCGGCGAGCCGCCACCGGTCGCCGGACCGGCGTCCCGGAGAAAGACGTCCAGGAGAAAGAGGCCCGGGAGTGAGGAGCCGCCACGTGAGGGCGGAGGCACCGGAGAAGAGGGCCAGGACGGCCACGACCCCGCCGGCCGTCACGGGGTAGGAGATGACGACGCCGCATATGATCCCGGCGGCCGCTCCGTAGGCGGTCACCAGGAGGGGGAACGCGACACGCCGGGCGGACGGTTCCGGGCCCGGCCGCAGCAGCCGGGGCAGGCTGATCACGGCCGAGGCGAGCGCCGGAACGACGACCAGCGGAAGGGCGAGGGTCACCTTCTCGGCGACTAACGACCAGCCCGCGCGGGCGAGGCCGACGGTGACGAGCAGCCGGAGGGCGGTCACGGCGATCGCCGCGGCGCACAGCGCCGCGGCGGCCAGGAAGGTGCGGCGGGCGGCCTCGCGAGGCTGCCGCGCCGCCGTCAGGGCCACGCCCCCGGCCGCGGCCCACACCGCCGCGACCAGGATGAACAGGATCTGATCGAGGGCGATCAGCTGGGCCGTCGTCACGCTGGCGTGGTCACCCCGGTGCCGGACCGCGTCAGGACGGTCGTGTCCTTCGCCAGGGCGCGGGCCTTGCGGACCAAGATGACGGCCACGGCGAGGATCGCCACCCCGTCGAGAGCGTGGAAGCCCAGGACGGCGAGGCCGGCGGTGGTCGTCTTCGTCTCCGTCGCGCCGGCGATCTCGGCCAGCGGGAAGATGACGAACAGCTGCACCGCGACGAGCACGAACGGCACGATCGACAGGCCGATGAGCCTGCCGCCGGCCTTGGCGAAAGCGGCGGCGATGGTGGTGATCAGCGAGATCAGCGGGATGATCATCGTCCCGTTCATCACGTGGTAGCCGATGGCGGCGTTGGGGTCGCCGGGCGCCGGATGGGGTGTCTCGAACGCGCCGAAGGTGGCGAAGTAGAACTGGGCGAGCACGGCGACGAGTTGCAGGACCGTCAGCACGAAGTAGGCCTTGCGCATGGGGGGCTCCTTAAGCGAGCGGGAAAGCCCCGGGGGTTCTGCGGGGCCGTACGGACTTGCGTCTTACGGGGCCATGGTGCGGCGCGCGGCGTCCCGGGCGCACGGGACACTCGTCCCTGCCGGACCGGGAAATCTCACCACCGGGAAATCTCACCGCCGCCCGGTTCGGCGTCGACGCCTGCGTCAGGACGGGTGGGCTTCCGCGACGGGACTGCCGGCCACGCTCCTGCCGCGTTCGCGCCGGGGGAGGGCGAGGGCCGTCACCGCGCCGATGGCGCACAGGACCGCCGTGATCAGGAAGATCTCGGAGTATTCGAGGTGCAGGGCCGCCCTGACCTTGGCGGTGTAGCCGGCCACCCTCCTGGCGTACTCCACCGCGTCCACACCGATCGGCAGCGGCGTGTCGAGGTTCGCCGTGAGCGACTGGAAGCGGTGGAAGCCCCAGGCGGACAGCGCCGCCACGCCGAGCAGCATGCCCATCATCCGCGCCACCACGACGGCCGCCGACGCCACCCCGTGCTGTACGGCGGGCACGACCCGCAGCACCGCCGACGAGACCGGCGCGATGACGGCGCCCAGCCCGAGCCCGGCGACGACCAGGTCGGCGTCCACCCGCCAGCCGGCGGCGGCCAGGTCGGCGGGCCAGCGGGAGATCATCAGGTAGCCGGCGGCGGCGACCGCCATCCCGGCCACGGCCACCGGCCGCTCGCCGAAGCGCCGGGTCAGCGCCCCGCCGAAGAACGCCGCGACGGCCAGCGCGACCAGGAAGCGGGTCAGGACCAGCGCGCCGCCCACGGTGTCCTTGTCCAGGAGCGTCTGCGCGGCCAGTTGCACGTCCACGAGCGTGACCAGCAGCGCGGCCCCGGCGAGGAAGCTCACCGCGAGCGTCGCGAGCAGCGGCCGCCGGGGCACGCCCGTCAGGTCGAGCAGGCGCACCGGCGAGCGGACCTCCCAGGCCACGAACAGCACGGCCGCCACCGCCCCCGCCGCCACGCACGGCAGGCCCCACGGCGGCAGCACCGACCGGTCCGGCGACGGGTTGTAGAGCCCCGCCACGAGCAGGCCCAGCGCGAGGGCGAGCAGCACTCCGCCGCCCACGTCGACCCGCGTCTTGCCGTACGGCTCCCGCCTCGCGGGCACGCTGCGGTGCACGGCCACGGCGGCGAGCAGGGCGAGCGGCACGTTGATCCAGAAGATGCCGCGCCAGCCGGTGAGCGCGGCCAGCCCGGCTCCGTAGAGCGGGCCGAGCACGCTGCCGAGCTCCTGCGCGGCCCCGACGGTCCCGAGCGCCAACGGGCGGGAGCGCTCGTCCCACAGGTCGCCGACGAGCGCCATCGTGATCGGCAGCAGCGCGCCGCCCGCCACGCCCTGGAGCGTACGGCCCGCCACCAGGCCCGGCACGTCCTGAGCCAGCGCCGTGACCAGCGACCCGGCGGCGAACCCACCCAGGCAGGCGTGGATGAGCGGGCGCCTGCCGTACCGGTCGGAGAGCTGGCCGAGCAGCGGCATCGCCGCGACGTAGCCGAGCAGGAAGCCCGTGACGATCGGCGTCGCGCGCTCCAGGTGGTTCAGCGGGACGCCGACGTCCTTGGCGAGGTCGACGAGGACGGTCACGACCACGTACGCGTCGAGTGCCGCGAGCAGTACGGCGGTGCCTCCGACGCCGAGCGCGACGCGGCGGCTGTCCACGGCGGTCATGACGCGGGCGGCGTGATCGTCACGGGCGCGTCGTAGTCCGAGAGGGTGACGGCGACCGAGCCGCCGTTGAGCGGAAGGTCGATCTTGAGGAGCCTGCTGGTGGCCTTGTCGATCCACACGGTTCCGTTGACGCCCTGCTGGACGCCGGGGATGAGCTTGGCCAGGACCTGCTGGGCCAGCGTCACCGCCACTCGGTAGGCGTCCGCGCCGCCGACCTTCTCGACCGCCTCCGACCGGGGGTCCTTCGCCGTGGACAGCAGCTCGGGCACGCCGGTCAGCACCGCCGACGGGTCGTAGATGGCGGCGAGCTGCTGGCGGGTCATCGTCTGGAAGCCGCCGGTCGGGCCCTTGAAGTGCACCGTGTCACCGGCCAGCACGAACTCGAGCTCCTGCAGGCCGCCGAAGTCGATCTGCAGCGTGCCCTTGGCGTCGCCCTCCTTGGTGAGGCTGCCCTCGGCGTGCCGGACCGGGACGGCGGGGCGGTCCTTGGTCTCGATCGTGAAGGCGACGGTCTTGACGGTCTTCATCGCCTCCGCGGACCGCTTCAGCAGATCGGCGCCGCTGGGGATGGCGGCCTCGCTCTTGGAGCTGCAGGCCGTCGAGAGCAGGAGGGCGGCCACGACCAGCCAGACGATTCTTCTCACACGCGGATCGTAGCGATCGGTCCACGACGGCACGCGCTTGTGCGCGTATCGGTTTGGCCCACCCGCCCGATCGGACGACGGCCTCACCTGGCGGAGCGGACCTCCTGGAGGTGGTCGACGACCTGCGTGTAGATCTCCTCCACGGTGGCCACCTGAGCCGGGGTGAGCAGGTCGATGAAGTGACTGCGGACGCTGGCCACGTGGTCGGGGGCCACCCGCCGGATGGTGTCCCAGCCGTAGCCGGTCAGCACGGCGAACGTGCCGCGCCGGTCGTCCTCGCAGTGCTCCCTGATCACCAGGCCGGCCGCCTCCATGCGGGAGATCTGGTGCGACAGCCTGCTGCGGGACTGGATGGTGGCGTCGGCGAGCTCGCTCATGCGCATTCGATGCTCGGGGCTCTCGGATAGGTTGACGAGGATCTCGTAGTCGCTGAGTGACAGCCCGAACTCCTGCAGCTCCCGGTCGAGCTGGTGGGACAGCAGCCGGTGGGCGGCGAGATGAGCGCGCCACGCGCGCTGCTCCTGCGGGCTGAGCCAGCGGGGGTCTTCCATGTGCAAAGCATAAGATCGCAGGGGCCGGGCAGAGCGGACGGAGTGGCGATGGGCGAGAACGAGAACGGCGAGAGCCTTGGCACGGTTCTGGTGGCGGGCGCGGCCAACCTCGTCATCGCGCTGGCCAAGCTGGTCGCCGGCCTCATCAGCGGGTCGTCGTCGATGCTCTCCGAGGCCGCCCACTCGGCCGCGGACACCATCACCGAGGTGCTGCTCTTCACCGCGATCCGGCACGGCGAGCGCCCCGCCGACCGGCGGCACCCGCTGGGGCACGGCTCGGCCAGCTACCTGTGGGCCATCGTCGCGGCCGGGTTCACCCTGGTGGGCGGCGCCGGCTTCTCGCTCACGCATGGCTGGCACACGATCACCCACGGCGAGGACCTGGGCGACATCGGGATCTCCTACATCGTGCTCGCCGTGTCCTTCGCCATCGAGTCGGTCTCCCTGTGGAAGGGCCTGTCGCAGCTCCGCAAGGAGGCCGGCCGGTGGCACGTGAGCTCCGGCCGGCTGCTCAGGCGGACGGCCGACACCATGCTCAAGGCGGTCGTCTACGAGGACATCGCCGCGCTGGTCGGCATCGCGATCGCGGGCGCCGGTCTCGGGATGGCGCAGCTCACCGGCTCGTCCGTCTGGGACGGGATCGCGTCGATCGCCATCGGACTGCTGCTTCTCGTGGTGGCCCTCGTCCTCATCAGGACCAACGCCTCGCTCCTCATCGGCCAGGCGGCCCCCGCGATGCTGCAGGAGGAGATCCGGGCCGTGCTCGTGGCGCAGCCGGAGGTCGAGGCCGTGGTAGATCTCGTGACGCTGATGATCGGTCCCAACCAGATCATGGTCGCGGCCAAGATCGACTTTCTGGACGAGACGACCGGCGAGCGGCTGGAGCTGGCCTCCGACCGGGTGGAGAAGTGCCTCACCCAGCGGTTCCCCGAGATCAGGCAGGTCTTCCTCGACCCGACGCCGGGCCGGTCAGCCCCCCAGCAGGCGTAGCTTCGCGGGCTCGTCCGTGATCGCGGTGGCGATCACCGTGCCCGCCGTCCATTCGAGCAGGTGGCGGCCGTCCCATTCGAGGCTGCCGGACAGGCCGTCGTCGAGCGGCAGCCCGGACAGGTCGGCGTCCCGCAGCCGGTCGAGGGCCAGCTCGCCGCGCTTCACCAGAGCCTCCTTGCGCACCCACTGCCGGATGAGCTTGCGGTTGTCCCGCCCCACCAGCGCCGACTCGGACGGTGTCAGCGCGAGCGCGGCGAGGTTCTCGTCCGCCGGGCCGTCCGTCGCGTGCTCGGCGTCCACGCCGACCCTCCCGGGGCCCGCGGCCGCGCACACGTACCCGGAGGTGTGGGCCAGGCTGATCGACAGCGCGGGCTCCTCGGCCAGCCACGGCCGTCCGTGGGCCTGGCCGCAGTGGTCGCACCGCTGGACGACCGTCAGCATGCAGGCCCGGGTGCCCAGGATCTCGGCCGCGCAGTGCCGTACGAGCAGGTGGGCCGCGACGAAGTCGAGGCGGTCCTGCTTGCGGGTGAACCGTTCCGCGCGGGTGCGTTCCGCCTCGGTGAGCGTGCCTCCGACGACGTCGAGGACTGCGTCGGTGTAGCCGGCCACGGCCAGTGGGGGGCGCACCGGATCACCCTATGGGACCTATGTGACGACCGAGTGAACTGGCGGCATGGGAACGGGCCATTACCGGGCCCTTCTCCGTCGAGGCCGGCGGAGGCCAGTGGAGGCCGGTGGAGGCGGTCAAACCGTGGGGATCACCTTGGGGATCACCGTGCCCCCACAGGGTCAAAGGCCCTCAAGGGGAGAGCCGGTTGACGGCCATGTTTCTGGACAAGGGAGGGGCGATATTTTCCATACCCTGGGGTCAGGGGTCTTGACGGAGTTGGACAACCACTGTTGCCTGGGAAAACAGGCTTTGCCGCTCCCGCCGGACGGCCGGAGCGAGAGACGGGGTTCGCCCCCCGGAGCCCCGGAAAGGCGGTGTCGATTGCTCATCGGCTCGATCTTGCAGGCTAAGGGAACCAGCGTGGCGACGGTCCCCCCGGATGCCACGGTCATCGAACTACTGGCCACGCTGGCGAAGCTCAACATCGGTGCGGTGGTCGTGTCGGAGGACGGCACGACCATCGCGGGAATCGTCTCGGAGCGTGACGTCGTACGGCGGCTGCACGAGCGTGGGGCGGGCGTCCTCGGCCAGCCGGTGTCCTCCATCATGACGGCGGAGGTCCGCACCTGTGGTCTTGACACGAACGTGGAAGAGCTCCGCCGTACCATGACCAACCACCGCATACGGCACGTCCCGGTTGTGCGGGGCGGCCGGCTCGTGGGCATCGTGAGCATCGGCGACGTCGTGAAGAGCGCCATCGAGGAGCTGGAAACCGAGAAGGACGCCCTCGTCGGCTACCTCCAGAGGTGACCGGCGGGGTCACGGACAGAGGTGACAGACGCCAGGGGGCCCGGCGGACGATCCGCCGGGCCCCCCGCCTGCCTTCGCGCTACTGGACGGTGATCTTGTCGACCTCGACCGTGATGCCTCTCACCTGCGGGGTGGAGGTCCCGGTCGTGACCGTGCCGGTGCCCTTGGACACGCCCTTCGCCTTGAACGAGTAGGTGAGCGTGCCGCCGGGGGCGCCCGGCGTGCTGGTGATCCGGTAGTCCTGCGTGGGCGGACCGCTGATCTGGCCGCCCGCGTTGCCCTCGGCGTTCTCGGCGCCGACGGTCAGGCCGTAGGCCGCTCCGGGGTCACCCGGCAGGTGGGCGGGGTCGTAGGCGTAGGTGATGTCCTCGGTGCCGTTGAGCCCGATCCACTGCTGGAAGACCTTGAGGTCGCTCGTGCCGTACAGGTTGACGTGCCACTCGACGACCAGCCACCGGTTGGTCCCGTCGCTGAGGGTCCCGACGTAGACGCCGGGCGCGCCGGTGCCGTTGAGGTCGGTCCAGTACGACGCGAGCACGCCGTTCGGCGGCGCCTGGTCGGGGAGCGTCTGCGGCGCGAACGCGATGTCCGCCGAGCCGTTGGTGCCGCCCGCGACCGTGTAGCCGTTGGAGACGATGCCGATCTTGTTGTAGGTCCGGCCGGCGAAGACGTACGCCGGGACGTTGAAGTTCAGCGCCTCCTCGTCACCGATGGGCTGCGGCGCGATGCCGAAGTCCGCCAGTGACAGCCAGCCGCCGGCGGGGTTCTCGCCGGGCGCGATGCCCGGCTTGTCCGGCTGCCTGGCCGCGAGGGTCGCCTTCGCCGTCACGATCTGCGAGCCGATCTGGGTGGCCCCGGTGACGCCGGTGAGCCGCAGCTTGGAGTTGAGCGTGCTGACGGCGGTGACCTCGGAGTTCTCCAGCGTGTTGTTCTGGACGGACACGGTGCAGGTGGACTCCGCCGAGTTCAGGGCGATGGTGCTCGGCGCGCAGGTCTGGTCGATCGGGACCGCGCCCTCCTGGCGGAAGAACGCCACCGGGAGGTGCTGTTCCCTCGTGCCGCCGATCTGCTTGAAGTTCACCTGGCCGAAGTACTGCCCGTCGGGCAGGTCCGGCGCGGCGATCACGATGGTCACCTTGACGCTCTTGCCCGGCTTCACGCTGAACAGCGGCGGCAGCACGGTGATGCTCGCCCCGCTGACGGTGGTGCCCGACGCGGAGTAGGTGAGCGTCCTGCCGGTCGCGTTGACCAGCGTGCGCTTGGCCGTGATCACACCCGGCATGGTCGGCGCGTTCACCGACGGCAGGTTGAGGTCGATCCGGTTGAGCGGGTCGGCGGCGGAGGCGAGGTAGTTCGCCGCCGTCTCGTCGATGGTGAGGCCCGCGTCACCGGCCTTGGACAGGTCGATGCGGCCGCCGCCCAGGTCGAACGGGTCGGCCGGCGTGGTCCGGTCCGGCTTGGTCACCTTGGTGACGGCGGTGGTCTCCAGGGCCGACTTCACCTGGCCGGGAGTCCAGTCGGGGTGCAGGGCGAACACCAGCGCGCCCGCGCCCGCGACGTGCGGCGACGACATCGAGGTGCCCGCGATCGCCTGGAACAGGTTGCCCGGAGGGCCGTCCACCTCCGCCTCGGGAGTCGGGGTCTGGCCGGCGAGGATGTGCAGGCCCGGCGCGGTCACGTCCGGCTTGAGGAAGTCGCCGCCCGGTCCCCGCGAGGAGAACGTGGTCATCACGTCGCCCTGCCAGGTGGCCTTCTCGCCCTGGGTGAAGGTGGCCGTCGCGCCCGGGTGGGAGCTCAGCCAGCTCAGCAGCACGTCGGTCTCCGGCTTGTCGATGTGCACTGCGGGCAGCCAGTGGTTGTCGGTCATGATGTCCAGCGGCGTCGCGTTGTAGAGGATCATGCCCGCGGCGCCGCCCTTCTTGACCTGGGCGCCCTTGAGCACCCGGTTGGCACCCCGCTGGCAGGCGACGATCTTGCCGGTGAACAGCCCGGCTGGTGGCGTGCTGACGCACAGCGCGTCGTTGTACGGCGGAGCCGACGCGAGCACCACGGGAAGCGGTGTGGAGATCCCCTGC
The DNA here is from genome assembly GCF_041262585.1 of Planotetraspora sp. GP83. NCBI lineage: Bacteria > Bacillati > Actinomycetota > Actinomycetes > Streptosporangiales > Streptosporangiaceae > Planotetraspora > Planotetraspora sp. GP83. The sequence continues at coordinate 104,135 of NZ_JBGCBZ010000003.1, read as the reverse complement.
GTGATCGACGCGCCCTTGATGGACGGCCCGCCGGTCAGGGTGATCGTCGACTGGTACGTCCGCGCCTGGGTGGACGCGGCCACCGTGGTCACCCACGGGCTGCGGTGGTCGGTCGTCCCCGCGCCGGGCCCCGAGTTGCCCGCGGAGGCCGAGACGAACACGCCCGCCGCGTACGCGTCGAGGAACGCCAGCTCGACCGGGTCGCTGTAGGGGTCCGAGCCGCCCGAGATCGAGAAGTTGATCACTCGTACGCCGTCGGCGATGGCCTGCGCCACCGCGGCGGCCGAGTCGGACTGGTAGCAGCCCTCCGCGCCGCAGACCTTGTAGACGGCGACGTGCGCGGCCGAGGCGATGCCGTGGATCGCGCCGCGGTCGATGCCGAGCGGGTTCGCGTGCTCCACCGGGCCGCCCGCCGACGTGCTCGCGGTGTGCGTGCCGTGGCCGTTGGAGTCACGGGCGCTGTCCGGGTACGTCTCGCCGCCGACCAGCGCGTTGTACGTCGCGAGGAACGGCTGGCCGGAGATCAGCTTGTGGTTGCAGGCGAAGACGTCGCTCGCCTGCGTGAGGGGGTTGTCGCCGAAGTCGCAGGTCCGCGGGGTCCCGTCGGCCCTCGGCGGGGGAGCCGGGAGAGTTCCCGGGTCGGCGAACGACGGGTGCTCCGGCCACACGCCCGAGTCGAGGATGCCGACGATGACGCCCTTGCCCGAGGAGTTCGCGCCGCCGAGCTGGTTGTAGATCGTGTTCGCGCCGATGAACTCGGGGCTGGAGTCGGTGAGGGGCTGCTCCCTCTTGTCCTCCTGGACGGCGGCCACGCCCGGCAGCTTGAGCAGGTCGGCCGCCTTGTTGGCGGGGACTGTGAGGGCCACGCCGCCGTAGACCGTGCGGAGCTTCTGACCGACCTTGGCCCCGGCGACCTTCTTGCTCAGCTCGCTGAGGAAGGTGTCCTCGATGCCCTCGATGTGCTTGGTGTATTTGGCGGCGTCCGCGCTCTTGAGGTTGAGCGACCTGCCGGTGACCGACGGGCTGGTGCCCGGCAGGCCGGGCAAACCGCCCTTGTACGCGGCGAGCGAGTCGTAGTCGAGCTTGACCACGACGCTCGCCGGAGCCGCCGACTGCGACTTCAGCAGAGACTCGTCGCTCTTGGCGAGCTGGCCGCTCGGGGACTTCGCGCCCTGGACGCGCTCGGCGCCGGTGACCGCTGTAGCGTTCCAGGATCGCGACGGCGTGGGACTCGGGTCCGCGGCGGCGGATCCCGCGGGGACCATCGCGGCGATGAGGCCGAGACCGGCGACGACCGCGCTCGTGCGCAAGCTCGTGCGTAAGTAGGTAGGCGGGGGCTTCCTTGACACGACACCTCCCTGGAGACCGGTGAGGACCCGCCGCCCGCAGGCAGAGAGAAGTCGTGCCGCCCAGTTGGCATGGGAAGGTACGGCCCCTCCCCCTTGGGCGGCGAGCGAACGGCCACCCGTGTGGGTGGCCGAACCTGACAGGGAGTCTAACTAACGATCATTTTCAAGGCTAGATCGCTTTTTATGTTGATTTGGCATCCGCTTGGTGCCGGGGGCGAGCTTTAGACTCGTATCCGTGAAGCTCAAGCTGGATCTCCACGACATCTACAACAAGGGCGGCGAGATCGACCGGGCGCTGCGCGGCATCATCCAGGAGGCCGTCCAGAAGAAGGCCACCCAGGTGGAGATAATCCCGGGCAAGGGCTCCGGCCAGCTCAAGAAGAAGGTGCTCCGCTTTCTTGAGCAGAAGGAGATCAAGGCGCTCTACCACCGGATCGACAAGGACGCCAAGAACCACGGCCGCCTGTTCGTCTACTTCCGCTGGTAGGGAAAGAGTGAAAAGGGAGAGGGAAGAAGGGGAAGGGTTTTGATCATGCACGGGCTCCCGGAGGGGCCTGTGGCCAGGGCCAACCCGCGGCGTGATCATGCCCGGGTTCCGGGAAGTGTCCCGTCGGCAGCGCACCTCTTGAGCGTGATCATGCAAACGTTCCCTGCCGGGCATCCTGGCCAGCGCCGATGTCGACCGTGATCATGCACGGGCGCATCGGGTGAGAGCGGTGCATGATCGCCGAAGGGGGACGGCCATGTAGGACGGGGTGCCGAGGAAGGAGTGCATGATCACGCGCTGCGGTGTCGCAGCTCAACGCGGATGTGCGGGAGCCTGTGCATGATCACGCGGTGCGGTGTGTGATCACCCCCAAGAGTGTGTGATCACCCCAAGATGCCGGCTGGTCAGAGCTTGCGGAAGGTCCTGGCCTCTTCGGCGGCGTTGAGGACGGCTGCCAGGGACGCGACGCCTCCGCCGCCACCGCCACCGCCACCGCCGCCGCCGCGGCCAGTGCGTCCTCCATGGTCTTGTCGCCCTCGGCGGCCCCGCCGAGCTTCTGAACCCCGGCCAGCGCCGCGTCGAACGCCGCGGCCAGCTCGGCCAGGGCGACCTCCGGAGGCTCGCCCAACGTTCGCCCCATCTGCCGGAAGGCCGTGCCGTACAGGGGGCCGGAAGCACCCCCGACCTTGCGGATCAGCGTGGACCCGGCCAGCACCAGCACGGCGCCGTGGGTCCCGGGCGGCCCGTCCGCCAACGCCTGCCGTACCGCCATGAAGCCTCGGTCCAGGTTCGCGCCGTGGTCGGCGTCGCCGATCGCGGCGTCGAGCTCGGTGAGCCGGTCACGCTCGGCCTGTACGGCTGTCGCGATCTCCTCGATCCAGGCCAAAAAGAACGGTGTGTCCACCAGCGGCTCCTCGCGGGCGGTCGTCATCGGCCCCAGCGGAGCCCGGGGGTCCACCGGCGCGTCCCAGAGCCGGCTCAGCTCGTCGGTCAACTGGCACACCGTGACCGAGAAGCCCTGCATGTCCAGGCTGGTCACGTAGTTTCCCACCAGGCTGCGTACGGCTGTCGCGCCCTTCTCCTGGAGGTACGCGAAGACCTCGGCGAACAGGATGTACAGCTCCATGAGCGGGGTGCCGCCCATCCCGTTGACGAGGACGAGCGTCTCTCCGGACAGCGGGAGGTCGTCGTGAATGGCGCCCATGGCCGGCCGTACGATCTCGCGGGCCTCGCCGTGTGACGTGCGGGTGCGGCCGGGCTCACCGTGGATGCCGATGCCCAGCTCGATCTCAGTGTCGCCCAGCTCGAAGGTCGGCTTGCCGGCGGCGGGCACGGTGCAGGGCGTGAGGGCGACCCCGAACGACCGGCTGCGCTCGTTGACCTCCCGGCCGATCCGGGCGACGTCGGCCAGTGGCGCCCCGGTCTCCGCGAGGGCCCCGGCGATCTTCTCGACGAACAGCGTCGCGCCGGTGCCACGGCGGCCGGCGGTGTAGAGGGAGTCCCGCACGGCGACGTCGTCGTTGACGAGCACGCTGGCCACCTCGACGCCCTCGTCGGCGCAGAGCTCGGCCGCCATCTCGAAGTTGAGCACGTCGCCGGTGTAGTTCTTGACGATGTGGAGCACCCCGGCTCCGCCGTCCACTCCCTTGCCGGCCTCGATCATCTGGTCGGGGACGGGCGAGGTGAAGACCTCCCCGGGGCAGGCCGCGTCGAGCATGCCGTACCCGACGAAACCCCCGTGCAGCGGCTCGTGGCCGGACCCTCCGCCGGAGACCAGCCCGACCTTACCCCGGCGCGGGCGTCCCTCCGGAAGATCACCTTGTTGTCGAGGTCCACCCGGAGCGAGGGGTGCGCCGCCGCCAGGCCGCGCAGCGCGTCGGTGACCACCGTGTCGACGCCGTTGATGAGCTTCTTCATGACCCGCCGTCCTTATCGGTCTTAAGGACAACTTCTGCCCCAATCTGCCGTACGGCAAGCCCGAGGTGCTGGGAAGATCAAGCGACGGGGCCGGAACGGACATATGAGGTCGCGATGGATTTCGACCAGTGGGTGCATCGTGTGGTCGTCCTTCGGGACGGGGACGCGGACGATGTCGGCCCTCTCGACGTCGTTCGCGGGCTGACGGAACTGTTCTCGTCGGCTGGACGGCTCGCCGAGAAGTACTCGACGGGGCAGATCAATGCCGGGCTGTGGTTCCTTGTCGGTGAATGCGACATGCTTCATGGGCTCTATGACAAGGGCGTGGACCAGGCGGTGAGAGTCCGGTGCGCCGACTCCATCCGTCAGCTGTATCGGCAACTGTTCACGCCGCTCTGCCAGAAGGTGTTGAGCAACGGACGGGAAGGGCGCTCGGGCGACGAGCCGCTCAACAGCATCTGCTACATGTGGTGGGACGTCTTCCCGACCTGGGGAAGGCCGGACCGGCCCGAGTCCCGGGAGATTAATTTTGTCCTGCTCGACGTGATGCGCGAAACTCTCGGCAGCGACAACGTCGCCTGCGTCGAAAGCGGCCTCCACGGACTGGGGCACTGGCATCTGAGCTATCCGGAACAGACCGAGGCCATCATCGACGGCTTCTTACGCGCCCGGCAGGATATCAGCTCGCCCCTCAAGCAGTATGCGAGCGATGCCCGATCGGGACGTGTTCTATGATCCGTCCGCACACCGCACGGTCGTGGTGGCGTTCCACTACGAACGCTCAACTGACTCCATCGAAGCCGTGGAGAGTGTGCCGAGTCGATTCCGGCGATCAGTAGTGGCGGTTGCATGATGCCCGTAATCCGGGCAAGCCAGATTACCCGATACCCTGTTATGTTTCAATTTCTCGTATATGTCCCTATTTCATAGCATGCTATAGCTCGTGAGCGCCTTGCGGGCAATGTGATCTATATCACTTGTAAGGTCAGCATAAATCCTTGTAGAAGATCACCTGACAGTCGACTTACTGCCAGACGGGGTTCTTAGTGAGACAGTCAGGAAGATCGGCACTATCATTGATATTAGGGGATCTAGCCGGTAAGGGGTCGCGGAAGCGGCTGTTTGCGGCGGTCGTCACGGCGTCACTGCTGTCAGGAGCGGCCGTACCGGCCGCTGCGGACGACGCGCAGCCGAGTCAAAGCCCGGCATCATTCACGGCGCCTCCGCCGTCCAAAACAGCCTTCCCGAAGCCGGACGATACCGACGCGGATCTTCGGACGGGGATAGCCGAAGCCAAGAAGCAGAACAAGCCGGTCGAGGTGAAATCGGCGGGCACCGAATCGAGCTGGTCGTGGGCGTACCCCGACGGCCATATCGCCACGGAGACGTGGGCGGGCCCGGCCAGGGTCAAGCAGGTCGACGGATCGTTCCGGTGGATCGACACAACGCTGACAGAACGTGATGGATCGCTCCAGCCGAAGGTAGCCAAGGCGGACATCCGGTTCAGCAACGGCGGCAACACTGAACTGGCGTCCCTGGAACGCGACAGCGACAAGCAGCGGTTCGCCCTGGAATGGCCCACACCGCTGCCCAAGCCGCAAATCCAGGGCAACAAGGCGGTGTACACCAACGCGGCCGGTCCTTCCGCGGACCTCGTCGTGACCGCCCTCGCCACGGGTTTCCGGCACGACGTGGTGCTCCGCGAGCGCCCGACCGGTCCGGTCGAGTTCCGCCTGCCCGTGCAGTCCAAGGGCCTGAAGCTCGGCGAGACCAAGGCCGGCGGGCTCAAGCTGACCGACAGCAAGGGCAAGACGGTGGCCTCGGCTGCCACCCCGTACATGGCCGAGGCTCCCAGCGCGGACGTGAAAAGCCTGCCGAACCAGCGGGGCGAGATCGACGCCGAGGTCGTCACGGAGTCCGATGGCCGCCAAGTGCTCGTGATCAAGCCGGACCCGAAGTTCCTGGCGGACGAGAAGACCACGTATCCGGTAACGGTCGACCCGACGGTCACGCTGACCGCGACGACCGACGCCTGGGTGCAGAGCAAGACGGGTGCTGCGGACTCGACCGGGTCGGTCCTGAACGTGGGCACCGGGACCTACTGGCAGTCGGAGCGCCGCTGCACGGGAAGCGTGTGCACCTACACCAACAAGATCTACCCCAACTTCCTGCGCGGATACGTCAGCTTCGGCGACACCAGCGGTTTCGCGAACAAGTACGTCGAGTCGGCCAGCGTTCAACTGCTGGGCTCCTACAGCGGCTCGTGCGTCTCCCGCACGATCACGATGTCGCCGATCACGTCGTCGTGGAGCACGAGCTCGCTGTCCTGGAGCAGCCTGCCGGGCACATCATCGACCGGAGCGGTGACCATCACGCCGAGCTGCGGTTCAGGCGTGGTCAGCACTTTCGATGTCACCCAGATGGCCAAGGGATGGGCGTCTGGCAGTGCCAGCAACGGCGTGGAGCTGAAGTCCACCGAGGACCCGCGCACCAGTTGGCCGGACGACCCGAACCCGGTTTCGGCCCAGTACTGGTCGTTCAACTCGGTCGAGTCGGGCCAGTCGCCGCCCAAGCTGAGCGTGAACTACCTGCTGCCGCCGGAGATCCCCACAGTGACGGGTGAGTCGATCGACTCGATGGTGGGCAACGACGCGATCTCGCGGACCAGCGACGTCAAGGTCAACTACTCGTCCACCTCGATCGACGGCAAGAAGCTCGACTACCTGGTGTCGATCTCCGACCCCACCACGCCCATTCCGGTTCCGACGGCCACGCCATCGCCTACTCCAACGCCTAGCCCGTCTCCAAGTCCGTCGCCGACCCAGACCGGTGTGCCTGGTCTGGTCGCCGCGTACGGGATGAACGAAGGCACCGGCACCGCCGTGGCGGACGTCTCCGGCACAGGCAACGCGGGTACGGCGAGCGCCGCGACCTGGGCAACGGGCAAGTACGGCCAGGCCTTGTCGTTCAACGGCACGTCCAGCACGGTGACCGTCTCGGACGCCGCCTCCTTGAGGATCACAGGCAAACTCACCCTGGAAGCCTGGGTCAATCCCACGACCCTGGGGGCGACTCGTCCGGCACTGGTCAAGGAAGCCGCGTCCGGACCGGCCTACGGCCTGCACGCTGGATTGAAAACCTGTACCGCGGCTCCCTTCATGTGCGCCATCATGCCGACCTACACCTACGTGCCCAGCTCGCAGGTCAAGATCGGAGGAACGGGCTACTCCGCGACCGGGACCACGGCTCTGCCGACCGGGTCATGGAGTCACATCGCGAGCGTCTACGACGGCACGACCGTGAAGACCTACGTCAACGGATCTCCGGTCGCCACCACTTCCGTGAGCGGTGCGAACGACACGAGCACCTCACCGCTGCGGATCGGCGCCGACACCGTCGCGGGCACGTACTTCAGTGGCCTGATCGACGAGGTGCGGGTCTACAACATCGCTCTCACCCAGGCCCAGGTCCAGAGCGACATGACCACGCCGGTCACCGTCTGGACTCCGCCCGTGGACAACCCACCGACAGCTCCCGGCACCCTGACCGCGGTCGCCGGCCCCGATACCGTCGCGCTTTCCTGGGGCGCGGCCACCGACGACAAACCTGGCGTCACCTACGAGGTCCACCGATCGACGACCTCCGGGTTCACTCCGTCGGCGACCACCAAGGTCGCCACGACCAGCACGACGTCGTACACCGACAGCGGCATGGTGCAAGGGCAGTACTACTACCGCGTGGTCGCCGTCGATAGCGCATCGCACTCTGGCCCTCCCTCGAACGAAGTGGCGGCCAGGACGTCGGCACAGCTCTTCCCGCCCATCAGCGGCGCCAACTCGGGGCAGGTGATCAGCAACCAATTCAAGCTCGGCAGCCCCGACAGCTTCAAATTCAAGATCAAGGCATGTCTCGCCGGCATCACCCCGCGGATGTGCAACGAAACCCCGTACTACCGCATAACCACCGACGCGCCCTGGACCCCCACAAATCCGGAGACAGGAATGGAAGACCCGTTCCTGCCCATCCTCTCGGGAATGGTCGCCCGTCCCTCTAATGGACCGGTCAGTGCTAAGTTCTACCTGTTTGATAAGGACGGGCTGCCCGTGGGTTCCAGCCCATTGGCACAGGTCGCGGTGAACGGTGGCGAGCGGGCCTCTTTCCAGCTCTCAGAGGGAACCGTTGCGGCCGGCGGCACCTACAGCTGGCAGATGCAAGCATGCGCGGAAGAGATATGCAGCTCCAGGACCAACGTGGTGAGCTTCACCGTGCCGGGCACCCCTTCGAGTGAAACCGATGACGTCCACACCCTCAATCTGATGAAGGACAATTTCGTCATCAAGGTTGGGAAGACGGATCCCACCGCGTGCGACGGAGCGCCCTGCGCCCTGTCGGACTCCTCGGTAATCCAGGTCGGTGGAGAGGGTCCTCAGAAGCTTGCCACCGCCGTCGGGTTCCGATTGGATGCTCTTCCGGATGGGGCCGCCGTGGTCGATGCCGTTCTGAACCTCGGTTCGGCTATCTGCCCGCCAACCGCGTGTCCAGCGGATCGTTCACTCACTGTCGTTCCGCTCAAAAACCCGGTCACGTCCGATACAAATGGCGCCGATCTGCTCAAGGATGCCGACACCACCACCAGTTACACGCTGCCCGTGACAGCGCCTCACGCCGACATCTCAGCGAGTGACGCCGAATACGGCTGGGTAATGATCACCTCAGATGGCCCAGAGCCGATCGGCTTTGGAGCGCCAGAAGCGTCTGAGCAACCGAAATTGGCGCTGACATACTTCCCTCCTGGTCCCCCGAGCAAGGTGCTCAACCTGACGGCGGAACCTGCCGACAGCGGTGCCATCGCAGCGTGGGGTCTGCCGGAGAAGACCGGCGGAATGGCGATGCTCGACGGCTACGACATCCAGGTGCTGGGGCCAGATGGGTCAGTGCGCGGAACGTACGATGTCCCAGATCCCACGGCGACCATTGATGGTCTCACAAACGGGGTTACTTACACAGTCAAGGTGAGAGCCCACACCGTTTATGGGACCGGCGACTGGGAATCGACGAGCGTCACACCCAAGCCCCTCATAGGGCCTTGCGGAATCTCGACCTACGTGCAAGCCCTCAACGACTATTACGCGAAGCAGATCGCGGTATTGGAAGGTGCCGCATCGGATGTGTGGGCGGCCGGCGCGGCACCCGCAGGTAAGACCACAGCCCGGCTCGCCTTGGACAACCCCGCGCTGATCGCGGAAAAGCAATCCATGGACGCGCAGGGCATCGCACGTAAGAACAGTGTCGTCACGATCACACATGCGGTTGGTCGCGATCTGTCTGATGGGCGAGTACAGGTCAACGCTACGGTTGAACAGACGTGGAACATCACGAAGATCGCCAGTGGCGAAACGGACTCCGAGACCAGTGCGGACGAAGTTGTCTACACCTTCGGGCGATGCGGAGAATTGGGGGTCGACTCGGAGTCGGTCGATGTGGAAGAGGATTCCACCGATTTCGCCTACGATGACGCGTTCTACCTTGACGATGACGCCGATCAGAACGTCGTGGGCGGCTCGCCGGCCGAGGCCAGGGCGGGTTCGATGAAGACCATGACGACGTCAGCGCGCCGTGTTCCCTGTGGCCGGGCACAAAACGGAGACGGCTACTATGCGACGGAGGACACGTATCGCTCGACCAAGAGCAACCTCATCCGGTTCACCGAGAAAAAGAAGAATAAGAAGAAGGTCTGGAAGGGCTGGTGGCTCAGCGTTCACGGTTGCTCTCGCTGGTATGTTCCGTGGATCGCGAGCACTCCCACCACGGACTCCTGGCGAATCTCCGAAAACATCAACTATGTACGAGTCCAAGGGCCGTCCAACTGGCCGAGAAACGAGGCCAAGTACATCAAGAGCAACCTGTACATGGAGAGCTCCGCGTCGGCCTGCTTCCTCGGTAAGAGATTCAACGGAGCTTTCGGGGTGTCGATCGACACCTCGCGTACGGGTGCGGTGTCCGTGGAGGTGAGCGGATCCAAAGAGATAGTCTGCAAAGACTACACGGAGACCGGCCCGGACAAGCCTTCAACAGGGGGGGATTTCATTCTGTACCCCATCTGGAATAGGCATAATCCAAGGGCCGACTGCTTCATGAACGCCACCACCGTGTGCCAGGTGGAAGGCTATCAGCACATATTTACGCCCAAGGTGAAGCTCTTCTATCACCCGAATAACAACAAGTATACTCCGGCGTATCGGGTCCTGTTCGCTCCCGGTGAGCAGTACAGTCCGTGGATGAAATATGACGGGACCCGATACAGCGACTGGTAGTGGGAACTAGTCCCAAGAGAGAGCGCCGTCTGGTGTTCCCTGAAATCGGGGAACACCAGACGTTGCCATATGCGGGCTCTTCAAAGTCGCCTGTGGGTGAGGTCGTGCTCGCGGGAAGAGAGAGATTTGGATCGCTCTTGAGGGGACTCTGTAACTCAATGGAAGAGCCTCGGGCGGTAGCCTAGGAGGGAATATCTGATGCGATCGGAGAGACGAGTCGTGGCGTCGGCGACGCTTGTCGTGCTGCTCATGGCATCTATTAGCGCGTGTATCGCGACCGGAACTCGATCCGAAGTGGCCGGCCAGCCGTCTCAACATCTGAGAGAGTTGTACGGGGTTGCGCTATCGATAATCCGGCCGGATTATTTCGTCGACCTGGATGCGGATTCGGTTCGGAACGTACGGGCCGAGAAAGATGAGATCCTGATCGCTGTCGAGTCCATACCGCAGACCGGGTTCGATTCGGCTGGAGCTGGCACTCGTAAGGAGGTGACCATACGCACGGACACGGAAGGCGACCTCGACTTCCATCCGCTCGAAAAAGACGACGCCACGTACACGCTTGAACGGTACATGGCGGGCAAGGGTCGAAATGAGCTGGCGAAGCGCCAGGTTGCACATGTACTGAAATGGATGGACGATGACCATTTCATGGTCACGGTGATCGTAGAGCTCAAGCGGGGGATGACCGACGAGGAGTTGGAGAAGGCCGATCTCGGCGGTGCACAGAAGGCTCTCTTCCCCGCGGGGGGAGGCCGACTCCCCATCGCCTGGGCGGACTCGAATTGCAGATACCTCTCCCTTGCTGAATGCGACGACTCCGTCGTCAAACCCTTTCGTGCGTGGTTGGCGAACCTCACCGCCTCCGACCGCGAACTGCTGCTCAGGAAGAGAATCGCACTGGATTATCTGGAGAGGCTGGCCGGAGATGGCAGGGTGGCTGGGCTGATGTACGATCTGGCGCTGCCGTCCGGAATGTTATCGGTGGTCAATAATCCAGAGGTCCGGGCCGTCTACCTTACGGGAGTTCAGCTGCGAAAGCCCATATCGTGATTCGAATCTCTCAGCGCCGATCACTGGTGGATCACGTCACGGCGATCGCGCGGCGATCCTGGCGTTTGGGTGTTGGACTGTAGGAGGATTTCACTGATTCGGGAGACGATCGGAGGCGCGCATGTCGGTGTTGCGGGATCTGGTGGAGGGCATCCGGAGCGGGGGGATCGAGGTGCTCGATCTGACCGCGCCGTTGAGCGAGACGACACCGATCCTGCTGCTGCCCGAACCGTTCGGGCAGACGGCGCCGTTCACGCTCCAGGAGATCAGCCGGTACGACGACCGCGGCCCGGCCTGGTACTGGAACAACATCTCGACCGGCGAGCACACCGGCACCCATTTCGATGCGCCAATCCACTGGGTGACCGCGCGGGACGGGGAGGACGTGTCGCAGGTCCCCGCCAAAAAGCTCATCGGACCCGCGGTGGTGCTCGACTTCACCGAACAAGCGAGACAGAATCCCGACTTCCTCCTTGAGATCGACCACGTCACCGCCTGGGAGAAGGAGCACGGTCCGCTGCCGGAGGGCGGCTGGCTCCTCTTCCGCACCGGCTGGGACTCCCGCGCCCACGATCAGGCCGACTTCCTGAACGCCAACGAGACCGGCCCGCACACGCCCGGCATCTCGGTCGAATGCGCGCGCCACCTCGCCGAGCGGACGCCGATCGCCGGCATCGGCGTCGAGACCGTCGGCACCGACGCCGGGGCGGCGCACTCGTTCGACCCGGCCTTCCCCTGCCACTCCTTCCTGCTCGGCGCGGGCAAGTACGGCCTGACCCAGCTACGCAACCTCGACCGGCTGCCTCCCACGGGGTCGGTCGTCATCGCCGGTCCGCTGCCGATCGTCGGCGGCTCGGGCAGCCCGGCCCGCGTTCTCGCCCTGGTGGAGCGGTGAACGTCGCCGAGGCCGTCGGCGCGGTCCTCGCCTCCTTAGGCGTCCGGGCGGCCTTCGGCGTCGTCGGCAGCGGCAACTTCCACGTCACCAACTCCCTCGTCCGGCACGGTGTGCGATACGTCGCCGCCCGGCACGAGGGCGGCGCGGCGACCATGGCCGACGCCTACGCCCGGATGAGCGGGACGGTGGCCGTGCTCAGCGTCCACCAGGGGCCGGGCCTGACGAACGCGCTGACCGGCATCACCGAAGCGGCCAAGAGCCGCACGCCCCTGATCGTGCTCGCCGCTGAGGCGACCGCTCCGCTGTCCAACTTCCGGATCGACCAGGCCGCTCTCGCGTCGGCGGTGGGCGCGCACGGGGCCCGGGTGTCCTCGGCGGAGACCGTGGTGGACGACACGGTGATGGCGTTCCTCGCCGCGCTGCTGGGCCGCCGGACCGTGCTGCTCAACCTGCCCCTCGACGTGCAGGCCGAGGTCCTACCCGACGAGGTCGCGCATGCCGTACAGGAGTTGCGGGCCGGTCGCGGGCGCGGGCATCAGGACGCGGTGAGCCGGTTGGCGGCCACCCCCTGGGGCCTGACCTTCCCGAGCGACCAGGAACGCCCCACTGACCAGGCGTGGGAGTCCGGTGAGGAGCCGGCCGCGCCCTCGTCGCCGTCTGAGGCCATGGGACGGCTCGCGGACCTGCTGGCGGCGGCCGAGCGGCCGGTGTTCCTTGCCGGGCGTGGGGCGCGTGGCGCCCGCCACGAGCTGGAAGATCTGGCCGGCGAGGTGGGCGCCCTGCTCACGACGTCGGCGGTCATGAAGGGCCTTTTCCGCGGCAGCCCGTGGGACCTGGACGTGAGCGGTGGATTCGCGTCGCCGCTGGCGGCGGAGCTGATCCGCGAAGCCGACGTCATCGTCGCCTGGGGCTGCTCCCTCACCATGTGGACCACCCGGCACGGCACGCTGATCGGGCCGGACACCAAGCTCGTCCAGGTGGACCTCGATCCCGACGCCATCGGCGCAAACCGCCCGGTCGATCTCGGCGTCGTCGGCGACGTGCGGGAGACCGCGCGGGCCGTGCGCGCCTCACTCGGGACTTCCGGTGACGCGGTAAGCCGTGGTTACCGGAGCCCGGAGCTCGCGGAACGCATCGCGCGGGAGGTGCGCTGGCGGGACGTTCCGTACGACGACACGAGCGGGAACGGTCGGATCGACCCGCGGACGCTCTCGATCGAGCTGGACGATCTGCTCCCTGAGGAACGGCTTGTCGCCGTCGACTCCGGCAATTTCATGGGATATCCGGCGATGTACCTATCGGTGCCCGATGAGGCGTCGTTCTGCTTCACGCAGGCGTTCCAGTCGATCGGCCTCGGGCTGGCCAGCGCGATCGGCGCCGCCCTCGCCCGGCCGGACCGACTCCCGGTGGCCGCCCTCGGCGACGGCGGAGCGCTGATGAGCGTCGCGGAGTTGGAGACGCTCGTACGGCTGGGCATCCCCATGGTGGTCGTGGTCTACGACGACGACGCCTATGGGGCCGAGGTGCATCACTTCGGGCTGGACGGGTTCCCGCTGGAGACCGTGACCTTCCCTCCGGTGGACATCGCGGAGATCGCCCGCGGCTTCGGCTGCGAGGCAGTGGCCGTACGGGAGAGAGGCGATCTGGCGGGGGTCGCCGAGTGGCTGAAGAGCCCGCGCGACAGGCCGCTCGTCGTCCATGCCAAGGTGACCGCCGAGGCCTCCTGGTGGCTGGAGGAGGCCTTCCGGGGTCACTGACTCGCCGCCCCTCTTCGGCGTGATCATGCACAGGTTCCTGGACGGGGGGGCCAAGCAGGGACTTCGGCGTTCGTGATCATGCGCGGGTTCCACGTCACAGGCAGTGAGCAGCCAGGAGGACGTTCGTGATCAAGCACTCCGGCAAACGTGCATGCTCACGAGATGGGTTGCCGCAGCTGAGAATGGGTGGCGGGGAATTCTCGCATGATCACGCGCCGGATTGCGGCCGGCGGGGCGCCCTACCCGGGAAACCGTGCATGATCACGCGCGGGTGGGGGGTGGAGAGGGCGCAAGTTACTGGGTCGTAGGTTACGGTTCAGGCATGGCTGAGATCGTGTACCCGCCGGTCATCTGGACCGCCCTGGCCGCCTTCAAGCTGCTGGACCTCAAGTTTCACATTGAGGGCTCCGAACGCGTTCCGCGGTCGGGCGGCGCGGTCATGGTGAGCAACCATGTCAGCTATCTCGACTTCATCTTCGCCGGCTTCGCCGCGCGGCCCGCGGGGCGTCTCGTGCGGTTCATGGCGAAGAAGGAGGTCTTCGCCAACCCGGTCGCCGGGCCGCTGATGCGGGGCATGCACCACATCCCCGTCGACAGGTCGGCCGGAGCCGGAGCGTTCGACGCGGCGGTGAGAGCGCTCAAGTCCGGCGAAATCGTCGGCAACTTCGCCGAGGCCACGATCAGCCGGTCCTTCACGGTCAAGGACATCAAGAGCGGCCCCATCCGGATGGCCGCCGAGGCCGGGGTTCCCCTGATCCCCGTCGCCCTCTGGGGCGGCCAGCGGCTCTGGACCAAGGGACGGCCGCGCAGGCTGACCCAGCGGCATGTGCCGATCACCATCCTGATCGGCGAGCCCATCCGCCCCGAGCCGGGCGACGACATCGGCGCGCTCACCACGGAACTGCGGCGGCGCATGGCGGAGCTCCTCGACCGAGCCCAGCGAGACTACCCGGAGACCCCGCAGGGGGTCTGGTGGCAGCCCGCCCACCTCGGCGGGACCGCCCCCACGCCCGAAGAGGCCGCCGCACTGGACGCCGCCGCGAAGAAGCCGCGCCGCTCCACCGCGTAGCGTTGGATCCATGGAACGGATGACCGACGCCGAATGGCGCGAGTTCGTGATGGCCGGGACGCGGACGGGCAAGCTCGGAGTCACCCGGTCCGACGGCAGGCCGCACGTGACCCCGATCTGGTTCGTCCTCGACGGCGACGACGTGGTGTTCACCACGGAGGAGAGCAGCGTCAAGGGCAAGGCGCTCGCGCGCGACCCACGGGCCACGCTGTGCGTCGACGACCAGCGGCCGCCGTACTCCTACGTCATGATCGAGGGCACGGCCACGCCGTCGTCCGAGCTCGACGAGCTGCTCAAGTGGGCCACCGCGATCGGCGTCCGGTACATGGGGGAGGACCGCGCCGCCGAGTTCGGTGAGCGCAACGGCGTGCCCGGCGAGTGGCTCGTACGGCTCCGCGTGAACCACGTCGTCGCCTGGCGGGACATCTCCGCCTGAGACGGGCGGCCGGCGGGCGGTCAGAACGTGCAGAGGTACCGCGACACGGCGGCCGGTTCGCCGGTCGCGGAGTCCCAGTTGTAGCGGTCGAAGGCGTGGGCCAGGTCGTTGTCCCCGTCGTTGTCGCCGTCGTTGTCGTCGGTGACCTCCCGGAGCGCCTGCCCCGCGAACACCCGGTAGTCGGCATGCCGGTGCTCGTCGTCGGTGTACTGCGAGGCCACGTCCTTCAGGCCGCCCCGCTCGGAGACGCGCTGCCGGTCCACCCGGTCACCGAGCCGGGAGCGGCGACGTGGGAGACCTACCTGCCGGAGGGTCGCTGGGTGGATGTGTGGTCGGGCGACGAGCTCGCCGGAGGGGCCGTGACATCGCGCGACGTCCCCATCGGCATCATCCCCGTCTACTGCCGGGCCGGAAGCTGGCCCGCCATGCGGGAGATCTTCGCAACCTGATCCACTTCGGGGGCGCTTCCATGTAAATATGGAATGGTCTGGACGTCGCCCCCGGAGGTCGTTTCATGAAGGTCGGACTGCAGATCAATGGTTTCACCTATCCCGGAGGGCCGGCCACGCTCGGCGCCGATCTGGCGGCGATCGCGAAGACGGCGGACGACGCCGGCTTCGCCACGATCACGGTGATGGACCACTTCTTCCAGATCGGGGTGGTGGGCCCGCCGGAGGACGACATGCTGGAGGCGTACACCACCCTGGGTTATCTGGCCGCCCACACGTCCAGGGCCAAGCTGCTGACTCTTGTCACCGGGACCATTTACCGTCAGCCGGGGCTCCTCGCCAAGATCGTTTCTACTCTCGACGTGCTCTCCGGCGGCCGGGCGTGGCTCGGCATCGGCGCGGCGTGGAACGACGAGGAGTCCCGGGGGCTGGGGTTCCCCTTCCCGCCGGTCGCGGAGCGGTTCGAGCGGCTGGAGGAGACCGTCCAGATCTGCCTGCGCATGTGGTCGGGCGACGAGAAGCCCTACAACGGCAGGCACTACCAGCTGGAACGCCCGCTGAACCGGCCGCAGCCGCTGTCCCGGCCGCACCCGCCGATCATGATCGGGGGCGGCGGGGAGAAGAAGACCCTCCGCCTCGTCGCGCGGTACGCGCAGGCCTGCAACCTGTTCGCCGGCCCCGACCTGGCCAGGAAGCTCGACGTGCTGCGCGCCCACTGCGAGGCCGAGGGCCGCGACTACGACGAGATCGTGAAGACCGTCTACTACATCTACGACGTCACCCAGGGGACTCAGAAGATCGTCGACGACCTGGGACACCTGGCCGAGCTGGGCTTCAGCGAGGCGCTGGGCATGGTCAAGGACGTCCACCGGCTGACGCCGCTGGAGACGATAGGCGCCGAGGTCATCCCCGCGGTGGCCGCCCTCTGACCATCCCCGTCTCGCGGTCATGGGCCGATCGGCGACCGCGGATCCGCCCTCCGGGGAAGGCCGCTCATCGGTGAGTTACTAGCATCGTTGGTGCGTATCCGCTGATTCGTCTGATTCGTCGAGAGAGATTTCATGATTTTCATTACCGCGAAGTTCCGGGTGCTGGCGGAGGAGGCCGACCGGTGGCCCGAGATCGCCGGTGAGTTCACCGAGGCGACACGTGCCGAGCCCGGCTGCCTCTGGTTCGACTGGTCCCGCAGTGTCGAGGACCCGGCCGAGTACGTGCTGGTCGAGGCCTTCAGAGACGGGGACGCCGGGGCGGCGCACGTCCAGTCCGAGCACTTCAAGAAGGCGCAGCAGACCCTGCCGCCCCACCTCGCCGAGACGCCGCGCATCGTCAACATGACGGTTCCGCAGGACGACTGGTCCCTCCTCGGCGAGATGGCCGTTCCCGAGCGGGGCTGACCCTCCGTCACGGGGGGCACGATCGCGAGCCGCCCGGCCGTACCCCCCGTACCCCCCCCGCCCGGCGCCCCGCGAGAGG
Source organism: Planotetraspora sp. GP83 (assembly GCF_041262585.1). Taxonomy (NCBI): domain Bacteria; kingdom Bacillati; phylum Actinomycetota; class Actinomycetes; order Streptosporangiales; family Streptosporangiaceae; genus Planotetraspora; species Planotetraspora sp. GP83. Next base: position 86,936 of record NZ_JBGCBZ010000003.1, on the reverse strand, counting down.
AGCGGGCGGCTAAGGGGCGCTCCCCGCCGCTTCGCTGAGCAGGGCGGGCAGCTCCGGGAGTGTGCGGACCGTTCGCCACGCCGCTTCGGCATGAGGAGCGGGTGACGCCAAGCCGCCGCGGACGAGCCAGACCGCCCGCATTCCGGCGGCGGCTGAGGCGTCCACGTCCTCGGTGATGTGGTCGCCCACATGCACGCAGTCCTCCGGCGCGACGCCGAGCCGCGCGGCGGCACACCGGTAGATGGCCGGATCGGGTTTGCGGTGCCCGCAGTCGGCGGCGACGACGGTGACCGCGAGGAGATCCCCGAGCCCGAGCAGATCCGGCCTCGAATTGCCATTCGTGATCAGACCGAGGCGGAGTCCCATCGCGGCCAACGCCTCCAGGCACGGCGACGAGTCGGCGTACAGGCGCACGCCGGCATGCCGGGCCTCCATGTAGGCGCCGAAGACCGTCCGCGCGAACTCCGGGCCCGCGCCCGTCTGCCTGGCCGACTCCTCGAAGGCCGTCAGGCGGATGTCCTCCATCCGCGCCAGACGAAGCTCCGGGCGCGCGGCCGTCGTTTCCCGGACCTCCGCCAGCCATCGCGCGGTGACCGGCCCATCGGCCCGTGTGAATCCCGCCGCGTCGAACGCCTCCGCCGCACCCTCCAGCGCGCGCCGCATCGCCCCCTGGAAATCCCACAGAGTCTCGTCGCCGTCGAAAGTGACCACTGACGGTGCTCGGCCCATCGCAACCTCCTGGTATGCGGCATGGAGTTAAGAAAACTAGACACGATGTCTGCTTTGCTTTACATTCGGGGCATGGCATTCGAAGAGAAGCGCGCGTGGATCATGGTGGTGGTCACGGTCGGCGCGTACGCGGCGTACCTCGTCATCATCCTCAGCCGGGCGGGAACCACCCCTCTTGCCGAGGTGCCGTACGTAGCGGCGCTGCTGTGGACCGTCGGCGCCTCGATCACGGCGTCGATCGTGCTCAATATCGTGACCGCCATCGTCTCTCCCAAGGACGCCGACAAGAAGGACCAGCGCGACAGGGAGATCAGTCGCTTCGGCGACCACATCGGCCAATCGTTCGTCATCACGGGCGGAGTCGCGGCACTCGGCATGTCGATGGCCGAGCTGAGCTACTTCTGGATCGCCAACACGATCTACCTGGCGTTCGTCCTGTCGTCGCTCCTCGGATCCGCGGCGAAGATCGTCGCCTACCGCCGGGGTCTGCCGTGGTGAAGCCGACCAGGGTCACGAACAGCATCCGATCCCTCCGATTCGCGCACGGGGAGATGACGCAGGCGGATCTGGCGGACCGCATCGGCGTGACCCGTCAGACCATCATCGCCATCGAGCAGGGCCGCTACTCGCCCTCCCTCGAAATGGCGTTTCAGATCGCCCGGGTCTTCAAGGTCCCGCTCGACGACGTGTTCCAATACCCGGACAGTGAAGAGGAGACACCATGAAGGCCATCGTCCAAGACAGGTACGGCTCGCCGGACGTCCTGGAGCTCAGGGAAGTCGGCCAGCCGGTGGCCGGGGAGAACGACCTGCTCGTGCGGGTGAACGCGGCCGGCGTCGATCCGAGCGTCTGGCACCTCATGACCGGCCTGCCGTACCTGGTCCGCGCCTTGGGCTACGGGGTCCGGGCGCCCAAGGTCCGCATCCGGGGCACCGATGTGGCGGGGCGCGTTGAGGCGGTCGGCGCCAACGTGACCCGGTTCCGGCCGGGCGATGAGGTGTTCGGCACCTGCGACGGCTCCTTCGCCGAGTACGCGTGCGGTCCCGAGGAGAGGTTCGCGCCGAAGCCGGCGAACCTCACCTTCGAGCAGGCGGCCGCCGTCCCCATCTCCGCCTGCACCGCCCTCCAGGGCCTTCGCGACCAGGGACGGGTGCGGCCGGGGCAGAAGGTTCTGATCATCGGTGCGGGTGGAGGCGTGGGAACGTTCGCGGTGCAGCTGGCCAAGGCCCTCGGGGCGGAGGTCACCGGCGTGTGCGGCACGGCGAAGACGGACCTGGTCCGATCGATCGGCGCGGACGACGTCATCGACTACACACGCGACGACTTCGCCGACCGGGCGCGCCGCTACGACCTCATCCTCGACACCGCGGGCAACCGTTCGCTGTCCCATCTCCGGCGTGCCCTCACCCCCGGAGGGACTCTCGTCATCATCGGCGGCGAAGGGGAAGGACGGTGGTTCGGAGGCACGGAGCGCCTGTTCAAGGCGCTCATGCTGTCGCCGTTCGTGAGCCAGAACCTGCGCGGGCTGTTCGCGACGCAGCCCAGGGAAGACCTGCAGCTCCTGACGGAGCTCATCGAGGCCGGAAAGGTCACGCCGGTCATCGACAGGACGTACTCCCTGAAAGAGGCCCCCGACGCCGTCCGGCACCTGCGGAACGGCCACGCACGCGGCAAGGTCGTCATCACCGTGTGATGCCCCTCATCACAGGCCCGTGGGCCTCGCCGCCGGCGTCCGGCCGTGCCGTACGGCCCGCGGAGCCGTACGGCACAGCGGATCAGCTGCCGGCCGGTGGCGTGCCGGTTCCGATGTCGAACGCCGAGGGGTCGTCGACGATCTGGCATGGTTCGACTGGGCCGTCCGTCAGGCGGCCGCTGAACTGCCAGGCGACCCCGGAGCGCTTCACGGTCGGCTCCACCGGGTTCTCCATCACCTCGATCAGGACGATCTGGCCGGGCTTGATGTATCGGGGATAGATCGTGATGCCGTTCTCCGGGCGGATGGCTTTGACGGAAGCCGTGTTCTCCGCCCTCTTCCGTATCCTCGCCTGGACGGCCGGATCCTTGCTCGCCAGTTCCTGTGGCGTCGTGGAGGTGTGATCGCCCGCCACGAAGGGGGCGCGGGCGTTTCCGCACTGCTTGCCCAGGGGCAGGTAGGTGATGTCGGCCCGCACACCCAGCTCTGCCAGGTCCCTCTCGACCTGCCGCGGATCCCTGAACTCCTTGATCCACAGGTTGATCGAACCGTCCGCGTTCTTCGTCACCGCGTACGCCGGGGTCTGCGACCCGATCACCATGGGTACGGCGACCGCCGTGCCCGCGGCGACCGCGACGACTCCGGCCATGGCCAGGAACCGCTGGCCGGTCAACCGGCGCGCGGCCGGGGCGCGCCCCTGTGCCGCCCGTGCCGCGATCTCCGCCTTGAGCTCCGCGAGGAGCCTGTCCTCGAAAGTGCTGTTCAACTCGTTCCTCCCATCACCGGCAGGACACCGGGAACCTGCTGGATGAAGCGCCGGGCGCGGTGAAGCCTGACTCGGGCGGTGCCCTGCCGGATGCCGAGCGCGGCGGCGGCCTCAGCGGGGCTGAGGCCGTCGACGGCCACCAACTCCAGCAGCGCGCGTTCACTCTCGGGCAGCTCGGCCATGGCCTCAAGGGCGCGGCGGGCCGGTGACTCGGCGTCGATCCGGTCCTCCAGGCGCGCCACGTCGTCGGGGTCGAGCGGGCGATGCCCCGCCATCCGGCTGGTCGCGCGCGACTCCCTGGCCGAGCGCCGCCATTCGGCGTAGAGGGTGTTGCGCGCCACGCCGTACAGCCAGGCGGTCTCACTGCCACGCCCCACCCGGTAGGTGTGCGCCGAGTCGAGGACGGCGAGGAACACCTCGGCCGTGAGATCGGCCACGGTGTGCGGGTCAGCCACCCGCCTGGCCAGGAACCGGGTCACGGCGTCGAAGTGACGCCGGTAGAAGGCTTCGAACGCCTCGGGATCGCGGACGACGTCCGCCAGGCTCGTCTGTTTCAGGGTCTGTTTAAGGCTCGTCTGTTTAGGGCGCATCAGCGCTCCTTGCCATGCGTCTGAACACACCCCTACTTGGACGAAGCCCGACCCACCGTTACAAGAACCGTTCCGGTCTCAGGGGAAGCGCATGACGGACGTCCGCTCTCTCAAGCGGGCTTGGCCGGCAATCCGTCCCAGGGACGCCGAGACGGCGGACCGGGGCAGGGGCCGTCCGGCTGGGCTGCCCGCGTGGAGCGGCGTCCGGAGTGGCGCTGGGGGAGCGGCGCGTCCGGCCCCGCTCAGGCGTCCTGGCCGTGGGACCTCGCGTGGTGGTCGAGGAGGCGGGTGAGCAGCTCAGTCAGCTGGTCGCGTTCCGGCTGGGTCAGGGGCGCGAGCGCCTCGTCCTGGAGGGTGGCGAGCAGCTTGTCGAGTCTGCGCAGGTGGTCGCGGCCCTGCCGGGTCATGGTGATCACGTTGCGGCGGCGATCGGCGGGATCCGGGGCGCGTTCGACGAGAACGCGGTCGGCCAGCTCGTTGATGACGGCGACGAGGTCGCTGCGGTAGATGCCGGTCCGGCGGCTCAGCTCCGCCTGGCTGGCCGGGCCGGACTCCCGCAGCGTCACCAGGACGGCGTAATGCCATTTGCGGGCCTCCGCGGCGGCCAGCCCCTCGGTCACCAGGCGGTCGGAGTGCATGGCGACCAGTGACAGAAGCCGGGTCGGCAGGCTTCGCAGCCGGGCAGGGGTGTCGTGCTCATCCCCGTGGTCCGTCATGTCGGGCACGCCGCTGCTCATACCGATGATCCTACCCTTTGCGTTAGTCGGACTAACGATATATGTTCGTTAGCGCGACAAACGTTAGCGTAACTAACGGACTGAGAGGACATCCCATGCCCGTGATCGACGTGCTGGACTCGACGATGTACTACGAGGAAACCGGCAGCGGCACCCCCTTCGTTTTCCTGCACGGCAACCCCAGCTCGTCCCACCTGTGGCGGAAGGTGCTGCCCGGGATCGGTGGGCCCGCTCACCTGCTCGCGCCTGACCTCATCGGCATGGGCCGGTCAGGCAAGCCCGGCGTGCCGTACCGGTTCGCCGACCACGCCCGCTATCTGGACGCCTGGTTCGAGCGGCTGGGGCTGGAGGACGTGGTGCTCGTCGGCCACGATTGGGGCGGCGCGCTCGCCTTCGACTGGGCGGCCCGCCACCCCGGCCGCGTCCGCGGCGTGGCCTTCTTCGAGACGATCGTCCGGCCGATGTCCTGGAGCGAGCTGGGCGACGGCCCGCGCTCCCGCGCCGAGACCGTGCGCGGCCCGAAGGGCGAGTCGCTGGTGCTTGACCAGAATTTCCTCATCGAGACGGCGTTCACCGGAGGGGTGCTGACGCCGCTGAGCCAGGAGGACATGGAACCGTACCGAGCGCCGTATCCCACCCGCGAGAGCCGCCGCCCGCTTCTTGAGTGGGCGCGCTCGCTGCCGCTCGACGGCGAGCCGGCCGACGTGGCCGGCCGGGTCGAGCGCTACGACGAATGGCTCGCCGGCAGCGACGACGTCCCCAAGCTGCTGCTCACCTTCGACTCCTCGCCGACCTTGCTCATCGGGAAGGAGATGGCCGACTGGTGCGCGGAGACGATCGCCGGCCTGGAAATCGAGCACTGCGGCCCGGCCGGCCATCATGCCCCGGAGGACCGGCCCGAGGCCATCGCCACGGCGATCAACGCCTGGGCGAAGCGGCACGGGCTGGGGCCGGGAGAGTGAACGGAGACACCGAACGGCGGACGATAGCGCTCACCCGATCTCCGCGGCCAGGCCGTACGCCGGCGCCCCGAGGTTCGTAAGGGAAACCCGGCGGCTCGGAACCGCATGCATTCCGCATGCCAAATTGCTTGCATGGAACCATGCGGATCAGGGATGTCCCTGACGCCACTGAGCGGACGCTGAAGGCTCGGGCCGAGCGCGAAGGCAAGTCCCGCGCGTCGGGCCGCAGGGGCAGTGGTTATGGCGGCTACCCCGACGCCGCCGGGGTAGCCGGGCTTGTCCGGGTCAACCTGCCGCCGACCCGGCTGAGGCAAGTCAGCCCATGTGGGGGTAGCGGTGGTCGGTGGGCGGGACGAAGGTCTCCTTGATCGTGCGGGCGTTGACCCAGCGGATCAGGTTGAAGATCGACCCCGCCTTGTCGTTGGTCCCGGAGGCCCGGGCGCCGCCGAACGGCTGCTGGCCGACGACCGCCCCGGTGGGCTTGTCGTTGATGTAGAAGTTGCCCGCCGCGAAGCGCAGCCGCTCCGCGGCCGCCGTGATGGCGTACCGGTCCTGGGCGATGACCGAGCCGGTCAGCGCGTACGGCGTGACGCCCTCCATCTGGTCGAGGACCGAGTCGTACGACGAGTCGTCGTAGACGTGGACCGCGAGGATGGGGCCGAAGTACTCCTTCACGAAGACCTCGTCCGTGGGGTTGGAGCACTCCAGGATGGTCGGCTTCACGAAATATCCGGTCGAGTCGTCATACGACCCGGTGAGCACGTTGATGGAGCCCGTCGAGCGGGCCCGGTCGATGGCCTGCCTGTGCTTGGCGAACGCCCGCTCGTCGATCACGGCGCCCATGAACGTGGACAGGTCGGCCGCCACGTCGCCGACGGTCAGCGACTCGGCCACGGAGACGAAGTCGTCCCGCATGCGCGCCCACAGCGACCTGGGCACGTACGCCCGCGAGGCCGCCGAGCACTTCTGGCCCTGGTACTCGAACGCGCCCCGCACCAGGGCCGTCGTCAGCACCTCGGCGGAAGCCGAAGGGTGGGCGAGGACGAAGTCCTTGCCGCCGGTCTCGCCGACGATCCTCGGGTAGCCCCGGTAGCCGGCGATGTTCTCGCCGACCGTGCGCCAGAGGTGCTGGAAGGTGGCCGTGGAGCCGGTGAAGTGGATGCCGGCCAGCTCCGGATGCGCCAGCGCCACCTCGGAGACGGCTGCGCCGTTGCCCGTCACCAGGTTGATGACGCCCGGCGGCAGCCCGGCCGCCTCAAGCAGCCGCATCGTGAAGTGCGCGGCGAACTGCTGCGTCGGCGACGGCTTCCATACGACGACATTTCCCATCAAAGCCGCGGAAGTCGGCAGATTTCCGGCGATGGCGGTGAAGTTGAACGGCGTGATGGCGAGCACGAAGCCCTCCAGCGGCCGATACTCCATGCGGTTCCACACGCCGGGAGACGACACCGGCTGCTCGTTCAGCAGCTGCCGGGCGTACGAGACGTTGAACCGCAGGAAGTCGATCAGCTCGCAGGCCGCGTCGATCTCGGCCTGCTGGGCCGACTTCGACTGCCCGAGGACCGTGGCGGCGTTGAGGGTGGCCCGCCACGGGCCGCTCAGCAGGTCGGCCGCCTTGAGGAAGATCGCCGCCCGCTCCTCGAACGGCAGGGCCCGCCAGGCCGGGGCCGCGTGAAGGGAGGCGTCGATCGCGGCCCGCACGTCGGCGGCGGTGGCGTCGCCCATCCGGCCGAGCACCGAGGCGTGGTTGTGCGGCTGGACGACGTCGATGGGGGCGCCGCCCGCCATCCGCTGCTCGCCGCCGACCGTCATCGTGAGGTCGAGCTGGGCGCCCTGGAGCTCCTTGATCCGGTTCTCCAGGGCGGAGCGCTCGGCGCTGCCGGGCGCGTAGCCGTACACCGGCTCGTTCGCCGGGACCGGGACGTTCGTGATCGCATCCATTTACTTACCCCTCAAGGAACGCAGGAAGAAGGCGACGTTGGCCGGGCGCTCGGCGAGGCGGCGCATGAAGTAGCCGTACCAGTCGTCGCCGTAGGGCACGTAGACCCGGACCCGCGACCCGGCGCCCGCGAGCGCCTCCTGCTTGTCGGTTCGGATGCCGTAGAGCATCTGGTACTCGTAGCTGTCCCGCTCGCGGTCGTTACGGTCGGCCAGCAGCTCCGTGATGGCGATCAGCCGGTCGTCGTGGGTGGCCACCATCGGATATCCCGTGCCCGCCATGAGGACGCGCAGGCACCGGACGTACGCCTTGTCCACCTCGGTCTTGCTCTGGTGGGCGACCGAGGCGGGCTCGCGGTAGGCCCCCTTCACCAGGCGCACCCGCGACCCGGCGAGATCACGGCAGTCCGCCTCGCTGCGGAACAGATAGGCCTGGATCGCGACGCCGGTCTCGGGGAAGTCCTCGCGCAGCGCGCGGAGGATCTCCAGCGTGGAGTCGACCGTGGTGTGGTCCTCCATGTCGAGCGTGACGGTGGAGCCGCAGTCGCGGGCGGCCGAGCAGATCTGCCGGGCGTGTTCGAGCGCCATGGCGCCGTCGAGCGCCTGCCCGACGGCCGAGAGCTTCACCGACACCTCGGCGCGGCGGCCCAGCCCCAGCGGGCGGAGCGCGTCCAGCAGGGTCACGTACGCCTTGGTCGTGCCGATCGCCGCCCCCGTGTCGCGGACCTCCTCGCCGAGGTGGTCGATCGTCACGGCCAGCCCCGAACCGGTCAGGCGGCGGGTGGCGGCGACGGCGTCCGCGGTGGACTCCCCGGCGACGAACCGGTCGACGACCCCGCGCGTGAGCGGGAACCCCGACACGGCCTTCCGGGCGAGCGGGCTCCTCGAGCCCGCGAGAAGCAGTGAACCGAGCATGTCCACAGGCTAAATCCGCAGCTCACGACTGGTCCACGGACATCCGCCACAGCGTTTTCATACAGATGTACAACAATGGACCGCATGCAGGACATCGCCGATGAGATCGCCCGGCTGCTCGACGCGTCGGTCACGATCGAGGACCGCTCGTTCAACCTCCTGGCGTACGGCGCGCAGAGCGGGACCATCGACACGGTCAGGCAGGAGTCGATCCTCCGCAGGCGGGCCACCGACGAGGTGCGCGCCTATTTCGAGGCGTACGGCATCGCCACGGCGACCGGGCCGGTCCGCATCCCGGGCCTGCCGGGCATGCTGGGGCGGGTGTGCGTGCCACTGCGGCACGGCGGGGTCAACTACGGGTACCTCTGGGTGCTCGACGCGAGCCCCAGGGAGGCGGGCTCTCTCGACGCGGGCCCTGAAGACTCCGGCCCTGGCGACTCCGGCTCCGGCGCCTCGAAGGGGCTGACCGACGAACGGCTGGCCGCGGTGGCGCCGCTGGTGGCCCGCGCGGCGGCGCGCCTGGCGCGGGAGGCGCGCGGCCGGCACGCCCGGCTCCGGGACTTCTTCTCGGCCGACCCCGGCATTCGGGCCGCCGCCGGCGTGACGGCCGAGGGCCCCGTGGCGGCGATAGCCGTACGGACCTCGCCGGACCGCGCGGGGGCGCCCTGGACGCTCCCGCGCGGCGTGCTCACCGACCCCAGCCCCGACGAGCCGCTCGTCGCCGTGCTCGCCCCCGCGCCGCAGGCCGCCGAGGTCGCCGGACGGCTGCACGACATGTACGGCAGGGCTGCCGGAATCGGGGGACCCCGCGACGACCCGGAGGAGGCGTGGGAGAGCTGGCGGGAGGCGCTGGTGGCCCTGCGGGTGGCCGAACACGTCGAACGGCACGCCCCCGTCGCCGGCTGGCCCGAGCTTGGCGTCTACCGCCTGCTCGCCAAGCTGTCGCCCCGCGACCTGGCCGAGCTGGCGGCCGAGTCCGCCGCGCTGTCGACGGCCGGCGGCGAGCTGGCCGGCACGGTCGAGGCGTACCTGGACCACGCCGGCCACGCCCAGGAGACGGCCGCCCGGCTCGGCGTGCACCGCCAGACGCTCTACTACCGGCTGGGCAAGGCCGAGCACCTCACAGGGCTCGACCTCGCCGACGGCGGCGACCGCCTGCTCCTTCACCTATCCCTGAAGGCGGCCGCCCTCACCGGGGAGCCCGGTAGATCCGCACCCAGTCGACGTACATCGTGACCGCGTCGGGGGTGGTGGCGTCGCGGCACGGCGCCCATTGAGTGCACACGATGTCGTTCTGCAGCGTCAGGCCCATGGTCTGGTTCCCGGGGATCGGGGAACCGGTGTAGTTCCAGACCGGGCTGCCGTCGAGCCAGAACGTCAGCCGGTCGGGCAGCCAGTCCACGGCCACCGTGTGCCACTGGGTGAAGTCGGTCCGCATCACGCTCTGCGCCACGGTCTGGTGGCCCACATGAACGAAGATGCCGGCCTTCTGCCGGGTCGGATCGCCGATCTCCGCGATGTTGATCTCGGCGAACTCCGCCTTGCGCTCCTCGCCCCACAGCAGCACGACGGGGGAGTACCCGGCGCCCCGCTCGGTCCTGAAGCGGACCTCCCACCGGCCGTACATCTGGTTCAGCGAGCTGGAAACGCCCCCCGACATGTCCCTCCCGCCGTAGAAGCCGTCGGTGAGGCGGAGCATGCCGCCGCCGACGCTGGTCGCTTGGGAGGTGCGGGGGTTCACCCGCGCGCTGGGGGAGTTGTAGACGCCCCACTTGCCGTGGTCGATCTGGGTGCCGTTGAAGTCCTCGACCAGGATGGGGCTGCCCCATCCGGCCCCGGTCGTGGAGCCGGCCAAGCCACCGGAGCCGGATGAGCCGCCCGAGCCGGTTGAACCGTTGGCGCCGCCTGACCAGCCCGAGGATCCCGAGGAGCCCGGCGTGCCGGCCGTGCCGGACGGGCCCGGCGGGTGCGTGCCGTAAGCGCCGCCGCCCTGCTGCTCGGGGACGAAGGTCCCCTCCTTGGAGGACGGCTGGTCCGCGATCGTGTAGTCGTCGTCCGGAGCGGGCTCCGGCGCAATCATGGTCACGTCCCGGGGTTTGGGCTTCGCGGGCTCGGCCAGCTTCAGCGCCGGCGGTGCGGGCCGGTGGGTCGGCGGGGGCGTCGGGTGGGGCGTCGGCGTCACCCGCCGCTTGAACGGGGTGGCGGGGGCCGACGGCGCGACCGTGGCGGTGACCGTCGCCGTGACTGTCGCCGTCACCGCCTCTCCGCCGGAGGTGGAGGACACGTCGGCGGCGGATTCGCCGGCGGCGGTGAAGACCTTCGTGGAATCCCCGCTCGCACACGCGGTGGCGGCGGCGATGATGATCGCCGCCGCCACCGCTAAACCAGGTCCATGAAGTGACATGGACGCATCAAATCACGGCATTTAACTTCAATAACGGAATCACCCCAATTCCGCATCCGTAACCCTGTTAATGAGCGTCCGCTCAGGCGCAGGTCTTCTCGTAGACCCGGAGGAGCTCCATGCTGATGCGCTCGACCGAGTAGCGGGAGCGGGCGCGGTCGGCGGCGGCGTAGCCGATCGCCGTGCGCAGCGTCGGGTCGCCCAGGAGCTGGCGGATCCGCCCGGACAACTCGCCCGGCCGGTCCGGCCGGATCAGGAAGCCGGTCACGCCGTCCACGACCGAGTCGAGGTGGGCTCCGGCGGCCGAGGCGATCACCGGAATTCCGCAGGCCATGGCCTCCAGCGCCGCCGTACCGGTCGGAACGGCCGGCGGGAGCGTCAGCACGAGGTCGGCGCTGCGCATGAGCTTCGGCATCGCCGTGTGGGGCACCATGCCCAGCAGCTCGACCCGGTCGGCGACGCCGCGGTCCGTGGCGCGGACGCGCAGCCGCTCGATGCTGAGGTCGTCGCCGCCCGCGATCACGAGCTCGGCCTCCGGGACGGTGAGCAGGGCGTCCACCGCGCTGGCGGCGCCGATGTGCCCGACGTGGAGGAGGCGCGGCCGCTCGCCGCGGGGGAACGCCGGGCCCTGGCGGCGGAACCGCTCGATGTCGACGCCGTGGGGGACGACCGAGATGTTGCGCCGGGGGACGCCCATCCGGATCAGCTCGGACTCCTCGTCCGCGCAGGTGGCGATCACGGCGCGGGCGCGGCGGCCGATCGCGCACTCCAGTCGCCGGACCGGCGCGGGGGTCTCGGTGTCGTGCGCGTGGAAGGTCTGGGTGACCGGAACGCCGAGCCCCTCGGAGCCGGCGATGGCCGCGAGGCCGCTGGTCCACGAGTGCGCGTGGATGATGTCGGGGCGGTTCTTCGCCCACCGCCGCCGCAGACCCGCGCTGAAGTCGGAGATGTAGGGCAGAAGGTCGCTCTCGGAGAGCTCGACGTCGGGCCCCGCCGGGACGTGCTCGACGCCGGTCCCCTTGGCCTTGGAACGCGTGTAAACGGTCACCCGGTGGCCACGAGCCAGCTCGCGTGCGATGGCCGGAGTGTCAGGGGTCAGCTCGTGAGCGGAGACGATCGCGATATCCATGGCAGCACACACCTCAAGACGGAAAGGCTTGAAAGGGTGTGCCTGCGTCTTAGGCACGATCTATGATGCTGTTTACCTTAGTCTGATTCCCGCTAAACACCTAATCGGGAAAATCATGCGCTCTCTTGCAGGCGTGACGTGGCCGCCTGGAGCCTGATCGTGCAGCCGGAGTCGTCCGACCGGATGTCGACGTAGTCGCAGACCTGCCGGGCCAGCCAGAGCCCGTCCTCCTGCCGCTCATCCGGGCCCGGCGGCCGGAACCCGGCGAGGGGGTCGGAGATCGGTCCGCGCTGTCCTCGCAGGTCGCAGACGAGAGCGCCGAACCTCTCCCAGACGCGGGCCGTGAGCGGCACGCCCAGGTAGCGGCTCGCCTCGTGCACGGCCACGGCGAGCATGGTCGCCCGCTCGCCGGTCAGGCCACGCCGGCGCCCCTCCTCGGCCACGAGCCGGCGCACGTCCTGCAGGTCGTCGATCGTGACGGTGAGGCTGCCCGGCGGGGCCTCGGGCAGCGGCGCCGCGTCGCACTGGCCGATGAAGTCCACCGGGTCGGCGTAGGTGGGCGACGGCTCTATCTGCCTGCCGTCGGCGCTCAGGGACGGGTGGGTCCGCATGGCGTCCCGGGCGACGTCGGCGCTGACCGTGCGGGTGTCGTACGGGCAGATCATCCAGACGCCGGTCCCGGCGAGGATCAGGTTGAGGCCCGACTCCATCCGCTTCCACGCGAGCACGTCCCGGGCCGACTTCCCCGACCAGACCGGCTCCGCGAGGATCCGCACCCGCTTGTGGTCGGCGTAGCGCCGCCAGTAGCGGAGGAACGCCGTGGCCCGCTGCGCCGTCCTGCGGCCGAAGTATGCCGTCTCGGCGTAGTCGACGTGCCTGGCGTCGTCGCCCAGGGCCTCGCCGAGAAGCTCGAGGTTGCCCGATGTCGTGGTCACCATGACGGGCTCGCCGTTCGCCAGGCCGTCCCGGACGAACGGCACGGCCATGTCGAGGAACTCAGCGTCCGAGCCGTACAGACTGGCCTGATGGATCATTTCGCTCATCGGGGATCGCCCCCATGCAATCTCAAGCCCGGTGTGCCGTCCCAGCCGATCAGCTTGATCAGTTGGAGGACGTGCTCGGGAACGGGGTCCAGCACGAGGGACCGGCCGTCGCCGATCGCGCCCGCCGTGTCGACGAGCGCCCGCAGGCCGGAAAGGTCGATGAAGGAGACCTCGCCCAGATGCACATGCACGTCGCCCGGCTCTCGAAGGACCGCCGACGAGAGTGCCTTGTTCAGCTCTCCAAGCGTGTTCGCGTCCACTTCGCCTTCCACGCGGATGCCGGGCGGATCAACGGTTCGCCGGATGCGCATAAGCGCGCCGTCGAACTCCAAATCCATGTCTCTTCCCTGATGTATCCGTTGTAATTCGGCCAAAACGACTGGCTGGAAGAGCCGCCGGTCGTACTGGCAGATGCCCATGGCGAGGCCTGTGTCGAACAGGCTCTGGACCTTGGTCTCGTAGGCCGCCAGCCTGGCCGTGCCCTCGCGGACGGCCCAGCTCATCTCACCGGTGACGCGCAGAGCCCGGTAGCCCTGGGCGCGCGCCTGCCGGGCGGCCTCGGCGAGGTGGTTCACCAGCAGGTCGGGGTCGCTCGTCTCCATCTGGCGCACGTCGAGCCTCCCGTCCGCGATGTACGCGTCGGGGCCGACGCCCCACGCCCGCAGCAGCCCGGTCACGATGGCCGGATGGGTGATGTCGGTGAAGTAGAGGACCTTGTCGGATCCCGCCAGCCCTTCCGAGAGGAAAGGGGCGAGCACCGGCTCAAGCTCGGCCTCGTCCGAGTAGGTCACCGAGCGATGGTCTCCTGGCCGCATCTTCACAACGGTCAAGTGCACCATCCGAGCGAGCCCGGCCGCAAATGCCACCTCACCGCGACCGCCGCAAAGTGAGCACGGTGACCTCGTCGACGACGTGGGCGCCGCAGAACGCCCGGTGGTCCTCCTCGATCGCTTTGACCACACTGGCGGGCGGCTGGCCCACGCAGCGGGCGAGGACCTCGGTGAGCCGGTCCTCGCCGTAGTTCTCCCCGGTGGCGCTCTGCGAGCCGACCAGGCCGTCCGAGTAGAGGACGAGGGTCTCCCCGGTGGCCAGGGTCAGCTCCTCCGTGGCGGGCACCGAGCCCTCCTCGAACCCGAGGGGGACGCCGCCGCCGTCGGAGAACCGGACGCCGCCGTCGGGCTGGAGCAGCGCCGCGGGGTGGTGCCCGGCGGAGGCCAGCCGTACCTTGCGGCCGCGCACGAAGCCGGCCGCGGCCATCACGAACAGGCCCGTGTTCTGCGCGACGAGCGCGTCGTTGACCTTGCGCAGAGCCTCGCCCGGATCGCTCTCGTAGACGCTGAGCACGCGCAGCCCGTTGCGGACCATCGCGGTGACGGCGGCGGCCTCCTCGCCCCGGCCGGCCGCGCTGCCGATCACGAAGCCCCAGCCGTTCTTCACCGGGAACACGTCGTAGAACTCGCCGCCGATCGCCCGCAGGCCCGACCCGGGGTGGTAGATCGCCGCCGTCTCGAAGCCCGGGATGTCCGGCAACGTGCGGGGGAGGACGCCCGTCTGCAGCGTGTCGGCGGCGTGCGCCCGGCGCTGGAAGCTGCGCTGAGCCCGCATGGCCAGCCCCAGGTGGAGGCCGATCTCCTCAAGGAGGCCGAGGTCCGCCAGGCCGAACGGCGGCCGGTCGCGCAGCCGTACCAGCGTGAGGACGCCGTGGACCTCGTCGTCGGTCCGGATCGGCACGCTGAGCAGCGAACCGGCCCGCATGGCCTGCAGCACGTCGCCGCCGAGCAGCGAGTCGTCGGAGAGCATCTCGTGCACGATGCCGCTCTGCGTGGCGAGGACCTGGCCGACGATCGGCGCGGCGGCCGGGGGCATCGTCTCCATGGCCCGCTGAAGGCGGGTGATCGGCTGGTCGTTGGGGCCGATGACGGTCGCCCGCTGGAGGACTCCGTCCCTGATCACGTCGGCGACCACCCAGTCGGCCGTCTCCGTGGCGAGCAGGCGGGCCGCCCGTATGAGCGCCACCGGCTCGCGCAGGCTCTCCTCGTCGAGCAGGAGCCGGGTCAGCCGGGAGAGCAGCTCATGCCGCCGGGCCGCCGCCATGATCACCGACTCGTCGGGGGCTCCGCCCGGATCGGGGGCCTCCGATAGCTGCACCTCCGTGGGCAGCGCGACCGCCGCGATCATCTCCTGCGGCTCGCCCGGCATATGCAGCCTGCTGAGGACCAGCCGGACCGTGTGCGTCCGGCCCTG
The DNA here is from genome assembly GCF_041262585.1 of Planotetraspora sp. GP83. Taxonomy (NCBI): domain Bacteria; kingdom Bacillati; phylum Actinomycetota; class Actinomycetes; order Streptosporangiales; family Streptosporangiaceae; genus Planotetraspora; species Planotetraspora sp. GP83. The sequence goes on along the minus strand of NZ_JBGCBZ010000003.1, from coordinate 71,786 downwards.
GTGAGCCAGGCGGGTCAGGAACGCCGCGCTCTCCTCGCTGCGCAGGACGGCCGTCAGGTGCGAGCGGAACGCCGCCCGGCTGGCCACGTCGATCAGAAGCGGGAAGGCCCGGCCGATGAGGTAGCCCGCGGGGCTGCCGAGGAGGCGCGTGGTCTCGTTGTTGATCCGCCGGACCGTGCCGCCGGTGTCCATGATGATCACCGGCACCGGGAGCGCGCGGAACACCTGCCGCAGGAGCTTCTGCTCCCTCTGGTTGCCGCCGTCCTTGCGCCTGCGGCTACGCGCCAGCTCGGTCAGCGCGCTCCTGAGCAGCTCCTCCGCCGCCTGCAGCTCGCGCAGGGCGGCACCCTGCTCGGGTTTGTCCCTTAGGGTGGCGATGCGGTCGGCGAGCCCGCTCAGCGCGCGCTCAAGCTCGGCTATGTCGGCCAACGCTGCCCCCCTCTCACGACGTAGACGCTACGCCAAAGACCGGATCTAATCGATCCAGCCTGGATTAACACGGAAACTACGGGAATGGTCTTTCTACCATGGAGACAACATCCATCCTCGCGCGTGACCTCGCCGCTCTGGGGCGAGTGACCGAGGGGACATCCTGCGAGAGCGTCCTTCGTGGCATCACCGAGGCCGTCGCCCACGGCGTGCCGGGCTGCGCGGGCGGCACCGCCGAGCTGTGGATGGAGGAGCGGGTCCTGCTCGCGGCCTCCCACAGTGAGCTCATCGCGCTGACCGACCGCGAGCGCGACCTCCGCGAGGGCCCGTCCAGGGAGGCGCTGTCCTCCGGGCGGCAGGTCGCCGTCCCCGACGTCATGCGCGACCCCCGCTGGCCCCGCTACGCGGCGACAGCCGTACGGCACGGCGTGCGGTCGGTGCTGGTCCTGCCGATCGAGGTGGACCACGCGGTCGTGATCGTCGGCCTGTACGGCGTGCGGCCGGGCGTCTTCACGGACGGGGAGTCGCTGATGGGCCTGCTCCGCGGGCAGATCACGGTGGCCCTGGCGAACATCTGGGAGTTCGACGACGTCCTCACCGGGGCAGCCCAGATGCAGGAGGCGCTCGCCGGGCGGTCCGTGATCGACCAGGCCAAGGGCATCATCATGTCGAAGAGCGGGTGCTCGGCCGAGGCGGCGTTCGAGGAGCTCAGAAGGGTGTCCCAGCACCACCAGGTCAAGGTCGCCGACCTGGCCAGGCTGCTCGTGACCGAACACCAGCAAAAGCACGGCGGCGCCAAGCCGTAGCGCATGATCACCGGTGGTGGAACGCCTGCACGGGCGCACGTCCGGGGCATCTCTGCATGATCGCGCAGAGTGAAACCCATGGTGGGCGCGCATTTCCGGGAACCTGTGCATGATCACGGCGAACGTGCCGTGGCGAGTGGGGCCCGGGGGTGGGGCCTGGGGGGTTACGCGGCGAAGGCCGCGAGCGCCTCGTCGAGGGTGTCGAAGAGCGGCAGGCGCTGCGACAGGCCAGTCACCCACATCACCTTGGAGCTCGGGTACTGCACGGCGACCAGCGCGAAGTTGCCGCCGGCGGTGGTGGAGCGCTGCCAGTGGTGCACGATCAGGCCGAGCGCGCGGGAGTCCATGAACGTGACCTTGCCCAGGTCGAGGATCATGTCGGGCCCGTGGTCCTCCGCCACCGTGTCCAGGTAGTCCGAGAACTGCTCCCGAGTCGTGGCGTCGAGAATGCCATCGATGTGGACCACCACGATGCCGCCGGCCGTGGTGGAGTTCAGGGACAACAGACCGTTGTTAGACACCTCGCGCCTCCTCTGCGGCAACATTACTGGTGCCGAAGGGGTGGTGATACTCCCGATTTTGGGGCAATATACTGAACCAGAGGTCCAGCAGAGGGCCTCGTCTCGATACTGTAGCGAGGCATGCCTTCTGCGTGGGTGACCCCCGGCCGTCGGCGCCTCGCAAGAAATACGAGGGGACTGCGCAGATGGCTGCCGAGGTCCGAGTAGCGACCATCAGCAATCCGACCGCCGAGGAACTTCTGGCCGAGCTGGCCGAGGACGGCCTGTCCGAGGAGCGGCGGGAACGCCTCCGCGAAATGATCGTCGAGATGCACCGCCCCATGGCGAGGGACATCGCCAGGCGGTACCTCAACCGGGGCGAGCCCATGGAGGACCTTCTCCAGGCCGCCTACGTGGGCCTGATGAAGGCCATCAACGGCTTCGACCCCAGCCTGGGGCACAGCTTCCGCGGCTACGCGATGGTGACCATGACGGGCGAGGTCAAGCGGCACTTCCGCGACCGCACCTGGGCCGTCCGGGTGCCCCGCCTCTACCAGGAGCGGCGCTCCGAGCTGAACCGGCACGTCGCCGACATGACCCAGGAGCTCGGCCGGTTCCCCACGGTCGCCGAGCTCGCGAAGAAGATGCGCATCTCCGAAGAGGACATGCTGCTCACCATGGACGCCTCCGCGGCGTACAGCACGCTCTCCCTCGACGCGCCGCTGGGTGCGGACGACGACGCGGCGGCCCTCGGCGACGTCCTCCCCGATGAGGACGACGCACTGGCCACCCTCGTGGACCGGGAGGCCGTGAAGCCCCTCATCGACCTTCTTCCCGAGCGGGAGAAGAACATCCTTCTGCTGCGGTTCTATGGCAACATGACCCAGGCCGAGATCGCCGCGGAGTTCGACATATCCCAGATGCACGTCTCGCGGATCCTCCGCAAGACCCTCGACCAGCTGCGTTCCGAGCTCGTCGCGGGATGACGGCACACAGCAGCGATGCCCGGGACACCGCCGCCCTGGCGGCGGTGTCCCGGGGTATCTTCGTCCGTAGGCCGCGACCCTTCAGGTCGTACGGCTGAGCGATGTCCGGCGGGAGGCGTTACCGGGTGAAAGAAGACGGCGTTCCGCCGCCCGTCGCCGCGACGGCCAGGGATCTGACCTTCTCCTTAGCCGATCTGCCCGACGTGCGGGAGTTCGCCGCTGCCCAGGCACGCCGGCGCGGCATGAGCGAGGACGCCGTCGGGGACTTCCTCGTGGCGCTCAACGAGGTCGCCACCAACGCCGTGACCCACGGCTCCACCAAGGCGCGGCTGCGCATATGGGACGACGGCGACGCCCTCGTGGTCGAGGTCCACGACGACGGCAGGCAGTGGCAGCCGGAGGGGGCCCCCGGGCACACACCGCCAAGGGAGAACGCCACCAGTGGGATGGGGCTGTGGGTGGCCCGGCTGCTGAGCACGGACCTTGATGCGCGAACCGGGGCCAACGGGACGACAGTCACCATGCGTTTCCTGGTTTAGGCAGGGTAAGGGACACCCATGGCTGTCCCACGGATCCTGATCGTCGGCGGCGGTTACGTCGGCATGTACACCGCTCTCCGCCTGCAGCGCAGGCTCCGCCGCGGCGAGGCCCGCATCACCGTCGCGGACTACGACTCCTATATGACCTACCAGCCGTTCCTGCCCGAGGCCGCGGCCGGGAACATCGAGGCGCGCCACGTGGTCGTCCCGCTCAGGCGGGTCCTGCACTCGTGTCAGATTCTCAGCGGGCGGGTCACGTCCGTGCGACTGGCGGACCGCAAGGCCGAGTTCCAGCCCCACGAGGGGCCCGATCTCACGATCGACTACGACTACCTCGTCTTCGCCCCCGGATCGGTGTCCCGGCTTCTCCCGATTCCCGGGCTGGCCGAGCACGGCATCGGCTTCAAGACCGTCGAGGAGGCCATCCACCTCCGCAACCACGTGCTCGGCAAGCTGGACGTCGCCGCGTCGACCCCGGTCGAGGAGGTCCGCCGCCGGGCGCTGACCTTCGTCTTCGTCGGCGGGGGATACGCCGGCGTCGAGGCGCTCGCCGAGCTGGAGGACATGGCCGGCGACGCCATCAAGTATTTCGACGGGCTCCGCCGGGAGGACATGCGCTGGATCCTCGTCGAGGCCACCGACCGCATCCTTCCGGAGGTCGGGGCCGACATGGGCCGGTGGACCGCCCAGGAGCTGCGCGGGCGCGGCATCGAGGTCCGGACCGGCACCCGCCTGAAGTCGATGGAGGACGGGCACATCGTGCTCGACGACGGTGACGAGTTCGACGCCGAGACGCTGGTGTGGACAGCGGGCGTGAAGCCCAATCCGCTGGTCAAGGCGGGGGATCTGCCTCTGGACGACAGGAGCCGGGTCAAGGCCAACGCGTTCCTGCAGATCGAGGGGGCGCCCTTCGCCTTCACTGCGGGCGACGCCGCCGCCGTCCCCGACCTCACCAGGCCGGGCGAGATGTGCCCGCCCAACGCCCAGCATGCCGTACGGCAGGCGAGGCGGCTGGCCGACAACCTCCTGGCGACCATCAGGGGCGGCACGCGGGAGCCGTACCGGCACAGGAACGCCGGCTCGGTGGCCAGCCTCGGGCTCTACCAGGGAGTGGCGCAGATCTACGGCCGCGAGCTGCGCGGGTTCCCCGCCTGGTTCATGCACCGGACCTATCACCTGACCCGGATGCCGACCGTCAACAAGAAGACCCGCATCCTGATGGACTGGACCCTCGGGCTGTTCTTCCCCAGGGAGATCGTGTCGCTGGGCGCCCTCCAGCGCCCGCGCGAGGAGTTCAAGCTGGCCGCCCGGATGTGATCAGAGGCTTTCCGTCCTCCGCGCTCACAGCGAGACCTGCCCTTACGGCGAAACCTGCCCTTACGGCGAAGCGCCGCGTGACCCAGGCCCCAGGGTCACGCGGCTTGCTCGGTGTTCTTCATTGGTGGCTTCGTCGCGGGTGGCCGCATGTGACGGTTCGTCGAGCAGGTCCTGACGGGCGAGCTCTTCTACGGCCGGCCGTACGGCTCAGCTGTTCGGGGGAGCGGCGGAGATGTCGGACAGGGCGGAGGCTGGGTCCCGCTCCAGCGCCATGTCCCCGAGGGTGACGATGCCGACGGGACGGCCATCGGCCACGACAGGAACCCGGCGCACGGCCTTCTGGCGCATGAGGCGGATCACCTCGTCGGCGTCCTGGTCAGGGGTGACCGTGATCAGCTCTGACGTGCACAGCGTCCCGACAGGGGTGGCGCTGACGTCGCGCGCCTCGGCGACCGCCCGGACCACGATGTCCCGGTCGGTCACCAGGCCGCGCAACTGGTCGCCCCTGACCACCAAGACGTCGCCGATGCCCTGGTCACGCATCAGCTTGGCGGCTTTGACGATCGGAGCCTCCTCCGGCAGTGCGACTGGGGCCGGAGTCATGATTTCTTCGACTCTCTGCGACATGTGGCTCTCCTGGGCGTAGGGATGGGCGAGCTTGTGGGTTGAGGTTTCCGGGTCTTCGACCCGGCGGCCTCAAGGACGTCAGCGGCGGGCGCGGCCGCGCCAGTTGCCGCGCCAGGAGTTCATACCGGCCGTGCCGATGCCGGCCTGGTGCAGTGCCAGCAGGCACAGCCCGAGCGCGATCAGCGCGGTCAGCCCGATGCCGATGCTGGCGTTGAGCAGGTCGAGCAGGAACGCGATGCCGAAGACGATCGCAGCGGCGATGGCGAGCATGGATGCCTCACTTTCCGGTCAACTGAAGGAGGAGGGCGTAGTAGTCGCGCAGGGCGAGCCGCAGCGCCTCCGTGTCGTTCTGGTCACCGTCGTTCTGGTCGTTGTTCTTCCACCGGTCCAGCAGCGCCTGGCGGCGGGTGGTGAAGAGCGCCACCGCCTTCTCGACGAGCGCGTCGGCCTGCTCGACGGAGCTCCGCGGATCGTCCACGAAACCCGCCTTGATCTCGTGCCACCGCCTGTCGAAGTCGATGCCGGAGGCGGACTCCTCGCCCGGCTCCGCGATGCCGGAGGCGCCCTCAGCGGCGACCAGGGTCTCGCTGGACGTCGTCTCGGCATCCAGGTCGGGAGTGGCGGTCGATTCGGCGTCGGTGCCCGGTGTGCCGGTTGTTGATTCGGCGTCGGGCCGCGTGGTGCCGAGCGTTGATTCGGCGCTGGGGCGCGTTGCGTCAACCGTCGAGTCGGCCGTCGAGTCGGCGCCGGGGAACTCGACGTCCTCCGGGTGCGCGGCCGTGCGCCCGTCCGGATCCGGCGCGAGCACGTCGTCGCGGGCGTCGACCCGCTCCAGCGACTCGCGGGCCGCGGGAGTGGCCCCAGTCCGTGGGGCGGGGACCGAATCAACCGCCTCGGCGTCGAAGGTCCGGTCGCCCGGAGCCTGCGAGGCGTACGCGCCGTCGCCGGAGTGACGGTCGAACGTACGGCCGTCGGCGGTGCCGGCGGTGTCAGCGGTGTCTTTCGAGGTCTCCGCGATATCAGCAGTCCGGCTGTCGGCGGTGTGAGCGGTGACGCCGCTGCCGGCGACCCAGGTGCCGGGGGATTCGGCGTTCCGGGTGTCCCCGCTGCCGTCGGCGTAGCCGGACTCTCCGGTGTAGCGGGAGCCGTCGAGGTCGGCGCCTTCGGCGGAGTAGACGGGGCCCGGGCCCTCGTGCGCGTCGTGCCGGCCGCCGGCCAGGGCCTCTTCCCTGCGGGCCTCCTCCTCCAGAGGCTCGGGCGTCTCCGGCGTCGGCTGCTCGGCCGTGCCGTACCGGTTGTCATAAGGGTTGTTCTTCATCAAAGGTCAGCCTCCTCGGCGGTGGAGCGTGCGGCGTGCCGGCTGTTCTCGGGGTCGCCGGCGGTCTCGCCGAGCAACTCCTGGAAGAGCGCGCGGTAGTGGACCATCGCCTGGCGGAGCTCCTCGGTCGTGGCGTCCTGCCGGGCGGCGCGGCTGCTGATGTCGTGGGCCTGGCGATAGTGGCCGAGCGTGGCGGCGTGGGTGACCGACAGGTCGCTCAGGCGCTGCTCGAACTCGTCTGTCGGATATCCGCGCTCGGCCATGACAGCGCTGACCAGAGCGTCGGCCTCGGTCACGGCGAAACCGGGCGCGTCGACGAACCGCTCCTGGACCTCAGTCCATTTCTTCGCGTAGGTCTCCCGGGTCTCGGGGTCGAGCGGCCGGATGTCGAGCTTGGCGTGACGCTCCTCACGGGCGAGCAGCTCCTGCTCGGCCTCCCGGCGGCTCTCCCTCTCCTCCACCGTCCGGTCGTACTCCGGGCCGAAGCGCTTCTGCAGGTGACGCCGGCGATTCTGAGTCGTGACGAAGTAGCCGATCGCCAGGATGACCACCAATGCGGCTATGACGACGACCACCCATCCTGCGGCGGACATATCTGCCTCCCAGGGGTGAATGTGCGTTGTTCATTCGCACTGCCCTCGAAAGCACCCTTCACGCCTGCGTAATCACCGGTTTGACGGGTAGAGGCCGTCATTACCATCACAGGAGGTAACCATGGGCTTCGGAGCCAGTCTCGCCTTCATCGCGATCGGCGCAGTCCTCGCCTTCGCCGTGAAGTGGGACATTCCCGGAATCGACCTGCAGATGATCGGATGGATTCTGATGGCCGTCGGTGTCGCCGGCGCGCTGCTGACAGGCCTCTACACGCGCCGTCCGCATGCCGAGGACACGGTCGACACCATCGAGCCGGACATCATGTACACGGTGGACCCGTCCGCCGAGCCGCATGTCCACGTCCAGGAGACCGAGTCGCACACGACCGTGCACCCGAACGAGCGGCACGTGCACGTCCGGGAGGAGACCGCGCCCATCCGTCGCGAGGACGCCTGACGCCTGCCTTTATCGGCGATTTGAACGTTATGCCGCCGTCTTTCAGGCTTTGGCTGGGAGCAGTGGGAGACGCGGAGTGGAGCGGTGACGCTGGAACGCCTATTCCGCGGGATCTGGAGAGCCGTCGGTCAGGCCAAGGGCCTCCCGTGCTTCGGCGAGCACCAAGGCGACGTGGGAGGTCCCCTCAGCTAGAACCTCCCGGAAGCCTTGTTCGGGGTCGTATGTGATGTCGAGGCCGTTGTCCGCCAGGCGGCTCGCCCACCGGATGGCGGTGTTGAGCTTCTCTTTCGTGATCGTACGGCCCTGCGCCACGGCGGAGAGATTGCGGAGGTTCGTGGCGGGGCCGGTCTGGCTGTGCTCGCGCCTCAGCTTCCAGGGCAGGGCCCGGCTGTGATCCGTCATCGCCTTCGACAGGCCGGCCGCCCGCTTCGCCTGAAGGATCCCGGATTCGGTCACGCCGAAGTGCGCGGCCAGTTGGGCGTTGGACCACCCTTCGGCGGCCAGGCGGCCGAGCTCCTCTTGATCGACCCGAGGCTTCCTTCCCATGATCCAAAGCTTAGGCGCGGAGGGCCAACCGTGTACGCACCGGGCCGGAAACTGCGCTAAGGTTGGTGAAGCCCGGCCAGCCGGGCAACGGGACGTAGCGCAGCTTGGTAGCGCACTTGACTGGGGGTCAAGGGGTCGCAGGTTCAAATCCTGTCGTCCCGACACTGTTTCGGCAGGTCGGAGCCGTGATCGCGAGAGACGTGATCACGGCTTTTCTGTTTCTCGTTGCTCATTTGTTGCTCGGACGAGACGTCAGTTGCTGGCAGTCGGCTGCTCCTCATTACCGCAGGCTGTCGCATGTTCCAGGTCACTGACTTCAGGACAGGTCGCGATGTTCAAACGGGTTGCTCGCAACTAGGATCACATTGATCTACGACGTAAAGGCGTTCGCTTTCGGGTTCATCCGAGCACCCGGGCGGAGGCGTCGGGAGTCACGATGGGAATGCCGAATGCGCGGGCCTGTGAAGACGGCGGGAGCGCGCGGTGGCAGTTGAAACCGGGTCATCGGGCGGGCGCCACCCCGGCCGCATAGGTCAGGGCGTCTTCGACGGCCCCCAGCAGCAGATGGAGCAGGGTGGCGACGCGGTCGAGCTTCTGGCGCTCGGCCTCGAGCGCCACACCGTCGGCCAGGGCGGCCCAGGTGATCGCGGTGAGATAGTTACAGTGCAGCCGGTCCAAGTCAGCTCGGCACAGTCCCAGCGTTGCCGCTAGATCGACAAGAGCGTCGGCTTTCCCGGGGGCGTGATCTGGTTCGCGAACGCGGAGTTTTCCGGCGGCGAGGTCTGGTTCTCGAACGCGAGGTTCTCCGGGGGCGAGGTCTCGTTCAAATACGCGGGGTTCTCCGGGAGCGAGGTCTGGTTCGGGGGCGTGGTCAGGTTCAGCGGCGCGGGGTTCTCCGGCGGCGAGGTCTCGTTCGACGGCGCGACGTTCTCCGGCGGCAAGGTCTCGTTTCGCGGCGTGAAGTTCTCCGGCGGTCAAGTCGACATTACTGCTGTTGCCGACTGGACTAGGCCCCCGCTGGGTCTGCCAGACGTGGCTCCAGGCCTGAAGCTTTGGCCGCTGCCCACATCCGATGCCGGTGAAGACAGGCAGCGGACGCCCGAGGTGGATCAGGCACCCGGCGATGGAATCCCGTTGATGGAAACCCGTTTATGGTCCGACCTGCGGTGACACCGAAAATGCGGCTGTCTCCCCCCGCTCAGCGCTGCCGGGTGACCCTGCCGGACGGCCCGCAGAGGGGGGAACGAGCCGCCCGGCCAGGGCCGCACCGTTCTCTGCTTGTCTTCTGTGCTTGTCATCTGACGTAGGGGCGTGGAATCCCGCACATGGGAACCCGCTGATGGAAACCCGTCTATGGGGTGCCGCCGGAGATCTTCCTGCGGTGCCGCAGAGGGGCCGGCCCGTACCCGGGTTGCTCGAAGGTGGGGCACGCGCAGGTCGGCTCGCTCCGGGTCCTGATGAAAGGTGGCACCGGCACGGACCAGGGTGATCCTGAAATGACGGACTGTCACTTTGTTGAAGTGATTCGTCTCGTCCGTGAAAGTCCAGTCCGACCACCCGAGCTTGACCTGTCGAGCCCGGACCTTGTGTCAAGCCGCGGGCCGCAGGTGCTGCCGCGCCCATTCCTCGAAGCTGGTGAGCGAAAGGCCGAGGTCCCTGGCGTACTGCGGGCGGGCCGGCTGGCCGGCTATGTTCATCCACTCGTGTGAGACGCCCATCGCCGGCATCCCGGCGGCGAGCGCCTGCTCCTCGGTCATGTCCGGCGCGGACAGGTGCGTGCCCAGCGCGCGGGAGAGAACCTCGGCGACCTCCGTCATCGACAGATAGTCACTCGCCAGCTCCAGCTCGACCCCATGGAACCGCTCCGGCTCGGCGATGGCCGCGGCGGCCGCCCTGCCGATGTCGTCCACCGCGGCGAGGGACAGCCGGGTCTCCGGCTTCACGACGCTCACCAGGCCGCCTTCGACACCGCGCGGGAACAGGAAAGCCATGGACGGCAGGAAGTTCTCCATGAAGAAGCCCGGCTTGAGGATCGTCCAGCGGGAGAAGCCGGCCGCGCGAACCCGGTCCTGGATCGTGCTCTTGGCTCCCAGGCTGCCGTCCAACGAACCCCAGCGGCCTGCGATCCAGCCAGGAGTCTTGGTGTGCTGACCGGCGCCACTGGTGGACGTGTGTACGAACTGCGGCACTCCCGCGGCCTTCGCGCCCTCGATGAGGTTGACGGCCTGGGTCACCTCTCCGTCGAAATCGAAACCTTCGGCGGTCAGGGCGGCCATCTGAACGGAGAAGACGGCGCGGACGCCCTCGGCGGCCCGGACCACCGAATCGCGATCGTGGAGATCGCCGGTGACCAGCTCGGCACCGAGCGCCTCGACGGCCTTGGCTCGCTCGGTGTCGGGGTAACGCACCAGGGCGCGTACGGGAACGCCTGCAGCGAGCAGGGCATGGGCGGTGGCTCCGCCCTGCCTGCCGGTGGCGCCGGTGACCAGGACGGGTGCGGAATCTGCGGACATGGTGCTCCTCAGGGCATTAAGCGGCGGGGCCCGCCGTTTTCTCTACGGTACAATATGGCGGGCCCCGCCACTTAGCAACCCTGGAGATGACGCCATGCCCGACCGCCAGCGCGCGGACGCCCGGCGCAACTACGCGCGCATCCTCGCCGTGGCCGAGGAGGAGGTCGCCGCGTACGGGGCCGGCGCCTCCCTGGAACAGATCGCCCGCATCGTGGGGGTCGGCTCGGCCACCGTACGCCGCCACTTCCCGACCCGCCGGGCGCTCCTGGAGGCGGTCTCCCATCAACGGATCGAGGCCCTGGCCGCCCGCGCCCACGAGCTGACAGGCAAGGGCGACAGCCGTGACGCGCTCCTGGAATGGCTCAGTGACGTCGTCGCCTACTGCGTCGCGGCCCGAGGGCTGGCGGCGGCACTGGCCTACGACGGGGCCGAGCCCGACCCCGTACACGAGAACACCTGCTCGGCGATGATGGCAGAGGCGGGAAACCCCCTGCTGCAGCGCGCCGTGCAGGACGGGGCGGTGGCGGAAGGCATCACCGTCGCCGACCTGATCGCGCTGATCGTCGGCATCGTCCTCGCGACGGAGCACCACCCTGACCCGGCCGCCCGCGCGGACCGGCTGTTCCGGCTGGCCGTGGCGGGCCTGAGCCCGCAGAGCTGAGAAGCCTGCTCGAAGCTCGTTGCCTCCCGCCGCGTGGGGGCCGGGGGCTCGGAAGCGGGCCAGCGCGTCGGCCACTGAGATGGAGCCTACGCCGCCGCACCGACGCTTGCGGCCCGGTTCCGCCGTATTCCGGCACCCCTCTATGGTTCGAGCGCCCGCTTCACGCCTTCACCGGGACTCCGGCCGGAACTCTGCGAAGGACCGTCCCCAGCCGATCCGCCCGTCCAGGCCCCGCATCCGTTCCCGGCTTCCGTATCCGGCGGCGAGCAGCTCCCCCAGCGCGGTCCCGAGCGCCTCGCGTCCCTCACCGGGCGCCTGGTGGTGCTCGGCGAGCGCGGCGACTCCGCCGACCAGGGCCACCTCGTGCGTGCCGGGCTCGGCGTAGCTGAGCTGAGCCAGCAGCAGCCCCCGCGCCCGGTACGACAACCGCCCGTCCCTGGCGGTCGCGTACGGCGCCCACACCCACGGCTCAGCGTTGCCGGCACCGCCGGGGATCGCGGCGCGGTGCAGCGTGAAGGCCGACCGGAGCCGATCGCCCCGGCCCGGGACGCCGGTCAGGTGGACGTAGCCGGCCGCGCGCAGCTCGGCGACAGTGTGCCCTTCCACCCCCGGGCCGCGCGTGCGGGCCAGGTGCTCGATGGTGAAGGTCCACCCCGGCCGGTCGCACCACCGTTCGGCCAGCAGCCCGCGAGCCCGGTAGCTCAGCCGGTCATCAAGCGCTGCCGCGCGCGGTAGCTTGGCGAACGGCGTCAATCGGGCGGCCGTGTCGGTCACTGTGGCTCCCTGTGGAACTACGGGGGTCCTAACCGACCGATCCAGGACGCGTTCCATCGCTCTTTCGGCCTCCGTACGGCTCGCCGCGAAAGCGCAGTAGTTGTCGGCGAACCGGACGAGGCGCAGGTCCGGGAGCAGCCGGTCGGCGCGGGACAGCCGCAGGTTGATCAGCAGGGGAGACACGCCCGTGCCGGGCGCCAGCGGGGAGGGCAGGCCGGCCAGGGCGGTCCGGAACCGGTCCAGAAACGTGCCGTCGTGGACGTGCACGGCTAGCCAGCTCGTGACCTGCTCGGGGTCGGACCCGTGTGAGACGTGCGCGACGTCGACGTCCGCGACCGAGGTGAAGCCCTGGTCGGCCCAGGCCATCGCCTGCCGGAGCGCGGTGATGCGGTTGCGGCCCGGGCGATAGCCGGACACCCAGTCGGCGAAGACTCCCGCCTCCAGGACCGGCTCGACGGCGTTGCGCATCGCGCGATGCACCAACCGGTCCTCCACAGTGGGAATCACGCAGGGAAGCTCCTTACCGGAGTAGGTGGGGAGCGGGTTGATGCGCAGCGGCCCCGGCCGCCACGCTCCCTCTCGCAGTGCCCGAGCCAGGCGGGGGATCCGGATGGCGGCGGCCCGCCGATAGTCCGCCCAGGTCATGCCGTCGGCGCCGGGACACGAGCGGCGCCGCCCGCACTGCCGCAGGGCGGCGGCCAGGTGCCGCTCTCCGAGAAACGGCATCAGTGAGTGGCTCTGCGGGAGTACGCTCGTGCCTACCTGGGCGGCAGGAACGATCCCCGCTTCTCCGTCAGCCAAGGGCCTGCACTCCAGCACGCGCGGCCCGAGAAGCGCGGAACGACGGCCCCGCTCAGGCCCACTGTTAGCGGACATCGGTACCCTCCAGCAGGATGTGCAGTCGGGTGCTCAGGTTCCAGCCCCGCGCCAGCGTCTCGTTCGCGATCCCCGTCATGACCGCCGTCACCGCAGCTGGCGTCGTCGCCTGCGGCATCACCCAAATCGGCGCGAGGCCGTACTCGGCCTCCAGCCCGGCGACCTCCTCCAGGTCCGCGGGGCCCTCGACGACGAACTTGAAGACCACACGGCGCGAGCCGTTGAGCACCCGAAGAGCCTCCGAGTTGATCCGCTTGCCGTACGGCACGCCCGAGGAGGCCAGCTTGGGTGAGACGTTCCAGTGCTTGACCGCCGCGAGTAGCCCGGACACGGGCACGACGGTGCCGTTCGTCTCGATCTCGACCCGCCGCTCATTGGCGCGAAGCATGTCGGCGAGCCAGACGAGCCGGTCCTGCTGCAGCAACGGCTCGCCGCCGGTGACGACGACCAGCGGCGCGGGAACGGCCAGCAGCTCGTGCAGCACTTCCGACTCGGTCATGCGACGCGTCATGCTCGCCAAATCAAAGCGGCTGGTGTCCCACGTCTCCGGGGTGTCACACCACGTGCAGGTCAAATTGCACCTGCTAAGGCGCAGGAACGCGGCCTGCCGGCCGGTCGACGGCCCCTCGCCCTGGAAGGTGGGGCCGAAGATCTCGGTGACGAGGAGGTTCACGCCGAGCCTCCGCGATATTCGGCCCAGGTCGAGTCGGTCTCAGCGACCCTGACCGCGTACAGGAGAGGCGCGACGCGCAGGTGGGCGGCGCACCACGCGTGGATCACCTGGGCGAGCCGCTCCGAGGTCGGCGGCCCGTCGAGCACGTCGTTGAGATGCCGATGGTCGAAGGAGTCCCGCAGGAAGTCCCGTACGACATCGAGCTCGCGGAAGTCCGTGACGAAGCCGACGTCGTCGAGTTCGTCGGCAGCGAGCTGGATCTCCACCGTGTAGTTGTGGCCGTGCAACCGCCGGCACGGGTGACCCTCCGGCAGTAGCTCCAGCCGATGGCTGGCGCTGAAGCGAAACCTCTTCGCGATCACATGCATGACGCCACCGGTGAGGGATCGTCGTAGTCGGTCGGGTCGTCGACGCGGGCCAGGGAGAAGGCTTCCTTGCGCTCGACACAGGTGCCGCAGCGCCCGCAATGCCGCCGCCCGCCCAGGTAGCACGACCAGGTGTGCGCGAAGGGCACCCCGAGGTCCGCGCCGAGCCGTACGATCTCCGCCTTGCTCATCGCGATGAACGGCGTCACGACCTGGAAGCCGTCTGCCACGAAGCCCTCGGTGGCCTTCGCCGACATCTGCCGGTAGGCCTGGACGAAGCCGGGACGGCAGTCGGGATAGATCGGATGGTCGCCCGCGTGCGCCCCGAAAGCCACCGCATCGGCCTTCGCGGTCGCGGCGAGAGCGACGGCGAGGTCCAGGAACAGTGCGTTGCGGTCCGGCACGACCGTGGCTCGCATGGACAGGTCCGTGTAGTGGCCGTGCGGCACTGAAACGCGCGCGTCGGTAAGCGCGGACCCCGTCATCAAGGTGGCCAGGCCGGGCAGGTCGAGCTGGACGTAGGCGGCGCCGAGCGCCTTGGCCGTGCCGATCAGGTAGGACAGCTCGACGCGGTGGCGCTGTCCGTAGTCGACGCCGAGGAGGGTGAGCTGGGCCGCGCCTTTCGCCGTGAGCCAGTAGGCCAGCGTGGTGGAGTCCAGCCCACCAGAGGCCACGACCACGGCGTGTCCGATGGGGCGTTCGTCTGTGCTCATGGAGGTCCTCTGAGAGTCGGGTTAGACGGAGGCGGGCACCGGCACGAGAGCGCTGGTGGCGTGCCCGCCTCCTGGGGGAGTCCGCCTTCTGGCACGGGGGAACCGGAAGGTGGACTGGTCTTCGTGGGCAGGGCGAAGGCGACCGCCTTGCCCGGGATGCCGGTGGTGTACGTCCTCGTCAGGTAGGCGCTGCACCGACCAGCCGAGAGCCGGTAAACCATGAGGAGGCCTCGGCCGCTCTAGAGGGTGAACGGGTCTGAGGTGCGCAACTCGCGCAGAATCCTCGGGATGTCGGCCAGGTCCTCGTCACCGTCGATGACCTCACACCAGGCCGGGAAACCGTCCACGGTGACGATCCGCAGCTCGTACGGCCGGCGCGCGTGGGTCTCGGCGTTGGCCACCAGCTCCGCCACCGCGCTTTCGGCGTCGCTCACGCCCTCGTCGTCGACACCCGCCGCCTGGAGGACCTGGCGGACGACGATCCGAGCCCGATGAGCGGCGGACCCGGGCCGCAGGACCTTCACGAGCACGCGGTAGTCGTGGAGCCTGACTGGGGGTGCCAAGCCGTACCTCCGGCGGGTCTGTTCGGCGGCCGGTGCTCACCGGCCGCGTTTCGTCACTCAGTGGACCAGGGCCGAAGCGAAGAGTGAACGGTTGTGGGTGGTGAAGGTCGTGAACCTCCCGATCACGCCGTGAAGGTCGTGAAGGTGAGCGGTCCGGGCTGCGGAGGCGTTCACAAGAGGTGACCGACCATGGGGTTACCGTCGCTGCGGAACGGGAGGTGCCGATGCAGCGAGAACCGGGGACGGCGCTGGCAGAGGTTCTGCGGCGCGCCGGTATGAACCCGCGCCAGCTAGCGGCCGCCGTCAACGCGTGGCTGCAAGAGCGTGGTCTCGGCTCACGGCGCATCGACCCCACCGCGCCGTACGCGTGGGTGCGACACGGCTACAAGCCGTACGATCCAATTCCGTCAGTAGTGGCCGCCGTGCTCTCCGAGCACTTCGGCTATGCGGTGCGGGTGGATCAGCTCTGGCCCAGCCGGCAGCGCGGGACGGTGCCCGCAGCTTCCGGCCTGGTCCACGACGGGAGCGTCGATGACATGCTGCAATCGCTCAGCGAGCTGACGACGCTGAGCGCCGGGAAACACGCCGACGTTTCCGCAGCGTCCGGCCCCGATCTGGCGGCAGCCGTACTCGACGGGCTTCGGACGAGCGTGTCCTGGACTCACCGGCGCGCTGGCCGCGAGCGAGTCCTGCCGATGCAGGTACGCCTGATCGGCGCGCATGTCGAGGCCCTACGCAAGCTCGACGATCGTCACGGCGGCGGCGCGCTCAGCCTTCGGTACGTCACCAGCGAACTGCGCAACGTCCTCGACCTGGTGCAGTTCGCCGACTACGAGCCCGCCGTCGGGCGTGAGCTGATGACCATCGTCGCCGATCTCGCCCAACTCGTCGGATGGGTGCACTTCGACGCGCACCGGTACGGTGCGGCCGAGCGATATCTGCTGCTCAGCGAGCGGGTCGCCCGAGGGCTTGGCGAGCATGGCCGGGCGGCCAACGCCATCGGCATGCTCGCCTACGTCTCGGCCTTCGCGGGGCACGGTCAGGAGGCGGTCCACATAGCTTCGGCGGCAGAGCAGTGCTCACCCTGCGATCCAATCCTTCAGGCGAGGATCAACGGCCGCGTCGCCACTGCGGCAGCGGCAGCCGGCAACCTGTCCGGCTTTCGTCGCGCGTGGGAGAAAGCGAGGGAGCTGCTGGCCTCCGCAGACGGCGCTCCGACCTACCTGTACTACCTGGAGCCCGAGCAGCTCATCGCCGAGGCCGGCCAGGCGCTCGTCGTGCTGGGCGAGCACATGACCGTGTATCGCAAGCGCTTGCTCAGTGAGGCCATCGACTTGCTCGCCCCTATCTCGAAGGTCGGCGCTCGGCCCGACTACCCCAGGTCGGCACTGCTGCACGGCGCATTCCTGACGAAGGCGCACCTGCTGAGCGGCGAGCTGGAGCCGGCTGTCGCAGCGGCACGAGCCACGCTCACCCGGCTGAGCGAGGTCCAGTCGATCCGAGGAATCACCTATCTGCGGCGGCTGCGTCCAGACTTCGCCCGGCGAAGTCAAGGGCGTGAGTGTGCGCGAGACGGACAGGCTCTTTTCGGCCAAGGCCGTAGAGCTCTGGCACCGCTTGCTCACGGGACATGCCCGATAGATCTGCCCCCGCCGGTGGCGGCCCATACGTGGTGGCGAGCGTGCGTGAACGGCCGTCTGGACGCTTCAAGGGAGCTGGTCCTCGCAAGGCACGGGCGAGGGTTCGGCTACCTCTCGAGTCTGAGGAGTTTGTCATGGATGGAATGACTGTCACTCTGCTGCGAACCCAGCTGTGCGCGACGGCGGGGTTCGCTGGGGAGCCGAAACGGGAGCCGATCAGCACGTGCTCGCTGTCGGCAGTTGAGCGGCTGCGATTCTCCGACGGCTCGACGGTGATCTTCAAAGTCGTCGCCGAGCCGTTCGCCGGCGAGGAGGGGGCGCGCATGTTGGCCGCTGCGCAGGGCGTGCCGGTGGCGGAGCGGTATGCCTCCCTGATGATCGGTGGGGTCCTGGGGATGCTGCTGCATCTGGGCGAGCCGATCCGCGAAGCCGAGAACGATGATGGAGTGAGAGCGGCGGTACTGCTGCACCAGATTCGACCCGCAGGGCTTCAGCCCCCAACGCTCGACACCGGCGAACTGCGGTTGCTGCCGTCACGGGCACTGGTACATCTTGACTCGCTCCGGGAGGGCCGCCGCTGGAGATCGACCTCCGACATCGCCGAGATGCTGGCAGCCCTCGACAAGGTGGCGCCTGTGCGGGCACAGGGTGCGGAGCTCGAACCGTTCGGCCTGTGTCACGGGGAGTTCCACCCCGTGTCCCTGCATATCGGGACAGCCGGATGGCGACTGTTGGACCTCGCTCGCGCGTTCAACGGCCCGGGCCTGCTGGACCTGGCCTCCTGGCTCGGCACCCAGCGTCCCGCCAGCACCGCCCGGCTACGCCGGTTGATCGAGGCGTACGTCGCCGGAGGCGGCCCACAGGATGCCCTGGCAGAACGCGGTGGCCTTCCGGCGGAAACGTGGGCGCTGGGCTGGCACCGCGCCTGGACCGTCGAGTGGCTGATGGGCCAGGCCAGGCACTGGATCAACGACGCCGGCACTGATCGCCTCTACATCAAGGACGTACGACGTCACCTCCGCGAGGCGATACGCCTACTCGCGCCCGCACAAGCGTGACACGAGCCCATCAGGGAGCACGAGATGTCACTGGAGTTGAGCATATCGAGGACCGAAACCATGCAAGGTCCAGCGACACGGTCGTGAGTACGACATGACGTTTCTCCCACGGGTCTTGGCCCTCAGCCCCGCCGACTGACCATTCTGTGGCGGAGGGACTCAAGCTGTCGTCCTCTTTTGCCGAGAAGAGCGCGCTCCTGCGCATCGAAATTCTGCGATCATGGGGGAGTTAGGATGACGCGAAACCGTCGAGTGAAAAATGATCACGGCTCGGTGCCATACGCCGCGACTGAATGATTCTGTGCAGCGATCCGAGCACGCCAGAAGCTTGCGGCATCCTGGCCATCCTGCATTGCGACGAACTCGTCCGTTCTGATCGCCAGAGCTGCGGCGGGTGGTGTGCCTTCGACGAAAGACTCGAGACCACGGTTGAGTGCGCTGCCGCCGAGGAAGTCGGCATACTCCCGGACGGACTGCACGACCGCGAAGCTCGCGGGGTTTCCGTGGACCAATGCGTTGCGAACGCGGCGGCGGCGCGCTTCGAGCACTTCGCCCTCGGCCGTGTACTCATGGATGAGGGTGCTGTAGGTGGCGTGATCGCCAACGCTCGTGAACATCCGCGCGATCCAGGCGCGCTCATGCTCAAGGCGGCACAGCGACAGGAAGTCATCGGCTCGATCGGCAAGAAGCAGGATCCACGGCTGCTTCGGTCGGCTGGACAACCATTCACTCGTGAGCTCGGTGAGCAGCTCATCGCGCCGACCACCGCCGAGTAGGCACATCCCCGCTGCGCGCCGAAGATTCGTGAGCCATCGGGCATGCGGCCAGCGCTCTCCGAGCAGTGCGAAGAGATCGTTCGGGTCCATGGCCGCGTGTGCAGCGATGTGCTGCACCACTCGGTCCGAGAGCGGGATCACGCTGCTGATGTCGGCTTCCGACGGCTTCCGCAGCGCCATATCGCGGCTGAAAGGGTGATCGGCTGTCGTCTGCACTTCGATGGCCGCAGCCAGGAACCTGGGGAGTTCTACTCGGGCAAGTGCCTCGGCGATCCGCGGTCCATGTTGTTCGATCGCCTCAGCGGTAATCCCAGCTCCGTAGTAGTCGTCGGGAAAACCGGTCTCACGCCAAACGGCCAAGAAGCCAGCGGAGCCGGGTTTCCCCGAGCGAATGACGGCGTGCTGAGCTAGCCGCGGACGGATCCCGCCACCGTTGTGCATCGACACATTCAGGATGGTGTCCACGATGTCGACGGCGCGCGAGACTGCACCAGCAGCCGTCGTGTTGCCGAGGTCGACGCGCACAAGGATGTCGACGTCGGACTCCTCGTCGACCATCTTCGCAACCTTGAACATAAGGCCGTCCCGGACCAGCTCCGAGAGCTCTGCCTTGTGGGCGAAGTCCTGCCTGCCAGGCTCAGCGTTCGGAACGGCCCAGTGCGCGTCGAGGAAGGACACACGCCCGGCAGAGAGATGAAGATGAATACGTCCTTGGTAGCCCAACCAGACGACGATCGGTTCGACCTGGGCGGGTGTGCCGACGAAGGTGCGCGCGTTCGTCAGCCGCTGATCGAGGGGCACGTCCTTCTCGCCGATGGGGACATCGTTAGGGTCGCGGCCGAAGGCCACGATCGACACGAGCTCGCGGAAGGCTCCCTCCGCGCTGAGACCCCGCCGCTGCAGCTGCTCGAACAGAAGCTCAGCGATAGGGCGATGCTCCCGCCGCGCCAGGGTCCGATCCTGCGCGGTCGCGACCAGATCGTCCCAGCTGGCGCGTACCGCATCGTCCGAGTCGAGCTCTTCGAGAAGCTCGCGCGCGGTGGAGAGCAGGTTTGTCCAGGCCGCGTCAGTACGAGTGCCGGGCGGCTGGGCGAGCACCGCCGAGGGGCTCGTGGAGAGCTGCAATAGGGCTGCTCGAAATGCGGCGAGCTTCCCTGCGACGTGATTGCTGAGGGTTGCGCCAACCGCGCCTACCGACTCGTCGAGGTCTAACCGGAGAGAGGAGCGGTTGGCAAGCTTCTTCCACGCGTCGGTGCCGCTGGCAAGCTCGACCCACTCGGCGATCTCCTCGACGATGACCGTGAGCGGCAGAACGCTGCTGAGGCCGTGACGGCGGTCGAGCGAGGAGACCAGGGACTTCGGCCAATCGGGATAGCCATCGGACCAGTGGTCGCTGACGTTGTAGTCGATCATCATGGGCGTTTCCGATCACACGGGGGTTGCCACGACGATCACACCGCTGTCGTAGCTGTAGTCACCACGGTAGCCACCACCGCACGTCAAGAGGGGCAGCGATTCGCTGCCGACGCCAGCGAGCGCTTCGGACCTGCCGATGGCGTGAAGCCTCGGGAGCGCATCCTGTCTGGTCAGCGCAGGTGGACTCGTGAGTGCGTCTGCGGCGCATACGTAGGCTGCGACAACAGCTTCACGGGGCGCGATCGGCGGATCGGCAAGCAAAGTCAAACTGCGAGCTCGGATACCGGCTGGAAAGCCAGTCGCGGCTGTGAGACATCACGTTCGCCGAGGTAGACCCAGCCTCTTTGAGACGGTCCGGGCCCGCGACAGAGCAAAGGCGCTCCAGAATCCTGCCACCCGTTCGGGGTCGAGGCAGTCGGTCGTCACACTGGACCACACGTCCGCCATGGGCTCGATCCTGACAGGTCGCCGGCTCGAGTTTGACGCGCACTGATCTGCCGCAGAGGGTGCGGGCTGATCGAGATCCCTTGAACGCATCACCGGTCGGGACAGAACGACAGGGCTCGAGGAACCCGGTCGCCCATCTGCATCCGGTCGACGAAACTGTGCCGATGCATCACGCCGACCTCGAAATGCCGACTCTCCATCGGGACGGGTCTGTGGCCGGCGATGAGTATGGGATGCTGCGCCGGTCTACCTACCGATACCGCCTGACTCGAAGGGATCACCGCGATGGCAAAGGTCATCTCCACGCTGTTCATCTCGGCCGACGGTGTGGCCGAGATCAACCCCGATTGGCACTTCCCCTACTTCGATGAGAACATGGGCCGCGCCGTCGGCGAGGACTATGACACCGCTGATGTGCTGCTCATCGGCAGGGAGACCTACGACAGCTTCGCCGGAGCCTGGCCCGACCGCGAGGCCGCGGGTGGGGACGACGCACCGTTCGCCAAGCAACTCGGGGACGTGCGCAAGGTGGTTGTCTCGCGCCAGCCGCTGGAGTTCTCCTGGCGCAACTCCGAGCTGATCAAGGGCGATCTCCTCGATGCCGTCACCTCGCTCAAGGCCGATGCCGGCATCAGAGGCGTCCTCATCCCAGGCTCGATCTCCGTGGTGCAGCAGTTGCTCGCCGCGGGGCTAGTCGATGAGCTGCGCCTGCTGGTGCACCCGGTGGCGGCGCGTAAGGGCCGCAGGCTGTTCGACGACGGCGAAGCGCCGTACCACCTGAGAATGACGGCGACGGAGGCGTTTCCGACGGGCGTGATCCGCGTGATCTACTCGCCGACCGAGGCACCCACCAAGGTCGGCTACGACGAGGTCAAGGACCAGGTGCCCGGCGGGAAGTAGTGGCCTTCTCGGGAGGATCGCCGTAGCGGTGCCACATCCGGTGGTCGGCGATGTGATCGTCCGATGGCGCCCCACCTGGGCAGGGTGAGCCGAGAAACCAGGTGGGCGGATGCCGGACTACTGGGTTCAGTCTCATGCCGCGAGTCGCGCGCTCATGCCGAGTTGAGTGCGGTGTGGCTCAAGCGGAGAGGGCGGCGCGGGAGTGGAGGAAGCGGCGCTCGGCGGCGTTGTCGGTGAGCGCGGCGGCCCGCTCGTAGGCCGCCGCGGCGTCTTCAGCACGGCCGAGGCGGCGGAGCAGGTCGCCGCGTACCGCGTGGAGCACGTGATGGCGGTCGAGGCCGCCGAGGGCGTCTACGAGCGGCAGAGCGGCAGCCGGACCGTGCACCTCGGCCAGCGCGACCGCGCGGTGCAGTGTGACGACCGGGGTGGGTATCAGGGCGGCCAGGTGGTCGTACAGGGCAAGGATTTGTCGCCAGTCGGTGTCGGCGGCCGTGGCGGCGTCGCTGTGCACGGCGTTGATGGCCGCTTGCAATTGGTAGGGGCCCGGCTGGTTGCGGCGCTGACACTGCCTGAGCAGATCTTGACCCTCTGCGATCAGCTTGTGGTCCCAAAGCGTGCGGTCCTGTTCGGCGAGGCGCACGAGGCCGCCGCTGGGGTCGGTGCGCGCCGGTCGTCGCGACTCGATCAGCAGCATCAGCGCGAGCAGGCCGAGCACCTCTGGCTCGTCGGGCATTAGTGCCGCGAGCAGACGGCCGAGCCGTACGGCCTCGGCGCTCAGGTCGTCGCGGGCGAGCTCGTCGCCGGAGCTCGCGGTGTAGCCCTCATTGAAGATCAGGTAGACGACGGCGAGGACTGCGCGGAGGCGGTTGGGAAGGTCGGCGTCGCGGGGCACGCGGTACGGGATGCCGGCGTCGCGGATCTTGCCCTTGGCGCGGGCGAGTCGCTGGGCCATGGTCGGCTCGGGCACGAGGAACGCGCGCGCGATCTCCGCGGTGGTGAGCCCGCCGAGCAGCCGGAGCGTGAGCGCGACGCGGGTGGCGGGCGCGAGCGCGGGATGGCAGCAGATGAAGATCAGGCGGAGCCGGTCGTCGCGCACAGGACCTTCCTGTCCGGGATCGGGTGCATCGTCGGACGCCCGCAACAACAGCGCCTCGGCGTGCCGGTCGGCCCGCGTCGACTCGCGGCGCAGCCGGTCAATCGCCCGATTACGGGCGGTAGTGATGATCCAGCCGGCCGGGCTGGGCGGCACCCCGTCGACCGGCCAGCGCTGCACGGCCGTGGCGAACGCGTCCTGGACCGCGTCTTCGGCGACATCGATGTCGCCGAAGACGCGGACAAGGACAGCGACAGCGCGGCCGTACTCCTTGCGGAAGATCCGCTCGATATCGGCGCTCATGCGACGGGCCGCACCTCGACCGGCAGCGTGGAGGCGCGGGCCATCCTGGCGCCCCACGCCAAGGCGGCGTCGAGGTCCGGCGCGTTGATGACAGTGAAGCCGCCGAGGTGCTCTTTGCCCTCGGTGAACGGGCCGTCGGTGAGCAGCGCTTCGCCGTCACGGTCGCGGACAACCGTCGCGGTGCTGGCCGGGTGGAGGCCGACGGAGAAGACCCAGGCGCCGGCGGCCCGCATCTCCTCGGCTAGGGCGCCGAGGTCGGCCATGATCGGGGCGAGGACCTCAGGCGACGGCGGGTCGCCGTCGGGCTGGTAAACGCTGACCAGGTACTGCCTCATGTCACGTGATCCTCTCAGGCAGTAGGGCGATAGGTCGCGATGATCACGCCGGTCGTCGTCGGCACAGCCTGGACCAACTCGAACGTGCCGTATCCGGCCTTTCCCTCGGCGAACAGCTTCGTCCCCATACCCAGCGTGAGCGGGTGGATCGACACCGTGAAGACGTCGACCAGGCCAGCTGTGGCCAGCGACCGCACGAGCTCGCCGCTGCCGAGCACGACCAGGTCGCCCTCGACGTCGCGCTTCAGCGCCACCACGGCGTCGGCCACATCGCCCTTCAGCAGGGACGAGTTCTTCCAAGGGAGGGGCTCGGCCAGGCGCCGCGAGGCGACGTACTTGTGCTTGCGGTTGAGCACCTCGGTGTACGGGTTTCCATCAGTCTGCCTCGACCAGAAACCGTGGAACTGCTCATACGTGCGGCGGCCGAACAGCATCACGCCGTCCTCGCTCATACCCTTGCCCATCGTCTCGGCCATGACGTGGTCGGCATACGGGTGGGCCCAGCCGCCGTACGGGAAGTCACCCCGCGCATCCTCGTCGGCCCCGCCCGGTGCCTGCATGACCCCGTCGAGCGTCACGTTCTCAACCACAACGAGCTTGCCCATCGCGCTCTCCTTGCGTGCAGAGGCCAACCATCGCCGGCCCGTCACCAGCTACACGAACGACCCGCCCCCGGATCGACAACGCGTGGGAATGTCATCCGGGGCCCATACTCGGGCGCCGTTTCGACCACTCAGATGTAACGCACTACTTTGCCGCGAAGCGCGTGGTCTTCGACTGTTGCGCCGTCGTCCGACTCTGCCGATGAGCGGTTGCCCAGACTCCACAGGGGGGCAAGCATGGGCCTATGGCGTCAGACAGTGAAAGGCATACTTTCGGAGTGACTCGCCGTGCTCACACCCGACCCGCCGCCCTGTCCCAAGAGGCGACCGGCTGGCTGAACATCATGGTGACGCTGCCCGGGGCACCCCTGGCCGATCACCGACCCGACGTGAACGGAGACCCCATGCCGATCGTCCTACCACCCGCAGACGGCAGCCCGTCTCCCACGTTCGTCGTCTGCCCGTTCTGTGGCGCTCAGCCCGGCGAATACTGCACTCTCGCCAACAGCACCGTCCCGGCGTCGCGGACACACGAGGCCCGGCTCAACGTCTGGCGCGAGGAGCTCCGGGTCTGGCGCGAGGAGCGCCAGTGACCGCCTGGCCGATCATCGACCCGACCGCTGCTACCACGTGCCCACATCGCCCGGGCAGACCATGTGCACCTGCCTCGACTACATCAGGTGGTCGAGGTGACCCGCCGCCGCAACTTCGCGGTCCTGCAGCACGGACGCCTTACAGGCGACCGCTCATGCCGCTGGGCGGGCGTCGGAGATCCGAATGCGGGTCACGTCCGGCTCTGCCGATGAGTCACGTGTAGAGCGAGGCGAGGGCCTTTGCTGTGGTGGCTAGCTTGGCGCGGAGGGTCGGCGGGTCGAGTACCTCGCATTCCGCGCCTAGCTTGAGGAACTCGCCGTGGGCATGGATCAGCGACTCGATCGGGACCGTCGCGGTGACCCAGCCCTGGTCGTCGGGGGCCGATGCTGTCTCGTCCACTGCGTTGACCACCTGGGAGCTCATGCACTCGGTGAGTCGCTCCCTGCCGGCCGGTGACAGCCGTATGACGGCATGGCCCTGGATGAGGCGCGCACGGAAGTCGACCAGGTGGTTCCGCCAGAAAGCGCCGAGGTCGAAGCCGTTGGGGCGAGTAAAAGTCTCGTCCGCCACCTGGAGGTCGAGGATCTGGTTGACGCGGTACGTCCTCATCGTCCCCTCGTACCTGGCGACGAGGTACCACTTGCCCGCCTTGAGGACCAGTCCGTACGGCTCCAGCGTGCGCTTGACTTCGTACGGCTCGCGCCAGCGGTGGTAGAGCACGTGGATGATCCGCTTGTTCCAGACCGCGTCGGCGACGGCCGGAAGGTGGGGGATCTGGTCGCCGTCGTAGTACCAGCCGGGCGCGTCCAGGTGGAAATGCTCGCGGATACAGCGGGAGCCTTCACGTAGGTCCGCAGGGAGCGCCGCCTCGATCTTGAGCTCGGCGGCTGCGGCGAGCGCGCCCAGGCCGAGGTCGGCGGCGGGGCCGGGCAGCCCGGCGAGGAACAGCACTTGGGCCTCCTTCTCGGTCAGCCCGGTCAGCCGAGTGCGGAAGCCGTCGAGTAGCTGGTAACCACCTTCGTGTCCGGCCTCGCCGTACAGGGGAATCCCCGCGGCGTGCAGCGAGTCCACGTCCCGGTAGATGGTGCGCACGCTGACCTCCAGCTCGTCGGCGAGCTGCTGTGCCGTCATGCGGCCACGGGCCTGAAGGAGCAGGAGTACGGACAGAAGCCGAGAAGCTCGCATACCACTGACAATACGTGTCAGTGGATCATTCGTATGGTCCGGTCATGGCATTCATCGAGAAGCACATGCGGCCTGTGGACCCGGTAAGAATCAACGGCCGACCGTACAAGTGCTATCACGTCGACGGGCCCGGCCACGAGCTGGAGTGCGAGGTGGAGAAGGCGGCGTACGAGTTCGCTCCTCAGCTTGTCCCGCCGCCCGCCCACGACTCCCCGACCGGTTGGATCGTCCTCCACCGGGGCGGGGACACCGGTGCTTACCTGCTCGTTTACACATGGTCGTGGGACAACGTGGTGGAAGCGCACGTGGCCGCGGCGGGTCAGCCCGCACTTGGGTGCCCGGACGAGGACCCCACGCATTTCATTCGCGAGACCAGACACTTCGTCGGATGCGTCTGGGAGCTGCCCGCACTTGAGCACGAGCGGGCGTCGTTCGTCCGGCACATGCTGGTGCCCGACGAGCCGGACCTCGACGCGTACATGGCCGACGTTCGCCCGGCCCGATTGGTGGGACTGTGAACAACTTCGACTTCTTGGTCGGCACCTGGGACGTCGCCAACCGCAAGCTGCTGAGGCGCGGGGTCGGCAATGACGAATGGGAGGAGCTCCCGGCCCGGTCGGTCGTCCGCAGCTTCTTCGATGGCGCGGGCAACTTCGACGAGATCACGTTCTCGACCAAGGGCTACAGCGGGGCGACCGTCCGGCTCTACGACCCCAAGACGGACTTGTGGTCCCTGCATTGGATCGACGGCAGGGTCGGCATGGACCCGATTCCCTGCGTGGGGCGGTTCGGCGACGACGGGGTGGGCCGGTTCTTCGCCGACGACTCATGGGAGGGCCGGGCGATCCGGGTGCGGTTCCTCTGGTCCGCGATCACGCCCACATCCTGCCGCTGGGAGCAGGCGTTCTCCTACGACGGCGAGGAGACCTGGGAGACCAACTGGATCATGGACTTCACCCGCCTAAGCTAGCGAGAACTGCCGTCCATCCAAGGGCGGGCATCAGTGCTCGAAACGCCCTCTCATGCCGCTGGTCGAGCGGGAGCACGCACGAGTGCTCGACCAGCGGATGTGCGGACGGTCGACGCGCCGGTGCCCTGCGACCTATGTCCGAGACACGCCGAGCTGGAACTCGTGCACCCAGTTAGCCGGGTTCTGCCGGTCGAACTGCAGGCACACCTCCCGCGCGTAACCCACCGGCTTGTACCCGTTGTCATCGATCCACCGGGCCAGGATTTGCATGCTGCGGTCCGCCTCGTCCATCGGACCACGATGCACGATCGTCGCGGCGGACTCGATGCCTGGCAGATCCAGCACGTCGAAATCCCAGTCGGCGCTGGTGTCCCGCGCCACCTCGACGGCCGCATGCACCATCACAGCCTGCCCGTCCCCGGTTGGCCCAGGGGCAGCCACGTAGTAGGCGATCGGTGCCCCGGATGGACGAACCCCGGCGACTTCCATACGCCGCCAAATCTCCTCGTACAGCGGTCCGATCACCGGGCCGATGTCCTCACCTTCGTAGCTGGCAGCCGGCGCTGACAGTTCGGCGACGCGGGCGGGCGCGACCTGCTTTAGTACCACGTCTTCGGTATTCATATGCCCTTCCTCTTCGATCATGCTTAGCCGTGCCTCGACCCGGGTGAGCCGGGCGGCGTCGGCGGACAGCTGCGCTTCCAGTTGTGCCCTGCGCAGCCGGAGCATGCCGTGCAGTTCGGCGACGCCGACCTTGTCATCGAGGATGTCGGCGACCTTCTCGAGAGTCAGGCCGAGGTCCTTCAGGGCGATGATTCGGTTGAGCCGGCGCAGCTGGTCGGCCTGGTAGTGGCGGTATCCGCTGGCCGGGTCAATCTCGGCCGGCCTGAGCAGCCCGATCGCGTCGTAGTGACGCAGCATGCGCACGGATACGCGGCCAAGTGCGGCGAACTCTCCGATGCTGAACACGGCTCCATCCTGGCTCCTGACACGGTGTCAGAGTCAACGGGCCACGTCCGCACATGCCGCGAGTCGCGCCCCACTCATACGTGAACCGCTCCGGGTTTCATGGAGGCCCTGAAGCCAGCATGATCTTGCTGGCGGAAGGGAGAATGTCGCACGATGCCAGCCCCGAGGAAGTACCCCCAAGAGCTCCGCGAGCGCGCGGTGCGGATGGTGTTTGAGATCCGGCAGCAGACTGGGCAGGCTCCCGACGCGATCGCGCGGGTCGCCGACCAGCTCGGGGTCCACCGCGAGGCGCTACGTGGATGGGTTCGCCAGGTCGAGATTGACGACAAGCAGCGGCCCGGTACCTCGAGCGCGGACGCGCAGCGGATCGCTGAGCTGGAGCGGGAGGTCCGTGAGCTGCGGCGGGCCAACGAGATCCTCAAGGCCGCGGCCACTTTTTTCGCGAAGGAACTCGACCCGAGACCGCCCAGGTAGTCGCCTTCATCGACGTTCACCGGGATCGGTTCGGGGTCGAGCCGATCTGCGAGGTCCTGCAGGTGGCGACCTCTACCTATTACGCGGCCAAGACGCGCCCGCCCTCGGCGCGGGCGGTGCGTGATGAGGAGCTCAAGGCCGAGATCATCCGCGTCTGGAACGACAACTTCGAGGTGTACGGCGTGCGCAAGATGTGGAAGGAACTCACCCGCCAGGGAGTCACCGCGGCCCGTTGCACGGTCGCGCGGCTGATGGGACAACTCGGGCTGACCGGTGCGGTCCGCGGCGATCACAAGAAGCGGACCACGATCGTCGAGCCGCAGATGCCGCGGCCTGGCGATCTGGTCGAGCGCGACTTCACCGCCTCGGTGCCCAACCAGCTGTGGGTTGCCGACCTGACCTATATCCATACCTGGTCGGGGTTCGTCTACGCTGCGTTCGTCATCGACGTGTACTCGCGGATGATCGTTGGATGGCGGTTGGCCGACCACCTGCGCACCGATCTGCCCTTGGACGCGTTGGAGATGGCGATCTGGCGACGCGGCGGAACAGTGAACGGCCTGGTACACCACTCCGACCGGGGGTGTCAGTACTTGTCGATCCGCTACACCGAGCGTCTCGCCGACGCCGGCGCGGTCTGCTCGGTCGGCTCACGCGGCGACAGCTACGACAACGCTCTCGCCGAAAGCACCATCGGGCTGTACAAGACGGAGCTGATCCACCGACGAGGCCCCTGGAAGGGCCCGGACGATGTCGAGATCGCCACCATGGAATGGGTGGACTGGTACAACAACCAGCGGCTTCACAGCGCTTGCCAGGACCTTCCACCCGCCGAATTCGAAGCCCTCTACCGAACAGGGATCACCCCGGCTATCCTCGCCGGAGCCAACTAACCCGGCCTCCATCAAACTCGGCGCGGTTCAGTCCAGCCATGCCGGTAGATGGAGCCACACGCGCTTGTCCTACAGCAAGGGCCCCTACCGATTCGACCTGCTTCCCGTCGTCAAGCACGCACGGAGGGCCCGGGACCTGGAGACCGCGCAACACGCGGACGTACTGGCAGCATTCGCCGTTGGTCTCCGCAACCACGTTTCTCGCCGTAATCGGCTGACTTCCCGGCGGGTCGGCGCGTACGGTGCAGGCGTGAGGCGCTTCATCCGGCCTGGCGCTCTGTGCCGCCACTGCTGGCCGGCGAACGCGGTGTGGCTGCGCTACCGCCTGCGGTCTGTCGTGGCGGCTGTGGCCGCGCGCCTTCGCCTCTCCAAATAGACGGCCGGTGCATCAGTCGGCTGATTCGTGTGGCCAGCCGTTGCGCCGCATCGCGCGGCGTTGTTGCATGTACAGCGCGACCGACACCAGTGCCCCGATGAGCACGAGGATGACGGCGAGCAGGTACACCGCGAGGTAGTGGCTGTCGAACATGGACCAGTGGTTGTCCACCTCGCGGGCGTTGATGCCGAGAAACGCGAGTACGAGGCCCACCGGCACGGCGACGGTCGACACGAATCCGATCGCGACGGTCCAGCGCAGCCGCCGGTCCTCGTCGGCGCGTCTTTCGAGGCTTTCGATCGCCGTCAACTCGGCGGCGATGGCGCGCTCCAGCCGGCGCAGCATCCTGGCGACGGTCTCGGCCTTGTCCACCAGGCCCATCGCGGCGTACAGCGCTTCGTGGTAGCCCACCACGCGGAGCGAGGGGACGAGCAGTCCGAGGTCCGCCGTCGCCTCGACGCTGTAGCTGAGCTCAAGTTCCATGTCTCCGAGCTGGTCGCTCAGCCGTTCCAGGGTCTTGCGCCGGACCTGCGTGCCATGGTGTGTGCGCTCGCCACTCCGGAAGGTGGCCACCGCGGAATAGGCCGCAGTCCGGATCTCACGTAACCGTGCCGCACTCGCCACTCCTTGCACCGCCGACAGGAAGACGGTGTTTTCCACGTAGTCCTGCTGCCCGCAAAGGACGCTAACGTACGGCCCGACCGCGGCCACCGTGTCCGGGCGCCGGTTCAGCTCGGAGGGGTAGGTAATCGCGCTGAACTCCTTCCGATAGGGAAGGTCGCTGCGGTAGATCACGCGCTGGACGATGTCGTCGCATTTGGCCGCGGACAGCATGGGACCGAAGGCGATCTGGTGCCGCTCAGGAAGGAAGGCGCCATCCACGTCGAGCGTCTCGGCTGCCAGAGTCGTGATCGACTGGTCCCCGACCTTCACATCGAGGTAGTAGCAGTCCTCAAGCAGGTCGACGGTGCCCGCCATCTCGCAGCGGACGTCGAGGCTGAGCACGGACACGATCTGCCCGGAGGGGACCGCGAGGAGCCATAGCCGAGCGCCGGTCAGCGAGCGGGTATGGTCCCAGCGCCGGAAGGTGATCTGCTCGTGGTCGAGAACGATGCGGTCAATCACCTTCGGCAGTTGCTCGGCAGAGCTGGTGAAGTACTCCTCCAGCCGGCCCAGCCGCAGATGCTCGCCCGGCAGGGCCAGGTCTTTGTCCTGCGGGAGGTGCCACGGGGTCGCGTAGATGTTGGTCAGCCGCACGCAGTCGCGCTGCGCAGGCGGGTCGAAGAGTCGTTTGCTGTTGGCGCGCCGTCTAGAACGCATGCCAGACAACGTCGCGGTCTCCCTCGCGCAGGGACCTGACTCGGAGCGCGAACTCCTCGGCGATGCGGGGATCCTCGCCGACGTTCTGCATGAGCCAGGTCGTCATGGTCACTTCACGAACGTCCCGAAGAACCGTGTAGCCCGACCAGCTGCGCACGTCAAACCCGTAGGCATTCGAGAATGCCCGATATTGCTCCTCCGGCAGGCCGAAACGCTCACCGGAAACCGAAGTCGGAACCAGGTCCCACTCCCGCGGTCCGCGCGCCACGACCTCGAAGTCCAGCAGCACAACGCCTGCGTCGGCGCGGAGAAGGTTACCTACGTGCGCGTCCCCATGGATGGGGCCGTACGGCAGGACGAATTCCAGTTCGGCATACCGCTTGACCAGCTCACGGCATCGTGTACGGAGGAAGTCCCGGTCCTCATCGCGTACGGCTTTCGCCGCGTCAAGCCGAGGCTCCACCTGGTAGAGCGGGTTGAACTCCGGAAGCTCACAGGGCGCGTCGCCGGCGTTATGGAATTGGCGGAGCAGGTTCGCGAGGTCGGCTGGGCCCGGTGGGGGACCGGTGGGTGTGACCGCTTTCCAGAATGATACGGGATAGCCGTCGACGACGAGTGGCTGCGCGATCTCGTCATACGGCTCGACAGCGGGGACGCCCGATGCCCGCAACCAGGCCGCGACGCACAGCTCCTTCTCCGCGACCGGCAGTCGCTCAGGTCCGCGAGCGATCCGCAAGACGACGCGTTCGGACGCGAGCTGGTAGATGGCATTCTCACCTAGTCGCAGCAGCTCGGCCTCTGCCGGATCCAGCCCGGCCGTACGGCACGCGGTCGCCATGACGTCGGTGAGTACATCCGGGGTGAAGTCGGCGGCCATAAGATCAACCCTCACCCGGCATCCACGCGCCCGTCAAACCGCGACACGGCCGCTCTTCTAACCTTGGATCATGGACGTCATGCAAGGACAGCTCGTCAGGGAGGTGTTTCCCCAGCTTGCCGCCGAGCTGAGGCCGGCTGCTGCGCATCCGCAGGAAGAAGAAACTCGCCGCCTCCGTGAAGAGCCTGCGGTTCCACTCCTGGTGCGACTGCGGAGATCGCTTCTGCAAAAGCTTCTACACCGCTCCGCCGCCTGACGGCGCCTACGGGCCCGGCCACCGGATGATCGCGCTCACGCCCCGCCGTAGGATGCTCGCAGTGGATGTCATCGGAAAGCAGATCATGTACGTCGAGGTACTGGACCGCGGACGGCTCACTTGATTGGTGCGGCTGAGCTCGGCACCGGCCCCCTGTCACGGCGACCAACATCTTTTGCTGCTCCATCGGCAGCGCGGTCGAAGTGGGGATCTTTGGGTGATCTCAGCGCCACGCTGGCTGACTGCTTCGCCCGCCCACCGGTGTCGCAGGCCGGTCGGCCGCCGAACAGCGTCGACGCCACTGTCTTGCAGCACCTTCGGGTCTCTTCCTCCTTGATGTGGTTCGCCGGCTATTCGTTGTCGTGAAGGACCACGCCGCCCTCAGCGAGCTCCGACACGTGGGTGGCCTCCCACGAGCCCGGCCGTCCGGCGATCAGGGTGTAGCTGCCGTCCTCGCAATCGTCCGCGACCGTGGCCAGCACGTTGGCCAGCCAGCCGGGGAAGTCGCGCTCGGACTCAACGGCGCGCCGCAGCACGTGCACCGCCTCGCGGGTGTGGTCGCTCATTGATCGCTCTCCTTCATGTAAGGCCTCGACCGGCGCGAGGCGGTTTCTCAGACGTCGTTGTGGAGGCGGGCGCGCGGTGGCCAGCGGAGATGCATGTCGTGCCAGTCGTCGGCGTGGCGGCCCTCACCGCGTTTCGTGCCCTCCGCGGCGAAGCCTGCGTATTGCGCGACCAGGCAGGACGCGATGTTCGCCGTCGAGTGGCACAGCTCAACGCGGTATAGCCGGAGCGATTCGAAGGACCACGCAGTCATCGCGGGCAGCGCTCGCGCTGTCTCGCGATGACCGGCTGTCGTGGCGAGCTGGCTGAGCTCATCTGCGAGGACGCGCGACGGTCTGGAGGCGCCTACCGTCTCAGTGAGTGTTTGAGAAGGGTTGGTAACGGTCTCGGTATCTCGTCGCGGTGACGGCCGAGGAGTCGCGATCATGGCTTGGTGCCACGCGAGCGCCGTTACCCCTCCGATCTGACCGACGCGCAGTGGGCGCTGATCGAGCCGCTGCTCCCCGCGCCCAGCACGGGCGGTCGGCCGGAAAAGCACCCGCGCCGCGACCTCGTTGACGCGATCCTGTACGTGGTCCGCACCGGGTGCGCCTGGCGGCAGTTGCCGTTCGACTTCCCGCCCTGGCAGACCGTGTACTGGTACTTCGTCCGCTGGGAGGAAGCCACGGTCACCGAGCAGATGCTGGCCGTACTGCGGCGGCGGGTCCGGACGGCGCAGGGGCGGGCCGAGGAGCCGACCGCGGGGATCATCGACTCACAGAGCGTCAAGGGCGCCGACACCGTCGGCCGCGAGTCCCGCGGCTACGACGCCGGCAAGAAGATCAACGGGCGCAAACGGTTCATCGTCACCGACACCCTCGGGTTGCTGCTGGTCGTATGCGTGATGGCCGCCTCCGTCCAAGACCGCGACGGCGCGAAGACCACCCTCCTGGCCATGTACCTGGTCACGCCGGTCCGGTACGTGTTCGCCGACGCGGGGTTCGCCGGGATGCTGGTGGAGTGGACCCAGCGCGTCCTGCGCACCGTGCTACACATCGTCCGCAAGGCGCCCGGCCAGATCGGCTTCGCGGTGATCGAGCGGCGTTGGGTGGTCGAACGGTCGCTGGCCTGGCTGACCAGCCATCGCCGCCTGGCGCGCGACTATGAGCGTCACCCGGCCACCGCCGAGGCCATGATCCGCTGGGCGGCCATCAGCGGCATGGCGCGCCGCCTCACCCGGGGCGGCGCCGCTACACGCCAACAGCGGTACGTCATCGACAAGCCGACGAATTAGCCCTTCTCAAACACGTTCTCAGAGACCGTCGCTCCGTATAACAGCAGGGATGAGCATCCGTGACCGCAGGGTTATGGACTATGGCCTTCTCGAGGTTCTCTGGCTGGATCCGCTGAGCGAGCGCGGCGTCGTGGCGGCGGTGCTGTGCTGATCCGACGTTCGTCCGGGGTCCGCATCCAGAGCGCTGTCGAACATGGCGGCGATGGTGGCGGGATCCCGGCGGCGATCGAGTGTGGATATCGCCGCTGTGAAGTGCGGTCGATGGAGCGGAGTGGCGGTGTCCAGCGTTGCCTGATCCAGGTAGGAAAGCGCAGCGTTGGTGTGGCCGATTATCTCTCGATACGTGCTTAGGAGAGGTTGCACTGCGGGCGCCGCAGCAGGGGCGTACTTCGAAGCGGTAGTCGTAGGAGCAACCTCCAGAATTTTGTGGGTCTGGCTTGCGACCGTGATGTCAACCCTGTCGCGCTCTGCCAGCACGGCGAGAGCCTCCAAGGCGTGCCTAATTGAAAGCAGGATGTTCGGCATGTCCGCGGCGGTCGGGGCGAGTTCGGAAGGGGCTTTCATCGGCATCGCATTACGGAGCTTGAGCGTCCAAGCGGGATCCGTCGACCGCAGCCGCCCCATCCGGGCGACCATTTGATCAAGGTGCGGTGACGGTTAGAGGCTGCCGCTCTGTTGTCAGTCGCTTCCAGCCGCGCCGTACGGCCTGCCATCGCTGTGACACTCGATCAAGTCCTTCAGCTGATTTCCGTAGCTTTTGGCGGAGCAGAAGTTCGCTGGAGGGAAAGAGCTCAACATGGCGGCGGACGAGTAGCGTGACCACGTCGTAGGCGCAGTGGAGGATCACGGCGGCAGCGGCGGCGTTGCGCTCGCATTGTGTCGCGGACAGCGCACTCCAGCCTCGGGAAGGCGTCGCCCGTATCCCCTCGGCGTCCGCGATGATCCCGGTACAGATCTCTTCGACCGACGAGGTTGTACGAATCGGGGCCGGCGCTTGTGCTGCGCGTAGTGGCACCGCCGCCAGGGTCGCTGAGGCCCAAGGCGGGATCGGCCACCCGGCAGCGCCGCCGGAGTCGCGGAGGGTGGTGACGAGCCGCTCCAAGGCGACGGACGGTAGGTCTGCTCTTCGGAGCTCATTACGAGCGCGGTCCATGACGATGCCGAGGAGTTGGGCTTGACGTGCCACCTCATAGACCAGAGCACGTCGGACGTCTTGATGGTCTATGGCGTTTGCCCAATCGGAGCGCGGAGCGTAGTGAGTTTTGAGCAGGTCATGCCCTGTGCCCATTGCAAGTGCGGCAGCGGCCACGTGGGTCGGAACGGCGTCGCCGCCGTTACGGGATTGGCCGGCGACCTGCTGGCTAAGTCTGTGCAGAATCCGCTCCGCCTCCTGCAGTAGCACGCGCGGATCGTTCACCCGGTCCCATAGGAGAAGGTGTCCGCCATGGCTTCGAGCACCCCTGGGGGTGAGCTCATGAAGGTATCTGAGCATCACCTTCGTCATGCGCTGGGCTGGGTCGAGGGTGGCGATGGCGGCTCGTCCTGTTACTCCTCGCTCGGCGCAGTAGGCGGCGGTCTGCATGTGGTCTGACGCTTGCCGCAGGAAATCGCCGTAGACGGCATTCATAGGTGCTCACTCGCCCAGCAGCGTCTGGATTTGCGTACCGCACCGAGCGGCGGACAGCGCTGCTAGCCGAGCGTCCAAGTCGTCGTTGTCATGCGCCACGTCGACCAGCACCTCACGCAGCAGCGAACCCAGGCCGGCCATGGACTCAGCAAGTGAGAACGGGTCATCCGCATCCTCCGTGACCACGGGCACCTCGTACGGCGAGGTGGCTACAGGCCGCAGTGCTGAGAGGCCTTCAGAAGCGGCTTGCCCGGCATACACCCAAGCGGCGAACTCCTCGCGCGGGGCGCCCGACTCCATTACTCCTGCCGCCGCCTCGAGTACGGTGAATGCGTGGAGAGCGGTGCCCATGTCGCGTCGTGACTCCAGTGCCGCGTGCGCCTTGGACAGCTCATCGATCAGGGACAACAGGACCTCCATGAGTTTTCAGACATGACTATCGAGCCGCGGCTCATCTGAGGGGCTATCCGAACCGGGTTCTGTGGATGCTGTCCACCAGCCGGGTGGGGCGGGTTCGAGGACAGCAAGGTGGGGTTCGAGGTGCTCGTCCTCGCTGCACTGGTAGAAGGGGCCGCGAGGGCCGAGCAGGATCGGTAGCTGGTGGTCGAGGTGGTCGCGGTACCAGACGCCCATGCCGGTGCCGGGTTCCAGGCGCAGCGCTTCCCACGCGTGCCAGAGCGCGGTCAGTCGTGAGATCGCCTCGGCGTGCTTCCACCATTGGGCGCACCACCGGAACTCTCCACCGAGGGTGCGCCGGTACATCGGGACAGACCGCTCGGTCACCCATTCCTCGACGGTCGAGTAGACCGGCTCGGTCATCGTGCCGCCCCTTCCGCGATGAGGCGTTCGAGCCGGTCGCGGCAAGCCTGGATGCGGTCGGCGTCGCGGCTTTGGTACCAGGGAAGCAGGGAGATCAGGGCAGGTCGTCCACCCGTGGCCAGCAGCAGCGCGGTTCCCGGGGGCAAGGCGCGGATGGCGGCTGGTTCGAGGATGTCCTGGCGGCGCAGCGAGATCTGCTCTGAGGCACGTCCTTCGGCGTAGGTGACCGAGCGGACGGGGACGTCGTGCTGCCCGACGAGGGTGGCCAGGTCGCGCGCCAACCGAGGGGAGTCGACGCCCGCACCGATGACCTTGCGGGTAGCCGCGCCCCACATCGCGGCCATGCCCGCCTCGCCCCACACCGTCACGCCTTGCTCGTATGACTGGAGGATCGTCACCGGGACGATGCCGCGCGAGCCGAGGTGGCTGTAGAGCTCGGGCAGGTCGGCGATCCGGCAGATGTTGGCTGCCTCGTCCAAGGAGACGACCATCGGTGGGTCGAGCCGTCCGCCCATGCGTTCGGCGCGGCGTTCGGCGGCTCGCATCGCGGTGTCGGTGAGCGCGGCGATCAGTGGCGCGGCAGCCGAGCGTGACTTGGACAGCAGGTAGAGGGTGTCGTTTCCGCTGGCGAAGTCGTGTGGGTCGAAGACCGGCAGTGGCGACGGGGTGACCCAGGAGATGATCGCTTCGTCCCTCAGTGCCTTGGCTGCTGTTCGGGCGGTTTGGTAGATGCCGTCGCGTGTCTCGACCGCGCCGTTTTGCGCGCCGCGCAGAGAGGAGGCGAGCAGCGTGAATCCGGCGGCTTCCAGGAGTTCGACCGGTGTGGGTACGGCTGGGGTGTCGAGCCACTTGGCGACGTCGCGGAGGGTGCGGCCGGAGGCGGCGGCGGCGAGTAACAGAGCGCAGAGCAGGTCTTGGGCGGCGGGTCCCCACAGGTCACGCTTGTTGCCGTCGTCGACGGTGAGGACGAAGTGCCCGGCCAGGCGGTGGGCGTCTTCCACTGTGCTGAGGCCACGCAACGGGTCCCACCACCAGGCCTGCTGCTGGTAGGTGATGTGCTGCGGGTCGAACAGCCACACCGCGCCCTCGGCCGCTCGCAGTGAGGCGGTCGCCGCCCACAGGTCGGCCTTGTTCGAGGTCGCGATGACCGGTCCCGGAGCTGAGAGCACGTACGGAATGCTCAGGCAGGTCGTCTTGCCGGACCTGGGGGCCATGAAGGCGACGATGGTGTCCTCCCAGGAGGCGTACAGCGTGGGGCCGTTACGCATCAGATCGCCAAGCGCCAGCCCGATATCGCACGGTGCCACCGGCCCGGTCAAGGAAGCGCGCAGCTCGCGGGCCTTTTTCTCCGCGGCGTCCGGCTTGAGTACGGCCAGCCCCGGGTTGTCCGCGAGTGCGGCCACCGGATCCACCGGATCGGGCAGCCGCCCGACGATGAACCACCATGCCCCCACGCCGGCGATGAGCGCCGTAGTAATAAGGAGCGCGGCCACCACCACGACGACGGCGGGTGTGGGGGTGTCGGGCCAGGCGGCAGCCGTACGGCCCTCGAACACCTCCAGCGCGAAGCCGGTGCCGAACTCGCTCACCCGCCCACCGAACAGGCCGGCCGCGATCCGAGCGGAGATCCAGATCAGGCCGAAGAACGCGACGACGCCCCACCCAGCCAGCAGCAGCACCCATCCGCCGATCGCGCCGTGTGGGGTGAAGCCGGCTCGTGGTCCCACGGCCCTGGTCACTGGGCGCTCCGCCGGATCGCCTGGTCGGTGTCGTAGAGCTCGTGCTCGGCCCCGACGAGCGCGAGCTCGACGGGGATGCCGAGGCGGTCGCCGGTCTTGATGAGGTACTTTCCCCGTCCCGGATGCCGGGTGCCCGGCTGCCAGGAGTCCGGTGCGGACCAGGACGCGACCAGCTCCTGTTCGGGGCCGGTCAGGCGGGTGATCTCACTGACGCGGGCCAGCTCGCGCGGCGGCAGCCCGGCGAGCACGGTGATGGCGCTGCGGTCGATGAAACCGCGCGCCTTGGCCCGGTCCTCCTCAGTAGGAAGCGCTTCCAGGTCGCCGAGCGAGTGGGTGATCATGATGGAGGCCATGCCCTTGGCGCGGTTGAGCCGGGTCAGGCTGTCGGCGTACTCGACCAGGCCGGGTGCCCCGCGCAGCGCCCGCCACAGCTCGTCCATCACCGCGAGATAGGAGCGCCCGGTCGTGCCGTCGACCATGGCGAAGCCGTACGCCCAGGTGCACAGCATCGCGGCGGTCAGCAGCTTGTCGCCGGCCGCGCCCACCTGGGAGATGTCGACCGAGACGGCCGGCGCGGTCAGATCGATGGGCCGGGTGGTCGGGCCGTCGAAGACACCGGCGAGCGAGCCGGTGCACAGCAGGTCGAGGGTGAAGACGAGGTCGCTGACCCGCTCGCGATACCGTTCCGGGTGGTCGGTCCGTGCGGCCGACCGCAGCGCTTCGGGGCCTTCTTCCAGTACGGCGAGCACATCGGGCACGGTCGGCTCCGCGAGACGTTCGTCCAGCAGGTCGACGGCACGGCCGAGGATCACCTCTTCGGCGTTGCCGATCGGCGCCTCACGGATCAGCGTGCACAGCGCCATCAGCAAGGACAGCCTGCGTCCTCGCATCTCCCAGCGCATCCGCTCAGCCTCGGCACCCTGAAGGGTGCGTACGGCAGTGCCGAGCGGACCGGCGTCCAACGGGTTGATCCGGTCCAGGCCCCGGCCGACGCGAATGACCTGCCCGCCGACGTGCTCCACGAGCATCGTGTAGTCGGGCTTGGTGTCGCCAAGGATGAGCGCGGTTGAGCCGAAGGCGATGGCGCCGGTGATGAGGCGCTTGACCAGCGTGGACTTGCCGGTCCCCGGCTGGCCGAGGACGAAGACCCCGGGGTTGGTGACCAGCCCGGCGCGCAGCCAGGCCAGCGGGTCAAGGCACACGACCTCCCCAAACAGTTGGTGGCGGCCGATCGGCGTTCCGACGGCGGGGGAGCCGGACCCGCCACGAACGGGAATAGGCCGCATACCTGCGCCGTGGTGGCCTGGAACTCCGCGCCGGCCTCGACGTGTACGGCGCGCCCGCCATACGGCTCGGGCCAGCCGCGCGCTGGGGTCTTCACCAGGACCCCCTGGTCAGCTCGGCGGGGCACACGCCACAGGGCAGCGTGGTGGCGAACCCGGCGGACTGGCTGCCCCACAGCCGTCGTAGCCGGATGCGGGAGGCTTCCGCGGCGGCCTCGGTGACCGCGACCGCACGAGCCAGGTCGTCTTGGTGGGTCACCGTGCTGGTGACGTAAAGCGTCACGAGCGTGACCCCGGCGCCGGTGGCCTCTTCGGCTGCGGCTTGCCGGGCACGAGCCTGGTCATAGGCGTCGCGAGCGGTTTCGTCCCGTCCGGTGCGGTGGCGGTAGTGCTCCCGGAACGCGGCGGCGTTGACCTCGTCCTCGAGCACCCGGATGGCCTCAGCGGCGGGCAGCGGCCGGTACTGCAGGCTGACCCGCTTCGAGTATGGGCCGGGGGCGACCAGACGGCTGAGCACGTCGGCGGGGACATTCTGGCGCGGCGCCTCGTGCCAGGCCCAGCTCACACTGATCCCGCTGTCGTGCCGGTAGCGGGGTGCTCCTCCGCGCCGATCGGGCCGGCGTCCGCCCAGGTCAGGTCATCGGCTCGGACCGTGTCCACGCGGGCGCAGGGGTCGAACGCCGCGCGGACGATCCCGGCCAGCTCGCTCGCGGTCGCCCTACCGGTGACGGTGACCCCGCACGAGCCGAGCGCGGAGGCCAACGCTTCCATGGTGCTGCTCAGCTCGCCGATCGCGGTGCTCATGTCGCCTTGGCCGGCGGGGGAGCGGGCGGGGTCGAAGGTCACGCTGACGTAGGTGTCCACGCGGGCGGCCGTCCGCGGAGCCGTACTGACGAGTTGCCGAATGAGCAGGGCTGCCGCTTCAGGGGCGTCGGGGGACAGGCCGCGGCCGATGGTGTCGGCGAGGGCGGAGCCGGGCTCGGGGGCGGTGTCGACGGTGACGGTGACCCAGCGGACGGCCGGCATGTGCCCGAGCGAGGCCAGCCAGGCGCCCCAGTTGGCCACCCACATGTCGGCGTCGGAGCGCTCGGCGAGCCAGGTGGAGGCCGGCGAGACCTTCAGCGTCGCGGTGAACAGTCCGGCGCGGCGGTCCCACACGATCCCGTACGGCCGGCCGAAGACGTCCTCAGCCGACAGCAGCCGGGTCGTGGCCAGCACGCCAGGGAGCTGGAAGGCGCGCGGATGGGCGACGACCACTCCGGCCCGGTAGCAGGTGTGGCCACGCGCCTTGCCGTACGACCAGCGGATCCGACGAGTGACGAGGTGAGCGACGGGGACGCCGCTCACCCGGATCAGCACCAGCGCCCCGGCCAGGGCGGCGGGCGGACCGGTGTAGAGCACCGCACGGGCGTCGATCGAGGCCGCCAAAACCAGGGCGGTGAGCGCACCCAGCGCGACGAACGTCCCGGTCGTGCCCAGGCCGAGCAGGCCGAGACCGCGCCGCCTGCGCCAGCCCCCGTAGGTGCGCGCCTCCGTCATCGCTGGTGGTCCTCTCGCATCGAGTTCGCCGCCGTCTTCGCCCCCGAGGCCAGGCCACCGGCCACGGTCGCCGCCGCTGCTCCTGCCGGTCCTGCTGCTGCGGCGCCCGCTTTGGTGCTTGCCGCTGTTGACCCCGTATTCACCGTCGTCGCCGAGGAGGCGCCTGGTGGAGGAGCTGAGGAGCCGCCGCCCGACGCTTGCCCGCCGCCCAGCTGAGACGACATGAAACCCGCATGGCTGCGCGCATCTCCAGCGGAGGAGGACGAACCCGAGCTGCGGAACGCGCTGAAGGCCACCGCCCCGGCCACGCTCGCGCCGAGGATGCCTCCGCCGCCGCTGCCGGCTGCTGCGAGGGAGCCCGTCGTCCAGGTGAAGAACTTCATCAGGACCGGGAGGGCGATCAGTGACAGGAGGATCATCGCGAAGCCCATGAGGGCCGTCCTCGGATCTTTGCCCTTGCCGATCATCGTGAAGGTCGTCGCGTAGACGGCTGCGGCGGCGGGCTTGTAGAAGACCAGCGCGAGCATCCAGCCAGTCAGCTTACGAAACCACGGCTTGGTCAGCGTGGTCATCGAGCCGGCGGCGGCCAGGGGAAGCATGCCGGACAGGATGACGAGCGCCGCCTCGCGAAACAGCATGAGCGTGGCCTGGATCGCGCCGACCAGGATCGCGATGATGCCCAGGACGATCACGACCCCGGGCGCCGCCGCACCCAAGCCGAGCACCGCCGTCAGCCGTTTCCCGAAGTCGCCCTGAGCGGCGGCGTTGAGGACCCAACTGGACCAGGCGTCACCGGCCTTGACGAGCATGGACGCGGTCAGGACCCCGATGGTTGAGGTCGCCGCAATCACGACCAGGCCCGATCCGACGTCGACCAGCGGACTTCCCTCGCGGGTCAGCGCCATCCGGCCACCAGCGCTGATCACACCCAGTACGGCGACTGCCACCGCGATCGGCAGCGTCCACTGGCGCAGGTGGTCCACAGCCGACTCATTGGCCAGATCCGTTGAGGGAATCTTCAGCCACCAGGACACCGTGTTGCCGACCACCCAGGCGACGCCGTCCTGTATGGCCTTGGCGATTTCGTCGAGTACGCCGTTGGTGGCACCCGCGGCCACCTTCCCCATGACGTATTCAGTGATTGAGCACGTTGGGGATAGCAAGTTTTCGCACGACATGGCTGTTCACCCCTCGAAGGGGGTGTAGCCGCCGAGGGATTTGAGCGGGGTCGCCATCTTGCCCCAGTCGCCATCCAGCGGAGCCACCACGCGCCAGTCACCGTCCTGCCAGACGACCTGGATGCGGGTGGTGGCGCGCACGGTGGTTCCGCGCGGGTCAGGACCGGCGCTGACGATATCCACGGTGGCGGCGTCAGATGTGTAGGACTCCCACCGGTAGGCCTCCTCGTCTACGAATGCCTTGCCGAGCGGGCTGCCCTGGGGGAGTCCGGCTTCCTGCCTGCGCTCCTCGTAGTTGGTCCGTGTCTGCTCCAGCAGTCGGTCGGCATCCGGGCCGGTCACCTGCTCGGTGATGGTGGGCTCGAATACGGCCGGCCCCCACTGGGAGTTCGCCCGTATACCGATGTGGAGCGCGGCGAGCAGTGCGCCTTGTTGAGTGTGGGAGAAGCCTTGGGCTAGATCGTGGGCGAGCACGCGCGGGCCGTCGATGTCCGACAGCGGCAGCCGTACTCCGTGGTAGTCCTGCCAGGTGATATGTGGCTGGCGGGGTGACGGTGTCGGCGTCTGTGACGTGCCGCAGGCGCAGGCCGCGAGCAGTATCAGTACGAGGATTGGTGCTTTCATCGCAGGAACATTCCGACGATGCCGGACGCCGTCGCGGCGAGGCTGAGCCCGCCGAGCACCCAGGGGATGCCGGAGGCGCCGTCGGCGGCGAAGGAGGAGCGGTTCTTGCGGCCGATAGCCATCTGCGCGCCGCAGATGAGCAGGCCCGCGACCCCTGCGACGATCACTGCCCACTTGCCCCAGCCGAGGATCGTCGTGATCGGTTTGTCGAGCCCTGGTGGTGCGATCGGCTTCGGGTTCGGCACCGGCCCCATCTGAAGCATGTCGACAGCTGCGCTGACCAGCATGGATTGCCCTCCCTTTGCTGATGTCGTATCGATGGATTGTCGCAGTGAGTAGCGTGCTCGTCACGCTACGTGGGTACCTTCCAGAGCGCAAGCAGCCTCAAACGGCTGCATCCGACTTCAGGCATTCACAAGACGTGCTGTCGCAGTCGCGTGGGGGAAACTAAACGGTGACCGCCGACCACAAGGAGTGACGATGACCGAGCCGCTTGGCCGTGATCCGGACGTGCTGACCACGAAGGAGCTGGCCGCCAAGCTCGGGCTGTCGGCCCAGACCGTCCGCCGCATGGCCAACGCCGGGC
This sequence comes from Planotetraspora sp. GP83, assembly GCF_041262585.1. Classification (NCBI taxonomy): domain Bacteria; kingdom Bacillati; phylum Actinomycetota; class Actinomycetes; order Streptosporangiales; family Streptosporangiaceae; genus Planotetraspora; species Planotetraspora sp. GP83. The sequence continues at coordinate 28,814 of NZ_JBGCBZ010000003.1, read as the reverse complement.
AGATCCCGGCGCTGCGGACCGGCAAGGACTACCGGTACTCCTGGAACGCGGTCCTCGACGTGCTACGACAGCCCCATCCGATAACGGGGGGCAGTGAGAATGAGGAGAACAGGCCGGGCGCCGGACGGCTGGCGACCCGGCTGGCCAAAGAGCGCGCACGGGAGCTGTGACCTCGGCCGGTCCCGGTGACTGGGCGGCTGCTTGCGGTGGCCGCATGCCTGGTCATCGCGGTGCCGCTCGGGCTGGTTCTCGCGTGCTCGGTGTTGAGTGGCTCGGCTAGTTGCGGCCAGGGCCAGGCGGGTGACATCCCGCCGGACTACCTGCGGCTATATCAGCAGGCGGGACAGACGTACGGCATCCCCTGGCAGGTGCTCGCCGGCATCGGCAAGGCCGAGAGTGACCACGGCCGCGGTGTTGCAGTCGGGATTCGTTATGGTGCGAACCATGCGGGCGCGATGGGGCCGATGCAGTTCCTCGGCTCGACCTGGACGACGTACGGCGTAGACGGGAACGGCGACGGGCGAACGGACGCCTACGACTCGGCCGACGCGATCCCATCGGCGGCGAAGTACCTCAAGGCGAGCGGCGCACCGGGCGATTTGTACCGGGCGATCTGGCGCTATAACCACACCGACTGGTACGTGCGCCGTGTGCTCGGTTACGCCCGCGAATACTCCGACTCTCCGCAGTCGGTGGGGGAGGAGTTCTGCTCGTCCCCCGTCGAGTCCAGCGCCGTCGCTGGGCGAGTGGTTACCTATGCGCGCATGCAGCTCGGCAAGCCGTACGCCTGGGGTGCCGAAGGGCCTGGCTCCTTCGACTGCTCCGGGCTGACCATGCGCGCCTACCAGTACGCCGGGATCCTGCTGCCCCGCGTCGCTGCAGACCAATGGCGCCAGGGGCCGGCTGTCGGTCGCGGCCAGGAGCAACCCGGTGACCTGGTCTTCATGCACCCAGGAGTCGGCGGCCCGGGGCACGTCGGGGTAGTCGTCAGCCCCGGTCAGATGATCCACGCACCGCGCACGGGAGACGTCGTGCGCTACGCGTCCTATTCCACTCGTTCTGACGTGGTCGGTTTCACCCGGCCAGCACTCTCGTGGGAGAAGAGATGAAGGTCCTCACCTTGGCCGAGCTGCAGCAGCTCCCGGCCACCGTCGGCTTGCTCACCGCCGCCCGGGCCCTCGGCCTCGGCCGAACCAAGGCGTACGAGTTGGCGAAGAAGGGCGAGTTCCCCTGCCGCATCATCCGCGTCGGCGTCGCCTACCTCGTCCCAACAGCCGAACTGCTCAAGCTCCTCGGCGTCGACCTCCCAGCATCCAACAGGCATGCGTAGCCCCAAGGACTTGAGTGACTCGAGACGTCGGAACGATGCGCCTTGGCAAAGGTACGAATGGGATCCGGGGACCCTGCAACCTCTTGCTAGCGTCTGGCCTGAGGGAGCCTGAACCGCTTTGAGTCGGATGGAGACTCCACCGATTCGGAGCGGTTCAGACTGCTGGGCGTAGCTAGTGCCGTGTCAGGCCACGTTTGCCCTCTTCGCGATCTGGCGTAGGCGGGGGTTATCGACGTTGCGGTTTCGCCAGGCGATGTAGCGGCGGATCATGCTGCCCTGCTCTCGGTGGCTGGCGTGGTCGGTGCCGTTGAGGGTGAACTCGCGCAACGCGGTGAACTGCGCCTCGATCCGGTTCAAGTAGGAGGAGTTGGTGGGCGTGTAGGCGATCTCGACGTTGTTCGCCTCCGCCCACTGGCCGACTCGCTTGTCCTTCCTGGTCGTCAGGTGCGGGCTGAAGTTGTCGCAGATGATCGCGATCCGCACCTCGGCCGGGTGAAGACTGCGCAGGTAGCGGCAGAACTCCAGGAACTCGGTGCGCCGCTTGCGCTTCTTGATGTGCCCGTACATCTTGTCCTTGCCCACGTCTAACGCGGCGAACAGGTGCCGCACCCCTTGGGTGCGCGTGTAGGTGGCGCGCATCCGCGGACGCGGATCCCGGTCGGGATCCTTGCCCTTGCCGCCGACGTCGGTCCACTGCCTGCCGGGACGCGGCTGCAGGTTGAGCGGCCCGAACTCGTCCATGCAGAAGATCACGGTCGGCTCATTGGGCTCGGGGACGACCTCGCCGTCGGCGATCGCGTACAGATGCTCGACGCGGGCCTTCTTGGCCTGGTAGTCCGGGTCGCGGGAGGCCTTCCAGGTCTTTATGGCTTGAAAGGACACACTTTCCGCACGTAGAAGCTCGCGCAGGCCCTCATGGCTGATGTCCTCGACCACCCCCTCGGCGACCAGGAAGTCGGCCAGCTTGGCAAGGCTCCACCGGGAGAAGGGCAACCCATGCTCGGCCGGCTTGGACTTGGCGATCTTCTTGATCTCACGGCGTTGCGGCAGCGTGAACGTCGGCGCCCGGCCGCCCTTGTACTTGGGATACAGCGAGTCGAATCCATCGGTGTTGAAGTTGTGGATCACGTCCCGGACCCGGTCTTCGCTGGTGAACGCCACCTGCGCGATCTTCGCGACAGGCATGCCCTGGGCCGACAGCAGCACCATCTGCGCCCGCCGCCAGGTCACCACCGACCCGCTGCCACGCCGTACGATGCGCAGCAGCCGGTTACCTTCATCGTCATCGATCTCGCGTACGCGAACCCGTTCAGCCACGAGCAGAGTCTGAAGCGATCACGCCGACCAGGGTGGGACCTCGATCGGCGTGTCACCACGAAACAGGGCAAACCCAAGCTGCTACGGCACTAGCACCATTGCGATGATCTGGTCGGGCTACTTGCTGCTTTCTGAGGTGTCGTAGCCCTGGCGGTGCGCAGATCAGGTCATGCACCACCCCGAGTCGCAGCTACCGTCCAACTCACCCACCGAGTCAGACACCGCGTCCGCGGGGATAGCGGCAGCGAGCGGGCGGCCGTAGCGCGTGAGATACACAGGGTCGCGTCCGAGAGCCTTCCTGCGTTGGTTGATGATGTCTTCCAAGCGAGCGGCTTCTGAGAACAGCGCAGGCTCATCCTGTCGCAGTTGACGCCATCCTTGCGCCGACTTGAAGGGGCAGAAGAAGCACGCGCTCTTGGGAGGGATGGGCAAGCCCGCTTCTCTGATGACCATTTCGCAGTCTGCTCTGCGCAACCCGAGGTCCAGAAGTGGGTATGCGACGCGCTCATGCTGTTCCGCTCGGCGTCGGTTTGCGCGATGGATCTCATCCACCGAGATTCCGATGGCGACCGTGGCAGGGGCATCGGCAGTGGCGCCGTGGTCTCGTAGCCACCGACCAATGACTTTGATTTTGAACTCGGCGGTGCAAGAGCGGCGTCCGGGTGCTCCGTTGGCCATTCGCACTGGGATGGGGATCGAGCGGCTCTCGGTCCGCTTCAACCGTTGCATGAGCGTCTCGGTGGAGCCGTCGCGTCGTTTGCGGGCGAGCTGTCTCAGCTCGAGTCCGTACCGCGTTGCGTAGGGGATAGCGACCTCGCGTAGGTAGGTAAGAGTGGCGGGATGCTCGCTGTCATCGCCGACGTTGGCGAACAGGAACGTGCGGTAGGGGAGACGGTTCTGGGCTGCGAGGACTAGGAGGGCAGTCGACTGGACTCCGCCCCCGTACGAAACGACTCTTAGACAGTTCTCTTCGGCGTCGTCCGACAGGGCGGTCGTATAGCTCTCGATGCTGGGCATGCCTCGCCTCTCTGTGTCGCGGACACGTTACGCAGTGTGAGATACTTTATTGATGTGACGCGTGTACATCAACTGTTTATCTCAACTGCAGGGCTGATGCCCTGAGACGTCGCTGTCGAAGACTGGCGGAGTGCGCTCAGGTGTACGGCCTGTCAGGCGCCTCTGCGCTGTGGTCGGATGACGACGGTGAAACCTTCGGACAGGAGCGCATGGAGAAACGCCACAGCGTCGGCCTGCTGTTCGGAGGTAAACACCCTGCTGGCAGCCAGCGGCTTGGGAGTCTTGCGGGTTGTCTGCACGCTTGGGGGGCGACCACGGGATTGTTGTTCCGGTCGCTGGCCTGCGAGAAGGAGTTGGAGTTCTTCGTTGTCGACGTCCCGACCCCGCGTGCGCGCGTCGGCTAGGAGGCTGTCCAGCAGCCAAAGAGGGGAGCGCGATAAGACCAGATCAGCTGGAGCGATCTGCTCTCTATCGCGCCACCGGGCGATTGTCTGGGCGTTCCGGCCGAGCACAAGGCCGGCTTCCTTGGTTCCGACGATAGGGGGCAGTTTGTCGCGCGCCTGAAGCTCGTAACCGTGAGGGAGACTCTGCCGATACGCTTCGAGGCGGTCCGTGGTAACCCTCCGACCACCTGTACCTGCGAGCCGCAGCACGGTGAGCAGCAGCCAGTATGGGTTACCGGAGGCGACGAGATCCGGCTCCGGCAGCGTGCCGTCGGTCCGCCACTTGCGAGAAGTCTGCCGTTCGACTCCAAAGAGGCTGGCGATCTCGGCGTGGCCGAGCAGATACGGCACGCGGGCCGCTGCCATACGGTCTACCTTTTCTCGTCCCCGGGCTGCCGGAAAGCCCACCGCCGTATGCGGGCTGGTCCAAAGATATCGTGGGCGACTGTATGGCAGCGAGGGCCGCCTAGGTTGCAGGCTCGGTGTAGACGGCTCCCGCGAGGGGCATTGTGCTTCCCGTCAGGTGATCGGTTTCCCCTGCCTGATCTCCCATGGCCCGGTCGGCACGAGATGGACCTGGTCGAAGTACCGCAGCCACTCGCCGAGGGTCTCAAGGGCGCGTTGGGCCTGCTCTTCTGTCCATGTGCCGCTCCCTATCAGCTCCTCCTTCGCTTCACCCAAGCTCAGGCGGCCAACCTCGCTGAGCGTGCGGACTTCTGGGAGCTCACGAAGACGCGCGCGGACGCTAGCCGCGAACTGCTCCTCTGCAAGTCCGGGAGGGATGTCAAGCTCGGCGAGGTCGCGGAGCACACCGGCGAGAACGTCACGCCCAACGTTGCGATAGCGTCCGCGGTACACCCGATACAGACGCTCCGGACGTCGTGTCTCCGGCAGCCAGCGTGTGGCTCGGGTTCGCTGTCCCGGGATCACGATTCGAGACGCCTCTTCGTCCGCTTGTAGGAGGCTGGCTTGCTCACGCAGGAGCCTGGCCAACTCTGGCGTCGCCGGGACGGAGCTGCGGTCGATGGCGCTGAGCACCCGTTGCACCTCCGGGTGCCTCGCGTCCTCTTCGAGGAGTAGCTCAAGGTTGGCTGCGGGGAGCCGGCCGGTCGCCTTGCCCGTCAAGTTAGCCGATCCAACCAAGCAGCGCGTGTCGGCGACGTACAACTTGGCATGCAGGTTGTGGCACAGCCGTACGACGGCTCGACCGTCGGTAGCGGCGAGCTCGGCGATCTCGGGGTCGGAGACGCCGGCAGCGATCTCAGCCAGGGACCACCGCGTCACGCATTCAATGTCGGTGATGCCGTTGGGGATGGTATCGAGCACCGCTTGAAAGAGGTCCTTCTTGATGTAGGGAGCGACGAGGATGACCCGGTGGCTCGCGCCCAGTAACAACTGCTTGAGCTGTTGCCAGACGTGATCATCCGTCACTCGTCGTCCTCATCGTCATCGTCAGGGGCGAGGAACTCACGGGCGATGCGACCCCAGTCTTGCCTCATCTGCTTGGCTCGCGCTCGGGGCCTCTCGGGCTGCTCATCCTCGTAGCGGGCCCACGACAGGAGGAGCAGCTTGAAGGCGTCGGCGGCATTGACTAGGCGGTCGGCTAGCTCCTCCTTGCTCGCATTCTCGATGTCCTGGTCGAGCACCGCGATGAGGTCGCTGTAGGCCGGGTGGTCCATATTGAGCGACACCTGCAGCACACCCGGGATGAACTCGACGTTGAAGAACGCTGGAGAGTCCGGGTTCCGGCTCGTAAGGAGCTGGACGTGGCGGTTGTTCGCCTTCGTCTCCGCGATGATGCGCTCCGCATCGACGGGGCTGTACTTGTGGATCTGGACCAGGCTTTCAAACTGTTGCTTCTGGCTCTCTTCCTCGGTCACCTGCTCTGCGAGCTGGTCGGTGAGACTCGGCTGAGTCTCCTCCTTGCGACGGCGCAGGGCATGCTCCGCTTTCGCCTCGACCTCTTCGTGCCGCTTCCGCTTGGACCGGGTCCCCCGGGTCTGATCGTCAAGGTGGCTACGCAGCCTGCCGAGAAGCTTCTCGCGGATGTAGTAGACGATCTCGATCAGGGGCAGGCGGCGGTCTCCTTCTTCGCGGAGCTGTTCGCGGAACTCCTCGAACGACAGACCCGCAGCTTCTTCCCGCCAGTTAAAGCTGGACAGACTGGAAAAGATGGTGGCGGCTTGCTTGTTGTTCGTTACGCCGAATACCTCGTCAAGCTGCGGGGGGAAGTCGATCTCGATCCCCCACCACCGCTCGACTGGGTCGTACGAGTTCGTCCAGTGCGTATCGAGATCGAGCTCCCGGTCGGCTCGGATCAGGGAGACCCCTAGGTTTTTGGCGGCGTGCTTGCCCCAGGGTGCATCACCAGGACTGATGGTGGCAGAGATCTCCTTGGGCCACTCTTCACCTGGGACGTCCGGGCGCCGGGCAGCGTCTACGGCGACGGAGGCCCGCACCAGAACCGGGTACTCCTTGCCGTCCACGCCATGAACCATGAACCGCTCAACGCCGAGTTCACCGGTGTTGCCGCCCCCATAGGGGCGAAACATCGGCTTTTTATCAAATGGGGCCGGCGTTGCGCTAGGCGCTGTCAGGTATAGCGGGTCGTTGGGGAGCGCATCGCGTGCGCTACCGAGTTCGAACCAGTCGCGGACAGGGACGAGCCGGATTCGCGTGCCTTTACTGATGAGGCGTCGGTAGACCCGGCCGATCAACTTCTCGGTGTTGGCGAGCGTGGTCTCTGCTCCGCGCCACTGTACGCGTTCGAGCCTGGTCCACTGCACCAGTGTGCCCGTCGGGCCGAGAGCCTGGGACAGGCGTTGCCACTCCTCAGGCACTGGCTGGCCCTTGGGCTCGGGTACCTCTTCAAGGCCGTCGCGCAGCTCGTCAAGGTCGAGGTAAGTGTGCAGGGCGTTTTCCGGGCCGGTGGTCCAGGACCACACATCAACCCGATCACACTGGGAGATACTGGAGTTGGGCAGACCGACGCCGAAGCGCCCGATGCCCTTGCGATGTTGCCGAGTTCCGGCCCCGAAGCGCAAGGACTGCCTGAGCGTTTCCCCGTCCATCCCATGGCCGTTGTCAAGGACGGCGATCGTCTCGACACGACGTCGAGCCCGCCCGGTTGGCGAATGCGTTCCCTCGAGGACGAAGAGCTCGACCGTGTCCGCTCCCGCTTCGATGCCGTTGTCGATCAGCTCAGCAATCGCATATGCGGTCGACTTGTACCCGCTGTCCTGCAGAGCCTTGACCGTCAGGTCGGACGTGACGATCGAGTACTTAGATGTCATAGAGTCCTCCATACGTCTTCCCAGTTGGTGAACGCCTGCGCCACATCGCCGAAGCCAGGCAGCTCCGGGTCAACGACAGTGACGACCTCGCACGTGGGCGTACCACCGGCTTTCGGCCCCCGGATGACGCGGCCGACCATCTGGCTGTAGAGCACCAAGGAGCGGGTCGGGCGAGCGATGACGGCGGCGCTCGCCGCCGGCGCATCGAAACCGGTCGTCAGGACCCCGAAATTGGACAGGACCATGGGCCTCGCACCCGGGCCCTTGAACCTGCTGATAACCCTGTCACGGTGCCGAACAGATGACTCGGCAGTGACCTGCTCGGCATCTATCCCCAGCATGGACAAGATCGCCGTGATCAGCCGACTGTGTTTCACAGAAGCGGCGAACAGCAAGATACGCCGGTGGTGGGCACTCAAGTCGAGGACCGTACGCACGATCTGTAGGTTCCATTGGACGCTCTCAGCAAGCCTGTCGATGATCGCGTCAGGGATGTCGAAGGACGCCGCCAAGCGACGCCGGTCGTGCGCGCTGAGCTTCCTGCCGGACTCGGCGGCCACGGTACGGAACGTGGGCCGGGCTAAGTATCCCTGTTCAATGAGAGCCGTGACGGGGTTGTCATAGCCCTCGATGTCCAGCATGACCTTTTGCCGGGCGAAGAGCTCTGCGAGCCTCTCGTCCTCGGCGATGTCCGCCCAGGTACGCCCGGGCGTAGCGGTGAGGCCAAGCAAACTGGAGTCGCTGCGCAGCGTCAGCGCATCCAGGACTCTCCGGTAGGTAGGAGCAATTGCCTGATGCGTCTCGTCGAAGACGGTCAGGGTCGTGCGCAACGCCAGGCAGTCCAGAAATGTCTGATCAGACTTGGCCGCTGCGCCAGCCTTGTCGAGGCCAAGGATCACGACGCCGTCGTTGATGTGGTCAAGGTCGGTTGGGTGGTCACCCCACATCCGAACGACCGAGAGTTCCCGGTTGCCCAAGGCAGCCCAGGCGCGCTCGAACTCCAGCGCAGCCTGCTCAAGAAGCTCCTGACCTCTGGCCAGCCAGACCACTACTGTCGGTTCATGTTGCCGTAGATGGTCGCAGACCAGATTCATGCCTGTACGGGTCTTGCCGCCGCCGGTCGGCAGGTGGAGTACAGTCCGCCGCTCCCCGGAATACAGCAGACGACGCACCTTGCTCGCCGCAGTCCGCTGGTATGGAAACAAGCCGTAGGTCGGCGCCACCGGACGGAGCACGGAGACAGGGAGCTCAGGCGCACGGTCGACCACCAACCCCAGGAACCCGAGAAGAAGCCGGCGCTGCTCAAGCGACCAGTCCAGATCAGCCAGGAATGTTGTCGCCGACGTGCTGCTAGCCTGCCCCAGGCGCCCTGCCAGTTCCTCCCGCTTGTTTGGAGGCAGAAGTTGCAGCAACTGACTGCGTTCATCCGGATCGGCTACAAGCTGCTCAGCCGAGACTGCTGAAGCTGCCACTGTGCGGAGGGCGTCATCATCCGCCTTGCTACCCTGGAGTAGTTCCAACAGTTCGCAAACATGCTCGCCCAGCAAGCGCCGCACATACGGGACCGGAGCGGTGGCAAGGACCGTTCGGAACGCGATGCCCGGAGAATCGATCACGCTTTCCTCTCCTGCGCGCTCCGATGCGGGATGAGCTCCCCCTGCGCGAAGTGCAACCATCTGCCTTTCTCTGTATGCCGCCCCGCTTCAACATCCCCTTGATCAGTGGGCGACGAGCTCACCCTAGAACTTCGCACCGACAGTACGGGTCGTTACGGGCGCTTCACTTGTCCGGCAAGGAGTTGCCCTGCTCTGCAGGGAGAGCACTCGTGTGCGGGACTCAATCCCGTCCCGAGCGTATGTTCGGTACAGGAGTGACCTTCGGAGTGCAACAACTTGACTTTGGTCACTTCTGTCGTGGGGTGCCGCTAGGATCTCAATGCACTCCTGGCGGAACGGAAAGCTCCGGCGAGAGAGGGGACCAGGAATGGATGTAGGTCCATTGCGTGAGGGGGCAAGTATGGCGGAGGAGCCCTCCGGAGGCCACCCGGTCTACCTCGACTACAACGCCACTGCACCGCTGCGTCCGGAGGCGCTCGAAGCTACTTTCGCCGCACTCCGGAGTGTCGGCAACGCCTCAAGCGCGCACCGCGCCGGGCAGGAGGCCTCTACGCGAGTGGACTTGGCGCGCCGCCAACTTGCCGCCCTACTCCACTGCTCCCCGAGTGAGATTATTTTCACCTCCGGGGCAACGGAGGCCAACAACCTGGCCCTACGCGCTGCATACACGCGGGGCGGGGCTCTTGTGACTACGGCGGTGGAGCACCCGGCTGTGCTGGAGATCGCCCGTGCTCTCACACAAGACACCCCCGATGCGCTTGTGATCCTTCCCGTGGATGCGGAGGGCGTCGTCGACCTGGCGAAGCTGGATGAAGCGCTGGAGGACCTGGCTGGGCGAGGCGTGGCCCTGGTCTCGGTGATGCTCGCGAACAACGAGACGGGAGTGCTCACTGACCTGCGGCCTATCGTAAAAGCCGCGCATGCGGCTGGGGCTCTGGTGCACACCGACGCCACGCAGTATGTCGGCCGCCTGCCTCTCGACTTAGAAGCGCTGCACGTCGACCTGCTATCGCTGTCTGCGCACAAGTTTGGCGGCCCGCAGGGTGTGGGCGCGCTCTTCCTGCGCCGCGGCGCCTCGCTGCCGTATCACCCCCTACTCGTGGGCGGGGGGCAGGAACGCGGCTGGCGCGCTGGCACACTCAACGTCGCTGGCATCGCCGGACTTGGTGCAGCCGCCGAAGCCTCCCGCCTCAAGATACAGGAGGAAGCTGTCCGGGTTGCCGCGCTCCGCGACGATCTAGAAGCCGGCTTGCTGGCGCGCGTGCCGGGTTTCCGGATCAACGGAGCTAACGTTCCGCGTCTTCCCGGCGTGACAAGTATTACCTTTCCTGGGCTGCCTGCCGATGCTGTATTGGCCGCTATGCCTCATGTGGCGGCCTCCGAGGGCAGCGCCTGCTCCTCGGGGGCGCCGAGCCCGAGCCATGTCCTGCTCGCAATGGGGCGCAGTCGGGACGATGCGGATTCCACGGTCCGCTTCTCGCTCGGCTACGCCACCACGCCTCGCGACATCGCATGCGGCATAGAGGCCGTTACGGCAGCAGTCACGCATGTCCGCTCGTTGATCGCTTTCGACACCGTGCGGTGACCACACACGCATGGATCACCTAGCCTCTCTTTGCTCTCGATCTCGAAAGGCCTGTGCATGTCAGACAGCCAGCTAGCCGGCGCCGTCGAACTTCAATTCAATCGGCATGAGACCTTCGCCCCCCGGTTCGGCTGGTTGCATAAGGCGTATATCCAGGTCAAAGAGGTACCCGAAATCTTCTACCAGGAGGATGCGCCTGTCCGGCTCGGGGTCGGCAAAAATATGGTGAACGCCATGCGCTATTGGTCGCGGGCCTTCAAGCTGACCAAGGAGTACGCTCACAGCGACCCTTCCGCACGCGCACTACTCGCCGCGCCAACCTGGCGGGCGCGCTGGTTGCTCGACGAAGACGGCGCCGACCCCTACCTAGAGGACACCGGCAGTCTGTGGTTGCTGCACTGGTGGCTGCTGTCGTCCGAGCCCGAGGCCAAGTGCCTGGCGCCGAGCTGGTACATCATGTTCAACCTCGCGCCGCGTTCTCGTGCCAGCACCGAGGAGATGGAGAGCGTCATCACGCGGTTCGTCCACGAAAACTTCGCTGAGAAGGACTGCCCGGCTGCGGAGTCCATCAAGCGCGACGTGGACTGCATGATCAAAATGTACGCACAGGGCCAGGAGCTCAACCCCTTGTCTCCGGGCAGTTTTGAAGACCTGCTGATGTCTCCCTTCCGGGAACTCAGCTTAATCGAGGGGCAGGGCAAGGGCCGGGAACGCACCTGGCGCTTCACCAGCGGCGCACGTTCGAACCTCCCGGCTGCCGTCCTCGTGTACGCCTGCCTGGACTACGCCTCGCGTCTGTCGTTGCATGCGGGTTCCATTTCCCTTGCACGGCTCGCAAGCGAGTCTGGCTCTCCTGGCCGTACCTTCCGTATGCGGGAGCCTGAGCTGACCAAGGCCATCGAAGGCTTGGTCGGCGCGCACCCGGGTCTGCAGATCGTCGAAGCTCTCGGCCAACGGAGCCTTGCCTACTTGGAACCACCCCAGAAACTGGCCTGGGACGTCCTGGACGAATACTACGGGCGCATCAGAAGTCGGGATGGCTTTCCCACTCCGGAGGACTGGCTCCGCAAATATCCAGGATTGACCGGTGCCGCCCCTAAGAAGCGGCGCAAGACGGCTCCTCGTCAGGCTGAGGAGTTCGAACTGAGCGAGGAGAAGGTCGGATCATGACCGCGAAGAGTGCCCAGTTCCCCGAAGGCATCGTCCTGGTCGGTTCCGAACTTCGGTCCACGAACCTCGAACGTGACGTCCGCGAGCGCCACCTCAACTCTCCCTATGTCGGAGCACGTGCCGGTGATGTTCTTGAGCGGCTCACTAACGCGCTGAACGACCTCGGGCGCACCCGCGCCTGGTCGTTCACCGGACCCTATGGCTCGGGCAAGTCCACCCTGTCGAACCTCATAGATGCTCTCCTTGGACACGACAAGGCCCGCCGGGCCGAGGCCGAGAAGGCAGTCGCCGCCACCAATCCGCACATCGGGGCCCGGCTAAGCCGGGCCCGGGACGAGCTTGCAGGGAGTGGATTCCTCGGTGCGGTCGCCACCGCGAACCGTGAGCCACTCGTTGTAACGGTTTATCGAGCGTTGCGCACCGCTGCTGAACGACGATGGAATACACACCTTCCGCAGACGGTCGCCCAAGCTTTCGCCGTGTGCGCTGGGCGCGAGACGCCGCGGGCAGACGATCTCGTGGCGGTGGTTGCCGCCCTTTGCGAAACCGCGCCGCTGCTTCTGATCATCGACGAGTTCGGCAAGACCCTCGAATACGCTGCCGGCTCCGCCAATTCGGGCGACGAGGCCAGCGATGTGTACCTGCTTCAGAGGCTAGCGGAGAAAGGCGCCGGCCCGTCGGGCCTGCCCCTATTCATGTTCACTCTCCAGCACCTGGCCTTCACCGACTACGCCGCTCGCTCCAGCAGCGTCCAGACCCAGGAATGGGCCAAGATCCAAGGCCGCTTCGAAGACGTCACCTTCACCCCGAACCTCGGCGACGCCGTCCACCTGATGCGGCGCCGCCTCGACTTCACACGCGTCGCCGAGCCTGGCCGCACTCTCATCGAAGCCCAGTCACAGGCCGCCGCAATGACATGGAGGGAACGCGGCCTAAACGCCGTCGTCGAGGTCTCCGCGGAGATGTTCGCCGATCTTTATCCGCTCCACCCCGTCACCGCCATCGCGGCCCCGCTCCTTGCCTCCCAGATCGGGCAGCACGACCGCAGCATCACCGGCTTCCTCGCCAGCGATGAACCAAACACGGTGCGCCGCTCCCTAGAAAGCCTCGCCTCCAAGAAGCTCGACCACATCTCTACCATCCGGCTGCCGCAGCTATACGACTACTTCTTTGCCTCTGGCCGCACCACCATCCTCGCGTCCTCCAACGCGAGCCGATGGCTGGAAGTCGACATGCGGATCAGCGAAGCCCACGGACTCGCCGCTGAGGACCAAGAGGTCCTCAAGGTGGTCGGCATCCTCAACCTGATCGACGTCGACGGCCTGCTCCGCGCCACGCCCTCAATGATCCACTTCGCACTTCAGGACCCGGTCGATATGGCCGACCCCGAGCGCTTCACGGCCCTGCAAGCGCGGCTAGACAAACTCGTCGAGGACGGCTTCGTCGTCCATCGGGCCTACAGCAACGAATACCGTGTCTGGCAAGGAACGGACGTCGACATCGACGCCCGGGTCAAGGAGGTCGCAGCCCGCATCCAGACGGCCGACGTCGTCGCCTACTTCAGCAAGCACCTAGGCACCGGTCTTCCCGCTGCCGTCGTCGCGGGCAAGCACAGCCAGCAAACCGGCATGCTCCGATACTTTGTCACAGCGGTCAGCCGCGGCAGCGAAAAAATCGACGGGCCCGAGGTCGTCAAAGACGCAGCGGACGGCCTCATCGTCTACCACCTCGGCTCCCTCGACTCCCGCCCTGTGGTTAACTCCCCGCTGCCAGTGTTGATTGGCACCACCGATGAGTCCAGCCGGGTCCTGCAAGCCGGCATCGACCTCGTGGCCCTCGAAGAGCTGCTCGACGATGACACAATCGACCACGTTGCCGCACGCGAGATCGCCGAACGGGCTGCGGACATCTCGCACAGCATCGGTACCCTCCTGGACGAGGCATTCAACCCGCGAAGCCCGCGCTCCACGTGGCATCTGTGGAACGCAGGAAGCGACATCAGTAACCCGCCCGATGCGGTCATCGAGGCCCGTAGCTATGCCAGCCTAGCCTCCCAGGCATGCGACCGCGTCTACCCCTTCACCCCTCACGTCCGCAATGAGATGGCTGGCCGCCACCAGCTCACCAGCAACGGTGCCCGCGCCCGCCGAGAGTTGCTCACCGCGATGATCCAGCGCTCCGGTTTCCACCTCCTCGAATTCGACGAGAAGGGTTACTCGGCAGAACGCGCCATGTACCACGGCGTCACGGAATACCTCGGACTGCACCGCATCGCCGGAGAGGCGAGCAGCGGCACGGACGCCGACAGCATCCTCACCCACGGGATCTCGAGACCCAGCCCCGATAAGAACCCTAGCGTCATCCCCGCCTGGGAGGCTCTCGAACAGGCGCTCACCAACGCCAGGCGACCCACGCCCATCGTCGACATCTATCACCGGCTCATGGCGCCCCCCTACGGCGTCAAAGCTGGAGTGGTGCCCATCCTCGTCGTCGCTGCCCTAATCCTGCGGGCCGAGGACGTAGCCCTCTTCGAAGAGGGCAACTATTGTCCGAGAATTACCCCGGAGCTCGTCGAACGCCTCAATGTTCCCTACCCGGACCGCTTCACTGTCAAGGCTGCACCCGTCGGCCACGGGCTACGCCGACTTGTCGTCGACGGTCTCGCCAAAGCCCTCAACGTCGACGTTCCCCGCTCCCGCTCGGCACGCAACCCCCTGCTCCTGGCCGTCACGCGAACGATCCTGGAGCGGATGATGGTCCTCACTCCCTACGCCCGGCAGACCAAGCGCCTCAGCCCGGAGGCACTGGCGATCCGTGGCACCCTTTCACGAGCCACCGACCCAGACGAGCTGATCTTCGCCTCGCTTCCCAAGGCGCTCGGGTTCCCCGCGATTGACCATGACACACCGGCTGACGACCAGACCGCACAGGCATACGTGACCGCCCTCACCAAGTCGCTTGACGACCTGTCCGGTGCCAGCGCAGCCTTGCGCCAGGAGGTAATGGCGGCGCTCGGCAAGGAGTTTCGCCTTTCGGCAGACATCCAACAGCTGAGGGCCGGCTTGATTGAGCGGCTAAGTGGCTTCGCCGATGCCCAACTCGAAGTCAGCCTCCAAGGCTTCGTCTCTCGAGCGCTCAATGAGTCACTGTCTGACGAAGATTGGCTCGACCCCATCATCATCCGCCTGGCTAACAAGGCCCTCGGAGACTGGACGGACGCCGACGCGGAGACTTTCCCGCGCAAGGTCCGAGAAGTAGCCCGCTCTCTCGACCGTGTTGGTCACCTCTACGAGGTAAGCCAAGTGCCGGGAATCGACTCCAACACGGCATCTGCAGCTCAGCAAATCGAGACCCGTCTGCTTACGCTCACTACCCCGCAGGGGACTGAGGAACGCGCCCTCATCCACGTGCCCAAGCAATCCCGCCGGGCAGCTGACGAGCTCGTTGTCAGTGTCATCAGGCAGGCTGAAGAGGCGCTAGGGCCCGACGGGGCCCGCATCCTGCTCGCCGCCTTGGCCGAACGCCTGGCCGCGAGGGACGGCGACACTTTCGCCAGGAAGGAAGGAATGCTGTGAGCACCACCGGCAGCAAGACACGCCATGTCCTTGGCCTGTCCGGCGGCAAGGACTCATCCGCTCTCGCAATTTACATGCGGGACCGCGTCCCGGACATGGAGTACTTCTTCTGCGACACCGGCGCCGAGCTACCCGAGACCTACGAGTACCTCAACCGTCTCGAAGCTGCCGTCGGCAAGCCCATCGTGCGCCTCAACGCCAGCCGAGACTTCGACCACTGGCTCGAGGTCTACCAGGGCACACTCCCCAGCCCCCAAATGCGCTGGTGCACCAAGAACCTTAAGATCAAGCCGCTGGAGGAATGGGTCGGTGACGACGAGGTGATCTCCTACGTCGCCATCCGCGCCGACGAGAACCGCCTCGGCTACGTCAGCACCAAGCCCAACATCAAGGCCGTCTTCCCCTTCCGAGAAGACGGCATCGACCGAGCTGGCGTCGACCGCATCCTTGATGAAGCCGGCATCGGCCTGCCCGCCTACTACGAGTGGCGCACCCGCTCCGGCTGCTACTTCTGCTTCTTCCAACGCAAGCACGAATGGGTTGGCCTCCGCGACCGCCACCCGGAACTCTTCGAGAAGGCCATAGAGTACGAAGAGAAAGTTAACTACAGGCACACCGCCATGCAGGGCAGGCAATACACCTGGTCACAGGGCGAGTCTCTCGAGGAGCTCATCGCACGCCGCGACGAGATCGAAGCCAAGCACCAAGCCGCACTTGAACGCGCCGCGAAGCGCTTCAAGCCGAATCGCCCGCTGCTGGAGATCCTCGCCGACGCCCACGACGAGGACGACGATCAAGCGGGCTGCGCGGTCTGCCACCTATAGCACTAGCAGCGGAGTCGTTGAAGGCGCTTGGGTATGAAATAACATCACAAACCGGGCGCCTTCCTCATTTCAGGTGTCATGTGTCAGAGGCACGTGCAAGGATGCCGCATATGTTTCTCAAGCGCAGCCGGAGCAGCTCGCGGTATGACGACACCTGAGCCCCTCTTACGCTCCGTCATACGTCACAGCATCGAGAGCAGTCCGGCCCTGGAGATCCAGTTAGGCATCGCGCCAATGCTGGATGTTCCTGCACACAGGGTGCTGCAGGACGACCTGAGGGTGGAAGCGTCACCGTGGGAGGTCCAAGTCGCTGTCGCGAGCCTGACAGACATCTTGCCGGAGCAGCCTGGCCTGTACATGTTCGTATGGCGCCCATCCATTCGGCTGGCCATGGCCGACAACTCCCAAGCGAGCTTCCATCAGGTCCTCTACATCGGGCAGGCTGGAGGGGCCGGACAGCGCGGCAACACAATCCGGAACCGGTTCAAGGACTACCGTAGGCACCTACGCGGCGACCCCGAAGCCTTGTGGACCCAGGAACCGCCCACGACCAGGTCTGCGCGACTTACCCACTACCTCGCGCTGCGTCCGCTGGAGTTCTGGTTCGCCACCGTCGAAGACCGCTCCAAGATTAAAAACTTGGAGAGTCGCTTGATCAATCTATACAACCCGCCACTCAACAGCCAGAACCGCCCACGGCTGCGAGCCCGGGTCAGCACTACCGCTCGCCCTGCCCTTTGTCCCTAACTAGGACCGTTCCATCCCGATCGAGGATTCCCATGCCCTCCAAAACCTTCGTGCCAGCCTTCGAAGCCAAGGTAGGCAACTGGACCTACTACTCCTGTCTAATGAGCTACGCCCAGGTAGCGCGAGAGATTAACTTCGCCCATGAACTCGGCGGCAACCGCGACCTCGGCACCATGATCCAGCGCGGTGTCGGGGACCGTACCGCGCAGATTACCGACTACCTGCTCACCAACGAAAACCGCTTCCTCGGTGCCATCATCGTCGCCGTGTGGGGAGGCAACGCCATCTACCTTCAGCTTGAGATGGATGCCGACGCCGAAAACCAGGCCATCCTCGCCGGCATCGACCGCAACTTCGGCGTTCTGACGTTCGACGGCACGCAGCAGTTCTTCGCCCTTGACGGCCAGCACCGCCTTAAGGCCATCAAGGACGCCGTGAAGCGGGACCCCAACCTCGGCTCAGAGGACATCAGCGTGATCGTCGTCCCTCATTTCGACACGCCTGAGGGCCGGCAGCGAACCCGGCGCCTGTTCACGAACATCAACCGCAACGCAAAGGCCACAAGCACCCAAGAGAACATCGCTCTCGACGAAGACGACAGCTTCGCCATCCTGACCCGCCGTGTGCTGGACGAACATTCTTTCCTGAGCAGGGACAAGGTCGTGCTCGTGTTTAGCAAGGTCGGCGACGAGGGAGAGCTCGTTCTCGCGCAGCGCTCCATCAACCAAAGCAGCCCGGCCTGGAGCACCATCGGCGTGCTCTACGACATCGCCAAGGAGATCGGGTACGACCTCCCATGCACAGCCGACCAGTCCAAGCAGCGAGTCGCCGACGAGATCCTTGAGCAGAGCTACGAGATCTTGGCGCGTAGGCTCGATGATCTCCTCGGCGCCTGCGGAAACCTTCGCGAACGCTACCTCGCTGCGCAGTCGCCGAAGGATGTGCGCGCCCCCAAGGGCCGCGAGGGATCAGGGCATCCGTTTATGCGCCCCGCGGTTCAGGTAACCGTCGCCAAGGCAATCCGGCACGTCCTCGAGCAGGAATCGCTCGGGTGGGACGACGTCATGAAGCGGCTGGCCAGCTTGGACTGGCGCATGGTCGCGGCACCTTTCTCCGCGATGTGGATCGATACCCCCGACGGCCGTACCAAGGGCAAGATGGCTAGTGGCAAGGACCACCTCCAGCTCTTATATAGCCTTCTCATCGCCCACATCGCCCCTCGCACCAAGGTTCAGGTGGCCAGGGCCCTTCGGGCGTACCAAGACCTCAAGAAGGAGAGGTACCCGGTCGCACAGGAAGACCTGCTCGCCCTCATTCCCGCCGACGCCGACGTGGCTGAGAGCTGAGCACCGCCTGGCATGGACCGAGCCGGGCACCGAAACTCGGGCCACGGGGCCCGCGACATGCGTTGACAGGACCGCTCGCCGCCGTAGCGGCAGCGGTCCGAACGGGGTGCAGCCAACTCCCGATCGACATACGCTTTCCCAGCGTCGCACCATCAGGGGGTACTTGATGATCCGTTCGGGAGAGCACGTCGCTGCTCCGGCGTCGGACGCTTCCGCTGCCTTCCGTGAGGCGCTAATTGCAGTGCTGGGGCACTACACCAGTGACTCGCCCACGGTGGTTACAGTAGGTAGCGTCCGGACTTTTAGCCCGGCTCTGTCGACTCCCGCTGACTGGCCCGTCCAGGACCAAAACACGTGGGAGACCCTCCCGAGCCGCATCAACGGACTCCTGCCCGTTGCGCCGGTGCTCGTTCTTCCATCCTTCGCGGACTTGTGTGACCCCGTCGACAATGTCCAGGACTCGGGCGCCGACTCGGCCGCTGTCCGGTTCGAAGCCGCGGTCGCGGCTGTAGCGGCTCCCGGAGGCCCGGCACTGCTGGCGATGCTGCTGCCGGCGAAGTACCTCGCTTCCAAAGCCAAGAGGGGGGTGCGCTTTCGCCGCCTGCTCTCCGGGCAGTGGCGACCCGTGTTCATCCTCTACTCAACGGGAGCTCTTCCAGAGCTTCACAGGGCGAGTGAGGCGGCCGTCGTCGTTTTACGCCCGACGACCACCGAGACGGTGAAAAGCTGCGTCTTCCGGGTGCCCAGAAGCGGCGAGAGGAGCTCAATCGAGGAGGACCTGGAGAGGCTTCTGAAGCTGCCCAAGGGCCGCACGACCTACGGTTATGTAACGAAGGAGACAGCGTTACCGGACGAAGGGTGGTCCTACGCTAGCGCGGATTCGCAATCACCCGATGACCTTACCGTGGCCTCGGTCTTCGATATCGAGCGAGGCGTCGGTGGGCAGTCGACGGATCTCTGTGAAGCCCATGTGCCAGAGGGCGTCCGCCTTCTGCGCGGGCGGGATATCCAGGAGGACGGGACGATTGCCGAGCCAGACCCCGACAGTGACCTGTGGTGCTCTGGCATCCCGGAGCGCTACCACCTACGAGTCGGGGATGTACTCGTCCGGTCTGACTTCCTCCCGGGCCGAGCTGGGGCAGCGCTAGTCAGAAAGCAGGACCTGCCTGCGGCGGCAGGTAGCCACACCATGGCTCTGCGCCCAATCAGCTCCGTCTCGGAGGAGCATATGCGCCTCATTCTGGCTCGTTTGCGCTCATCCGCACTCGAAGAACACGCTGCGCGCGCATCTGGCCTCGTTCACCTACGCAAGCAAGACTTGGAGTCGCTTGCATTGCCGCGATCAGACGAGGCACTGGCGACTGCCCTAAATGACCTAGAAATGGCAGGGCGGCAGCTCGGCAATTGGAGCGCGCAGGCCGTGGCGCTGGCTCGTGCAATCTTCACTGATGCCCGGGATACTGGTCAGGCCCGTCAACGCATCATCGAGGCAGGGCAGATCTTGCGTCTCCGAGCTGAGACCGCCGCCCAACTTGACGACTTCGGACATATCGTTCGAACCCGCTTTCCTTACCCTATCGCGTTGCGGTGGCGCGAGACCGAGGCAAAGAAGAGCGCAGACGATCTGGGCCCTGCCTACGACGCCGTACTCGACGCGACCGAGATCCTCTTGTGCTACACCGCCCTCCTCGCTGCCGCTTTCGCCCGCGCCGCCGGCATTGATCTCTCATCTGTGACCGCGCTGCGCGAGAAGCTCATCAACGACCCGGGCGGCCCCGGACTCGGCGACTGGACTGCGGTGCTCCAAGAAATCTCCGGCAGGCGGAAGCGCCGTGGCCTCGGGTCGGATCACCCGCTGCACGAGCTTGGTGCCGTGTTCGCCGACGCGCAGGTCGGCGCCGCCCGTAAGCGCCATTCGGCTCGACGTAACAATCAGGCGCACCTTCGTCGCGCTGATTCGGTCGAACTCCCCCAAACCCTTAAGGAGTCCTTCGAGGATCTCTCGCTGATGCTAAGGCACACCCGTTTCCTGGCCGACTGGTCACTGATCCAGATCACAGGCGTAACTTGGGATGCCTTCCGGAGTCAAGCTACTGTGAGCTTCAAGCGCCTCATGGGCGACCACCCAGTCGTACCCACCGAGACAATGAAGCACCCGACCAGTGCGCTGGAGAGCGGGAGCCTCTACGTGATCGATCGCAATTATCAGCTCCACCTTCTGCGCCCTTTTCTCACCGGGCGGATCTGCCCCACCTGCCGCAGCTGGTCGACCTTCCACGTCGACAAGGTGAACAACGAGCTCGTACTGAAGAGCCTGGAGCACGGCCACTGCTTCGCCGATCCCACAACCACCGAGCCGTTACGCCACGTCGGCTTGCTGTAGAACCGAGACCGGGCATGAGCCGTCGGCTCGACGGTCGCCGACCTCCCGGAAACGAGGACCCGACCCATCGACTCTCTTATCAGGGGCGGTGTACAGGCCGGGACTCCATGAGATGCCCGGCGGTGCTTCCTCGCCAATACCTGGGACAGGTTAGAGCTGTGAATGCCGGGCTCTTGCCGAACGTCCTAATCGGTCTCGGAGTCAACTGATCCCTGATTATCTGGGCGACGTATCAGCCGGTGTCCCCTAAGGGAACGCCCGCATCGGTAGAGCTCTCTCTCCCATCCTTCCTCCGTCCCGATCAGATGCGGATGTTCGTAGAGCCCTGCTCGTTCCTCCGCGTCTGTGAGGCGGCGGTACTTGGGCACATCAGGATCATCCGGTACAAGAAACTCATGCTTTCGGTGTAGAAGTGGACGGTTGTGGGAGTCGGCATAGGACAGGAATGAAGACTTTAGTGTTTGAAGGTCGACGGTGTATGACGAGACCAAACGAGGATGCGGGTCGGTGTCAAAATCGGGGTAATCGAGCCAGCTCACGCCGCGACCTTGATGACGTAGCTTCGCAACCGTCCACTCCGCAGGACGGCCGACGGCAATACTGGCGCAATGCTCGTATAGGCGGAGTACTACGGGAATCCGGTGGAGCGCCCGGCGGTGTACATACAGGGCTGTCGGGGTGAACTTTCCGGCAACTGACCCGGTCATTGCGCGCCGAACATAAGCGTCATCGCGGAGTTTAAGCAGCAGCCGGTCGGCGCGCTTGCACGCTTCCGCGTATGACGTGAAGAACGCCCGGATGTCGAGTTGGACTGAAAGCGGGAGGCTGCTCGCGGGACCCCGCCCATGGAAGAGCTCGAGAGCGAGGAATAGGAGGGTGTCCAGTGCGGATCGCTTCGCAGCTTCTTCAACCTTGAGCGGATCGGCGGCCTGGTGAGCGAGACGGTTGAGCTCGGGCGGTCGCAGATGCCCGAGGAGGGCGATTACCTGCTGTGGCATTTCCTCCAGGCGGGGGAGGCGGCCTCGATGCTCCAGGTAATCGACGATGACGGCGATGGCAGTAGCTGCATCTTCGGACGTCAGCCATTTCACATCGGGTGTGATCCGGCGGGCGAGATAACGAAGCCGAGCTTCGTCGTCTCTGAAGGCATAGACGATGCCGGGTGCTGAAGGCACGCAGCGGACGCCAGTCACATCCTCGACGTAGTCACGAAGCTCGCCGGCCGCAAATAGGTGTTGGAAAGTGTTGCGGCTTGTAAGAATACCGTCGCCGTATTCACGACCCTTTATCTGGTTCCGCTCCCACCGCAGTCGCGCTGACACCACGAGTGCTGTCCGCGTGTTGTCCCATGCGTTTCGAAGAGTCCCGCGTCGTTCGGTCGGATCTTCGATCACGTTGACGACGTAGGTGAGGAGAACAATGTCAGCGGGTTTGAGGTGGCCTCCAGGGTGGTGAGCCGGATCCCATCCGACGACGTCCAGGCCGAGCTGTCGCAGGGCCTTTACGTCCGCGCCACGACCACAACCGTAGTCGAGTACCGAAGTTCCCGAACCCAGTTGCAGATCAGTCACGGCTTGGCGTGCGGGGGCAGAGAGTCCAACGCGGCCGATCGCAGTCCGTTGACGCTCGCTATTCCATATCAGCGGTCCCTCCACGGCTACAGTTTGCCCGACGTCGCCGGCGTACCCGACAACATTTCCAGTTCAGCCTCGGGAAGGTCGTGGTCCACCAAGGGCGTTCAGGCGTTGTGAGCAGGAATGTCGGAGGTGTGCGTTACGGTTCCGCCAACGCACACGGCAGGCGAGGAACCCATGGTTGAAGCAGGGATGGACAGCGACCTCCGCCCGGAAGAGCGCGCGAGGCAGGGCAGTCATGACCAGGAGCTTCGTAGTTATGCGCTGACGATCCTCCAGGAGTGGCAGGAGACAAAGACCTGGCGGATCGCGGAACAGCTTAAGGCCGCAACCTGGGCGAATGCTCGGGACTACAGAGGGCGTTCTCTCCTTGAATTGCTGCAGAACGCGCATGATGCCCACGCCGGTGACAGACACGAAGGACGCGTTCACATCGTGCTCGACGAGACCGAGGGCGAGTACGGCACGCTCTACGTCGCCAACGGCGGCACACCCTTCACCTGGGAACGCGTCATGGCCATCTGCAAGTTCGCCATGAGCGAGAAGACGGTCGGCGACGGCATCGGTAACAAGGGTGTTGGCTTCAGGAGCGTACTGGAGCTCACCACGGCACCCGAGATCTTCAGCGCCCAACCGGGCGAGTCGGCTGAGAGACCCCTGAGCGGCTATCGCTTTCGCTTCGCGACTCCGGATGACCTGCTCAACCTTCTTGGCGACGAGCAATTGGCCGCCAAGGCCGCCGCTGAAATGCCGCCCTTCCAGGTGCCGTTCCCGATCAGTTACCTCCCAGAGGAGTGCGCGGCGTTGGCCGTCGACGGGTACGTGACCGTCATCCGTCTGCCTTTGAAGAGCCAGAACGCCCTCGATGACGCGACTCGTCTTTGGACCGAACTTGCCACTGCCGATGTCCCGGTCCTGCTTTTCCTCAACCGCCTCGAGCGGCTGGCGCTTGAGCGTCGCACGGACAGCGACGAATCCCAGCACGTTGTCCTTACCAGGCAGGAACGCGCAGCGGACATTGCTGGCCTGGGGCCAGAATGTGGCGGCGAACACCTTCCCACCGTCACGTTCGCCGAGGTCGACCTGGGAGCCCTGGGCCAGTTCCTGGTAGCCCGCGGCCGGATTCCCGACACCAAGCTCCGTGAGACCGTCGATCTGGCCGTCTCGCTTGGCGATCTGGACGAGTCGTGGCAGGACTGGACGGAACCCGCCGTCATCGAGATCGCTTTGCCACTTCAGGAAGACAGCCGGGCGCAGTGGGAGGGCCAGGGCCGCATTTACACGTTCCTCCCGCTCGGCGACGATGTGCGGGCTCCACTCCGCGGACATCTCAATGCGCCTTTCTTCACAAAAGTGGACCGTACCGCGTTGGATCGGCAGCATCAGCTGAATGCAATGCTCCTCAACGCGACCGCCGAAACCTGCCTCGTGGCCGCTGATCGGCTGAAGCGGGGAGCCGATGCCCAGTTTCGCCGGACAGCGGTCGATCTCGTCAACTGGGACCCCACGGAGGACTCCGTACGCCTCCTTTCTGAGGCTGCCCGACGTGTTCATAACCGCGAATTCCGACACATTGCCCTGGTTCCGGTACTCGGTAAGGAGCCCCCAGGATTCTTCTGGGATACGCCGGCGAGTGCGGTGCTATGGCCTCGTCGTGATACCAAGGTGCTCACCATTGAGGCTGCCCGCAGAGCCGGAATCCGGGTGGCTGACCCCGGGGTCGGCACCGCACGACTGGATCGGCTGAACAGACTATGCGGGCTATTCGGCGCCTCCTTGACGCCCACCGACGAGGACCTCGCCGACCAGGTAGAACGGATGGTGGCAGCGCTCCAGCCGCCCCGCGACCATGAACCCCTCGAGCTGTGGAATGACCTCTACATCGATATCTTCCGGCTGTTTGAGCGGCGCCGTGTTGAGGTGTTGCGGGGTAGAAGGTTGTTACTCGCGGACGACGGCAGATTGCGGCATTTTAACGGGCAACACCAGTCGGAGGCTGACAGCTCCGGACGACGCCATGAGGCGTTCTTCCAGCCCACACCGGCCGCTCAGGCAGGCCTGAACGGCATCCACATACCCCGCGCGCTGAGAAAGCGACTCTTCTACGTCCACCAGGGCCTACGGTGGAGCAATGAGCTTGGGCAGCCCAACCGGCAAGACGCGCACGCCTTCCTTGTGCGCCTCGGTCTTGTCCGGCAGTTCGATATCCAAGAGCTTCTTCAGCATGTTCGAGACGCGCTCCGGGAGAGTTCCTCCCAAGATCTTCATCGCCAGTCGCTCAAGTTCGTTTTCCAGCTTTACCGCTCCCGGCAAGGAACTTCCTTGCCGGTCAAGGATCTCGGGCTTCACGTGCCCACAAGGTCGGGCACACTGCTGTCCGCCGCCGATGCCGTCTTCGGGGCAGGCTGGCGCGACACGAACGGCGACGATCTGGCGGCCGTGGTCGAGGAGGGGCGCGACGCCTCATCCGACCTCAAAGCCCTGGAAGTGCGGTTCGTAGCCTCTTCAGAAGAATTCACGCGACAGGGCGGCACCCAGGAAGAGTGGCGTGTTTTCCTTTCGGCCCTTGGAGTAACTGATGGGCTGATTCCCATTTCCTCCGCCGATGCGAGCACGTACATCTACGCGCCCGGAGGCCGGGCTGTCGTTCAAGGCGCAAACACTCCTGACGACGTGAGGAGGCAATGGGAACCGGAAGTCCTACGCCTTGGGATGTACGCGCGGCGCCCGCAGTCATACTACGCAGGCGGCCATGCCTACCGTCTTCCCGGTCAGGGCGTGGTCAGCCAACTCAGCGATCAGGGCCGTCTCGCCTACGCCCGGCTCGTGCTCGACGGCCTGGCCAAGTGGACTAATGATCACTTCATCAGCAAGTGGGTCAGTCGCACCACTCGGGACCATGACACTTGGGAGATCCCCACACCCTTGAGTGCGTTCCTCCGTACCGAACCTTGGCTGCCGGTACGGAAGTCGGACAGGACCGTGGGTTTTGCGCGGCCGGCAGATGTGTGGCACGTCCCGTTGGACAATGAGGACGACCTCATCCCCCTGCGCAGGGTGCATCTCAAGATGCGGAACTTTCTTAAAAACTCCGCCATACAAAATAGACTCCGGGCCGTGGGAATGCCGACATGGGGCAATCCCGAAGACAGCGTAAGAAGCCTTGTGGCACTTGGAGAACTCGTGGCGACGGGCACCGTCGGAGTGCACGATCGCGGCTCTGTCGAACGTGCCAATCGAGAATGCTGGGAACGGTTGGCTGACCGCTCCCGGTTATATGGGTTTTCGGAAATCGAGCTCCAGCCGCTGCTGGAGTCTCTGATCCTCATCGAGCGGGACGAGGCACTGGACGTCATCAGGCTCTCTGATCTGCTTGAGGGCGAAGGAGTCCTGTACGTCAGTGACGAACGCGACAACCTGACGGTGCGCTTCATACGGGAGATGGAGAATGCTCTTCTCATTGTTCCCGGGCGAGCTCGAAGAGTGGCCTATTTGTTAACGCGGCTCTGCTCAGGGCAGATCAAGCACGTCGATGCCGCAGCTTTGGCTGTTGAGATCGATGGCCAGGCGCCGATCTACGGTGAACTCGGGGATCCGCTTCACGCACTACTTCCGTGGCTGCCCAACGTCATCGGAGTGTTGGCCGACCATCACCAGCGCACCATCCGGCCAACTGAGGGTGAACTCGCGGATCTGGTCGCATCATTTCGCGCAATTCGCCTGCACGGGTACGCGTCCCTGAATATTCGCCTCGATGGCGCGCCTGTCCAGCTGCCTGCCCGCCAATGCGGTGTCCTACCCCTCCCAGATGATGATGTGCCCGTCATCGCGGCACCGCGGAGCTTAGCGAACGAGCTCAACTGGGAGTCCTTGGAGAAGCTCTCGGACGCCATCAGCCACGTGCTGGGCAGGCCGGACTTCGCGGTTCGGCTTCAATTGGCGGCGCGCCGCCTGCGTGACTCCTACGCCGACCCTGCCGACCCCGCGAAAGAAGAACTTGCGGCTGCGCTGGACGTCTCGCTGTCGCAGTACGAGGAGACGAGCAGGCGACTTGACGGCTCCCTCGCGGAGATCCTGGTTCGTCTCTACCCGGTGTTCGTGCACACCTTGGGTATGGACGAAGCGCGGGAGCTGACGGACCCGCGCCCCTCGGATGCCAATCAGCTCCAGGTACTCCTCGCCGAGCACGAGGCCCGTCTTCCGTTCGCCTCCGACCAGCTGATACGCACCGCCCGCACAGTTCGTACGGTCGACGAATTGCGCGAAGTGCTGGAAATTGATTTCGCTGAATTCAACCGGACGCTCCTTGAGCTCGCCCCTCGCTACCAGCCGATCAGCCGTGCAGACGTCCACGAGGATGCGATGAGGAGGCGAGTGGGTCAGCGACGGACCGCGATTATTGACCGGCTCCGCCGGGCTTTTCTGAGCAAATTTGATTCCCGTGATCCGATCAATGGTTGGACTGAGCTCCGCTCGCTCCAATGGATCACCGTGCCCGACTCCTGGGCCCTCACGGTGGACAACGTGACGAACGAATATCTTGACGCCCATATCGGCTCGGCCCTTGCCGCCCGTCTGGGCATAGTTTCAGAACCGGAGCAGCGCGTGGAGCTGCCCGACCTGGATCGAGTGCGCATCGACAATCTAACCCTCGTCCAGGCGACCATTCCGGAGCTCAGAACACTGATTAGAGCTGCGGGGCGGTTCCTACCCGCCGCACTGGAGGGCGACGTTGCTGACCTACTGGACCAATGCGGCGTGCTGGACTTCCGCCCCCTCGGCAAGGACGACGTCGTCGCGTGGCTGGCCGTCCTGGGGCACTGGCCTTCGGGGATGCCGCTGACGACGGCCGCAGAAGCACATGGAATCACCCGGGAGTCACTTGCCGCTCAACAATCGGCGGCCGCGCGTGCTCGGGAGGAACAACTCCGGCGACGCCGCATCATTCTCCTTGGCGAACGCGAGTTCGATGCTGGATCCGGAGACTTCACGGACCTAGCCGACGAGTTGCGGCGAAGGTTGAGCGAGAATCCGAGGATCACCGTCAGGAATAATCGCTTTGCGCCTCTGGAACCTGTTGCTCCACGCCAGCGCTCGGTCTCGCCGATTGGTCAAGGCGGTAGCTTGGGTGGTGGACGTCGCGACGAACTCTCCCTGGAACAGCGCATGGCTATCGGTTTCGCTGGCGAGTTGATCGCCTACGAATGGCTCCGCGCTAACTACCCGGCTACTACAGAGGAGAGTTGGGTCTCCACCAACCGTCGGAAAGCCTTTCCCGGCTCTACCGGAGATGACACCCTCGGCTACGACTTCAAGGTGGGCACCGGCAACCACGCCCGAATGTTCGAGGTGAAGGCAACCCAAGCTGATGGAGGTCAGGTGGAGCTTGGGGAAAGTGAGGCTCGTGCCGCACAGCGGTATGCGGGGAGCAATCGCTGGAGTGTCCTCGCGGTGACATGGGTTCTTACGCCCGAGCGGACGGTCGTGCACAGGATGCCCAACCCCTTCAGCACTGCGGGGCGCGGACTCTACCGGATGGAGGGCGGCTCGCTTCGTTTTTCCTATCGACTGGACAGTTGACCGCGCTGGGAAGGGGTCCATCATGTCGATCCAGAAATGGTCCTGCTGTCACTACCACGTCCGGGCCACGAGGAACGGCGGGCCAGGGTGAACGGCAAGTCTGGCGACCTTTAACGGTTGGTGGAACCGGCTTTTGGCCCAACGCGGCGTGCGAGAGCGCCGCGGCAAAGGGACGCATTCCTTGTTGTGACAGTAAGCCGCCGGAGCGAACGCGTGCGAGTCAAGATACATTTGCCCTGGCCTTCAGGAAAGGGATCAGCCGCCGCTTGCGCGAATGGGTTCTGTTGAGATCGATCATCATGAGCGATGGGTTGGGGCGGTTACGGTGACGTAGGCGATTGGGCCGCCCGACGTGGATGTGAGGCGCTTGCCGAGAAGGTGGTCGGCGATTCGCCGGTCGCCAGGTATGCCGCTTTGAACCATGTTGAGGGGTGTATCGAGGTCGAGGTCGTTGATGTAGCCTGCGAGCCTCGCACTGAAACGATGACGCACCAGGCCGTTGTCGGTCAGTTTGGTGTCCCAGCTGTTCAGCCCCGTCAGTAGGGCGACGACGAATCCGCCGAGTGTCACCGGGAGAATGCCAGCCTGCGCGATCTTTTCCGGTGTCCCCACCCACCACCCGCGCAGCGCCTCCAGTAGGTCTTCAGGTGCCAGATCAGCCCGAAAGCCGATGAAGGGGCGATCACCGTCCGGATCATGCTTCGCCACGTCGACGCGCAATACGGCCATCGTGGTGTTGCCGGTTGTCGCGGGCTGCACGTGATGAAGCGCCACGGCCGAGCGAGTCCCGATCCGTTGGGCTACGTCCATTGGGATCATCAACTTGTCGCCGTGTCGCCTGACGGCAGGGAGTAGACCACAACGCCGTTGCGTTTGGCTGTCTGCGGCTGAGTCAAGGGCCTTGAGGACGCGAACGGGACTTCTGGTAGATCAACTTGTGTCGAGCAAGGCGAT